>CAIMEB010000269.1 GCA_903839855.1 uncultured Methylococcaceae bacterium
AGCTAATGGCATGGATATAAACCTTCATTGTACAATGAACTGAAGGTTTGTGTTCATTTGTACATCGAAAGAAACCCGTTTTCATGACTTTATAAAGCCAGGAATTGCATAAAGTGTAAACCGGTAAATGAAGGATGCCCTTATACCACACTATCAAATTCTAACGTGAAGCAAATATCACTCGGAAGGTATGGTTAATAAAAGCTGGCTGTAAAATTGTTCACGCACCACATCAAGGGCAACCAGAACTGCCTATCATGGACGACAATTCAGTTGCCGTTCTTTACGATGTGGCTATATCTTATTTCATTAATCCGATGATGTGGTAGAGATAGATGCGATTATCTTAATTTACACGTTAATTTACACCGACTTTTGATCTAAGTATAATTGCAGCGCATTCATCAAATCAGTTAATGCAGTAATAAGCACTTCTGTCAACCCCTTATAATCAGCTGACTGCCCTGCTCTTGCTGTATGCTCTAATTCCCGAGCACATTCAGTTGCTGATGCTGCAAAAAAGTTTCCAACAGCGCCTTTAATTGCGTGAGCAGTATTGCCCAGCGCAAGCAAGTTACCCTCCGAAGAATACTCGGATAATTCTCTCAGTTGATTTGGGAGATCACTTAAAAACAGGGTTATCATATCATCCAACAATTCACTATCCTCTTCCAGGTATTTAAGCACTGATTTCTCATCCCAAACAGCCTGACTAGTTAACGTACGTGATTGGTGTTCATTTGTCATTGTTGCCTCTATCTTTATTTCTGAAGTTGGAATTATTACTTGAGCTTGAATCGGCTCTATCTTTAACGTTGGCAAACCTAATTGTTCAATGAGTAGTTGCGTTAACTGCTCAGTTGAAATGGGTTTAGTGACATACTCATCCATCCCAACTGCCAGACATTTTTCACGTTCACCTTTAAGGGCATTAGCGGTCAGTGCAACCACGGTTTGATGAAGTATACCCTCACGCGCTTCCAACAAGCGTAGTTCTTGGGTCGCGGCATATCCATCCAGAATTGGCATGTGGCAATCCATAAAAATCAAGTCATAAGTTGTTCGTGCCAGTTTGTCGAGAGCCTGTTGACCATTTTCTGCAACCTCTGGAATGATATTGAATCTAGCCAGTTTGGACACAATAACTTTCTGATTAATCTTATTATCTTCTACCACAAGCACCTTTTTACCCTCAAATTGAGGAAATTGGCTATTCGTCTGAGTTTGAGTGTGGATTGCTGTTTGGGTTAAGTATGCACTCGAATCCCCCTTTAAGGCGTTTATTACCCCATTATACAACTGAAGTTGTCGAAGAGGCTTCATCAAGCATTGAACAATGCGAGTCCCTTGATAATCACTCGATCCAAGCTGAATATCCGAGCATAATAAAATAATCGGTATGGATGAGATGGCTGGTATCTGAGACAAACATTTTGCCAAAGTTAAGCCATCCATGATCGGCATCTGCCTATCCAGCAAGATTAAATCGTAGCTTGTGCCCTGCATCGAAGTAGTCTGTAAAGCCATAAGCGCCTCACTACCATCCTTCGCTTCGCCAACAAGTAATCCCCAACTGCTTAGATAATGATTCAAGGTAGCTCGGTTAGTCATATTATCATCCACTATCAGGACTCGCTTACACGAAAGATCACCAGACAAAAATGATAACTCATTACTTTCGCTTGCATTGACCGTTTCATCCACCGGTAAGCTAAACCAAAAACAGGAGCCGCTATCAGGTGTGCTATTAACACCTAGAGTACCGCCCATTAAATCGACTAATTTTTTACTAATAGACAAACCAAGACCGGATCCTCCAAACCGCCGTGATGTCGCACTGTCAGCCTGAACAAAGGGTTTAAACAAGCGTGCTAAATCATCCTCCGAAATCCCAATACCCGTATCGGTCACTTCAAAGCGTAGCTGGGTTTGTTCAGAATCAACAAAAACCGGTAACACAGTGACTGAAACCTCACCTTGCTCAGTAAATTTAATAGCATTACCCAGCAGATTAGTGAAAACCTGTCGAATCCGTATTGGATCACCCTGCCACATCGCCGAAAGCGTCTTCGGCAAAAAACAGTTTAATTCCAGTCCTTTAGAATGAGCGCGTGTCGATAATAAAGTACATACCTCTTCAACTAAATCAATCACATTAAAATCAATATGCTCTATGTCAACTTTATCTGCCTCCAGTTTCGTTAAATCCAAAATAGCATTTATAATGTCCAATAGTGCTTCCCCAGAACTATAAGCCGTTTTAACCCAATCTACCTGATTAGGTAACAGGGGCGAGTCACTCAATAACTCTAACATACCCAACACACCGTTCATTGGCGTGCGGATTTCATGACTCATATTCGCTAAAAAGTCCGACTTTAACTTGGTTGCTTCTTCAGCAATATCCTTGGCTTTAATTAACTGAGCCGTCGCAGCGTGCTCTCCTGTAATATCATCAATGATGATTACAAAACCTTTATTGCTATCGTTTTTATCGAGCGCTTTTCCGGAGAGACGCGCCCAGAAAAGGCTACCGTTCTTCCTGAATAGCTGTTGCTCAATACGATCAGTGTTGCCCTCAAAAAAAGCATCATACATGGGCAGTGCATTGTTTAGGTAAATCGTATCATCTAAATACCAACGCTTTGTGGGCTGCCCACTCAGTTCGCCAGCGGAATAGCCAAAAATCGTTTCCAATTTGCGATTACAGCGCTGAATAATACCGTCTTTAACAAGCACAATACCCGAGGTAGCTGAATCAAATATAGCACGCTCTTCGGCATGCGCTATTCGTAACGTTTCTTCTGCTTCACAACGTAAAGTAGCATCGATATGCGTACCACTCATAATCAGAGGTTTACCGTCTGTAGTACGGTGAGTGACTTTGCCCCGGGCGGCAACCCATATCCAGCGACCGTCCTTGTGACGCATCCGAATATCACATTCATAATAATCGAGTTCACCCTCTAAGTGCTTCTGGATCAGAGTCTTAGCTCGCTTCAAATCATCTGGATGTACAAATTGCTCCCAACTTTTCTGGGTAAAGGGCACAATTTCACTTAAGTGGTAACCAACAATTTCAGCCCAACGTTCATTGTAAACTGCCTCACCCGTATCAAGATTCCATTCCCAAGTACCGGCATGTGTTCCTTCAATAATATTTTGCAGATACCGACGCTCTTCATTCCGTTGTTCCTGAACTTTAAGCCGTTCGGTAATATCTTGGAACACCACAACCGCTCCCTGAATGATACCTTCTTGATAAATCGGGTGACTTGTGTACCCGACTGGAAAGCAGCTATTATCTCTACGCCAGAATACTTCATTGTCAAAACTTCTTACTTTGCCATCCTTCAGGGTAGCGTGCGTTGGACAAGCTTCCCTCAGATAAGTACGTCCATCGGCATGACTATGATGTATCGTTTCATGCATCTGGATACCGGTCAATTCTTCTGGCGAATACCCCAGCATTTTTGCTGCAGTTGGATTCACGAAGGTTGTTACCCCATCGACATCTATTCCCATAATACCACTTGGCGATGATTCTAAAAGTAAGCGGTTGCGTGTCTCACTTCTAATCAACTCCTGAGTTGCATCCAAAGCATCTAGCGCATAGGACACGTCATTGGTCAGGGTGTTGATTAAAGCGGTAACCTCATCATCAAAAAAATTAAGCTCAGTATTGTAAACCGTGAAAACAGCATAAATCTCACCATGCCGGGAAATTGGGAAACTGGCAACAGAATTCCAGCCATACTGTTTGATTTGCTTATGCCAAGGTGCCATGGCAGAGCTATTTAAAATGTCATTAGCTATATAGGCTTTCTTTTTACGGAAAGCCGAACCAGCCACACCCTGAGATTCGACTTTACCGACATGAGTTGAAACAGTAATATTATCCAGATAATCCAAGCCATAACCGTACTTAACAATTGGAATTAGTACCTCGCGAGCAGTCACTTCAACGCCAATCCAGGCCATACTCATCAATCCACTTTCAATAGGTATCCTGCAAAGAACATCGAATAACTCGTGCTCATTTTTCGCATGAATGATAAGCTCATTAATAGTCGCCAGATCCCTATATAAATTTTTAAGTCGAGCCGAACGAACTTCAGTCAATTTTCGTTCTGTAATATCTTCAATCATGCACAAATGACGACTTCGATTGTCGGCGTTTTCATTCAGCGGTGTAATGGTCATATTAATCCATACAAATGAATTATCCGGCCTAACGTAGCGTTTGCTCATGTTATATTCTGATATTTTACCGGCATTAAGTAGTTTCATCTGCTGAGTATTTTTTTTAATATCATCAGGATGGGTAATCCTCATCCAGTCAATATTAAGCAACTCTTCTCTTGTTCTACCCGTGATATCTGCAAATCGTTGGTTAACCTCGTAAATTTGACCGGTAAACGCATCGACCAAAGAAATACCTAAGGGCGCCTGCTCAAACATAGTATTAATGCGTTCTTCACTTTGACGTAAATTAGTTTCCACAGTTGTGCGATATTGGATTTCAGTCATGAGTTCCTGAGTCTTACGTTCAACTTCTTGATTAATATAGCGTCGTTCGCCACTCATGATAAGTGCGATTGCACCCAGAATACTGCACATTAACAAGGCGAGGATAAAAATGATTATAGCGGGCGTCATTCGAAAGAGGTGATTAGCTAGTCCCTGTGCTTCACTTATTTTCACCGAGTGTTGAAGAAACCCACAAAATATAACACCTATGAACAATGTCACGCCTATTTGAGATCGACGTCCATTCCAAACGTCTCTACGATCAAAGATCACCATTATTAATGGCGTAAAAATAAGTACGCCAAAAACATTTCCAAGCCAGCCACTGATCAGAATAAAAAAGAACTGATCAGCATCCAAAAAACCCTTAAACCATAAAGCGATAGAGCCATTTATCGCACCAATAAAACAGCATCCAAGAGTAATCACCCAAAGCCCGAACACACTCATTGGACGTGAGAACTCAAGTGCTGGCTCGTAATATCGAAGTAACTTTTCAGCTACCAGGGCTTGCGCAAGAGAACCAAAAGAGATGAGCCAAGGTAGCCAGTCTGTTTCAAACTGTCCTTCAGAGGAAATACAGTTACTCAGGATAGCGCTAATAACCAGACTCGGCCAAATCCTTTTTCCCTGCCAAATAAGGCAGGCAGCAAGAGCCAGACCGGCAGCAGGATAAATGAGTGCCATCGCCCCTGGTGTTAATGTTAGCATCAAGGCAATCCGAGTTAGCAGGAAATAAGTCAGTCCAATACCAAGATTAATAATAATTGAGGTCATTGCCATCTTATGATGATACTTTGAGATTAAAAATTAAGTTAACTATGCATACCCATCATTTTAAACTTTATATTAAACTACGTTACGGGTATTTAATCCTAAGCCAATCATTTATTGCAAAACACTTCTTGACTTATGTCGATAACTCCCTATCCGGTGTAAAATAGTGTTCATTTCAACCGCACATTAAGCCAACTATTTACACTAATGATAAATCACTACCCTCCAGGCCCTGTCATGCTGGACGTTGAAGGTCTAAACCTTGCGTCCCATGAACATGAGAAAATAAACCACCCCAATACTGGAGCAGTGATACTTTTTTCTCGAAATTATGAAGCGCCCGAACAGGTTACTGAACTCATTAAGCAAATACGCGCGGCTCGTAACGGCCCTATTTTAATTGCTGTTGATCAGGAAGGTGGCAGAGTTCAACGCTTTCGTGAGGGTTTTACTCGCTTGCCTCCTGCCGCTGCTTATGAAAAAACACCCGAACTGGCTGAATCAGCGGGTTGGTTAATGGCCACTGAATTATTGGCAGTCGGCGTTGACTTTAGTTTTGCACCGGTTTTAGATGTTGATTGTGGTGTGAGCCAAATTATTGGCGACCGATCATTTTCCAGAGATCCTGAGTTAACTTCAACACTAGGGAGTCTATTTAGAAAGGGTATGCAGGCTGCGGGTATGGCGGCAACAGGCAAACACTTTCCGGGGCATGGCGCCGTTGCCCTGGATTCACATTTGACGTTACCGGTAGACAATCGAGATCTGGATACCTTACGCGCTAAAGATTTTCTACCCTTTAAGCGCTTAATAGCCGAAGGCTTGGAAGGCATTATGCCCGCCCACGTTTTATACCCCGCGATTGATGCAAACCCGGCTGGCTTTTCTTCTTTCTGGATACAACAGGTTTTACGTCAGGAATTAAAGTTTGATGGCACTGTCTTTAGTGATGACTTAAGTATGGAAGGTGCTGCGTTTGCGGGTGGTTATACTGAACGTGCCCGCTTAGCGCAACAAGCCGGTTGTGATATGTTGTTAGTCTGTAACAATCCAGTTGCCGCCGAGCAAGTACTTGAATCATTACCTATTAGCCAAGACCCTATCAGAGAAAAGCGACTAATGCGTATGCCGGGTAATGTCCAGTTATCATTAAATTATAAAGCGCTGGAAAAATGGCAACAAACATCTACGCTGCTCAAGCAGTTGACCCAGCCATGATAGAATAATTATAAAACAATGATAGAGCACATTAAAACAATCCAAAAAACGGCTGACCTACTTTACAGCGCACAAGAAGTAGATGCGGCTATCGATAAAATGGCAGGACAAATCAATAGCTTATTGACTGACAGCAATCCACTCGTGCTTTGTGTTATGAATGGCGGTATCATTATCGCTGGCCAGTTAATCACTCGTCTGACCATGCCCTTAACTATTGACGCGATTAATGCCAGTCGTTATCACAACAAGACCTTAGGCGGCACGATAAAATGGCTACTAAAGCCGAGCACCGCCATTAAAGACAGAACCGTACTGGTCATTGATGATATTTTAGATGAGGGCATCACCTTGGCAGCTATTAAAGAATACTGCATAGACCAAGGTGCAAGCGTTGTTTATAGTGCGGTTTTACTCAATAAGAACCTGGGACATACCAAGCCTGTTATCGCCGATGTTATCGGCCTGGAAGTAGAAAATCGTTATGTATTTGGTTATGGTATGGATTACAAAGGTTATTTACGCAATGCCAATGGCATTTATGCATGCAACGAAAAGGAAATAGTTCAATGACTCAATTAGCCATTATTGGCGGTACCGGCTTAACTCAAATCAGCGAGTTAACAGTTATAAGACAGCACACTATAGATACACCTTACGGCTCGCCTTCTACGGATTTTATTGTCGGCGAACTCAATCAGAAAGAAGTTATATTTCTTGCGCGACACGGTAATCCACATAAATTGCCACCCCATAAAATAAATTATCGCGCTAATCTCTGGGGACTTAAACAGTTGGGCGTTGAACAGATTATTGCAGTGGCGGCAGTGGGAGGCATCTCGCAAACAATGATACCCTCACACATTGCGATTCCCGATCAAATTATTGATTATACTTCTGGTCGTCTACATACCTTTTTTGAAGATAATGATTACCCGGTAACACATATAGACTTTACTTACCCTTACAACCCGGCACTGCGTGCCCGATTAATGATGGCTGCAGCGAAAGCAAACCTATCAATTACCCCCTTTGGCACTTATGGCTGTACTCAAGGTCCCCGTTTGGAAACTGTCGCAGAAATTAAACGCATGGAAAATGACGGCTGTCATCTAGTTGGTATGACCGGTATGCCGGAAGCGGCACTGGCTAAAGAGCTAAAAATGGATTATGCTGCTATCTCTGTGGTTGCTAATTGGGCGGCAGGCAAAACAGCAGGTGAAATCACCATGACAGACATTGAACATAACCTACAGGCGGGCATGGCAAATATTACGCATTTACTTAAAACGTTTATCTCACTCGAGTAAAACACATGGCACATCATGGATAATTATTCAGACCCTCTCGCTTTGCTCGCCCTCTTTTTCAAAGGGGGAGACTGAATGGTTACCCTCATGGGTGTGTCAGCAACGTGTAACAAGTTTCCCTTATAATCACACCAGAAAGTTTTCATAAAGATCAGACGAAGGAAGTAAAATGACCGCATTTATTCAAGATCTCGTAGAAAAAAACCATTATCAGCCCACGCATTTATTGCATATTCTTAGAGCCGTACAAGCTCATTATCATTACATTCCCAAAGATGCCATAGAACAAATAGCCCGTTTATTAGCTATTTCTCGCACACAGATTATGGGTGTCATTGAGTTCTATAGCTTTTTTCATCTGTCGCCACGCGGACACTATGAGATTTTAATCAGTGATTCCATTACTGATCATTTGCTAGGGAAGCATGAACTCGCCGCTTATCTGGAAGAGAAATTAAACGTAAAGCTCGGTGAAGTGCGTGCAGATGGCCTAGTGAGTTTAGATAATACCTCTTGTACAGGACTATGTGACCAAGGCCCCGCTGGCTTAGTGAATGGCTATGCCCTATCCCGTTTAGACAAAGCCAAAGTTGATCAAATAACTGATTTAATAAATCAACAAACGCCCCTAGAAGGCTGGCCTCAAGCACTATTTCAGGTTGATGATAATTTAATCAGGTCAGACTTATTATTAAGCGCCCCTATTCCCGCCGGTGCTGCCCTACAATCTGCTTTTAACAGAGGTTTAAAAGAAACCTTAAATGAGCTTGATATCTCTGGTTTACGTGGCCGTGGTGGCGCAGGCTTTAAAACAGCGACCAAATGGAAATTCTGCTCTGAAGAACTCAATGATGAACACATTGTGGTTTGTAATGCCGACGAAGGAGAACCGGGGACTTTTAAAGACCGGGTCTTATTAAACTCTTACGCTCATCAAGTGTTTGAGGGGATGACCTTATGCGCCGCTTTAATTGGTGCCCAACAAGGCTTCTTATATTTACGCGGTGAATATTTACATCTTTATGACAAGTTAGAAGCTATTCTCGCTGAACGCCGTCAAGCCGGTCTATTAGGACAGAACATCGTTAATGCTGACTTTAATTTTGATATTGAAATCTGTCTGGGTGCAGGTGCTTATATCTGTGGCGAGGAGTCGGCTTTAATTGAATCATTGGAAGGTAAAATGGGCATTCCGCGTAACCGCCCCCCTTACCCCGTGACTCATGGATACTTGGGTAAACCCACAGTTGTTAATAACGTTGAAACCTTTTTGGCTGCCGCTAGTATTGCTGTGAATGGCGGTAACTGGTTTGCCAACATTGGCACCGACAAATCGAAAGGCACTAAAATCTTAAGTATCTGCGGAGACTGTGCTCAACCCGGTATTTATGAGTATCCTTTTGGTACTGATATTCAGACGATATTAGATGACTGCGGTGCCAGTGATGTTTTAGGCGTTCAAATAGGTGGCCCCTCAGGCACCTTTATTTCAAACAAAGAATTTTCAAGACTATTAGCCTTTGAAGATTTAGCGACTGGCGGTTCGTTTATTGTCTTTAATCAGCAACGCAATATTTTAGATGTTGTTAATAACTTTACGCACTTCTTTGCCCATGAAAGCTGTGGCTTTTGTACGCCTTGCCGCGTAGGTACGTCCTTATTAAAGAATCAACTCGATAAAATCGTTGACGGTCATGGTTCTGCGGGTGATGTTGTGGCTTTGGAAGAACTCTGTCAAATCGTCAAAAAACAAAGTCATTGTGGCTTGGGACAAACCGCTGCTAATCCTATATTAACCACCCTGGAACGTTACCCAGAGCTTTATCAGGCCCAGTTAAAGAAGATCAGTTATGAACCAGGCTTTGATTTAGATGGTGCGCTAGAAACAGCCAGACGCTTAGCAAAGCGTGACGATGCCGGTGCGCACTTAGCGCAAGTTGAGGAATAATTATGAGTAAAACAATCACGATTGATGGCCAAGTCATTCCTTTTGAAGAAGGACAAACCATCATGGAAGCCGCAACCGAAGCGGGTGTTTATATCCCGCATTTATGTCACCATCCAGAATATACACCGCACGGCAGTTGTAAACTCTGTAACGTTAATGTCAATGGGCGGACCTGTTCTGCATGTACTTTTCCAGCGATGGAAGGTCAGCAGATCCTTAATGACGCTAAAGACATTAATGAGGAGCGTAAAAAAATAACCCAAATGTTATTCGTTGAAGGCAATCACTTCTGCCCTTCCTGTGAAAAAACAGGTAACTGCCAGTTACAAGCCGTGGCCTATCATTTGAATATGCTGGATGATCATTTCCCACTGTTTTACCCACACCGTGAACTGGATGCCTCTCATGCAGAGGTGCTAATTGATCATAACCGCTGTATCTTTTGCACCTTATGCGTAAGGGCCAGTCAACAAAAAGACGGTAAAGATGTCTTTGCTATCAGTGGACGCGGCATTAACAAGCATTTAATTATTAATGCTGAAAGTGGCTTATTAAAAGACTCGGAACTGGAAGCGACTGATCAGGCCGCACACGTTTGTCCGACCGGCGCTATTCTTATCAAACGGACAGGCTATCAAGTACCGATTGGAGAGCGTATCTACGATCATACCCAAATCGATCAAGTCTCACTCAACTCGGAGAATATTCAGCATGACAACTAAAATTAGAGTCGCTACCACATCGCTTGCTGGCTGCTTCGGCTGCCACATGTCATTTCTTGATATTGATGAACGTATGTTGCAATTAGCTGAAGTGGTTGAATTTGATCGTTCACCGATTACTGATATTGAGCATTGCACAAACTGTGATATTGGCTTAATCGAAGGGGGCGTTTGTAATTCCGAAAACGTGCATGTGTTACGGGAGTTTAGAAAGAACTGCAAAATTCTGGTTGCTGTCGGTGCCTGTGCTATTAATGGTGGCTTACCGGCCATGCGAAACTTTATTCCACTGGAAGAATGCCTCAACGAAGCTTATATCAACGGCATCGGCGTGGAGAATGCCCAAATCCCAAGCGATCCTGAACTGCCTTTACTGTTGGATAAAGTACGCCCGATTCATGAAGTCGTAAAAATCGACTATTTCTTACCCGGTTGTCCGCCTTCGGCAGACGTGTTCTGGAAGTTCCTAACTGATTTGATTGAGGGGCGTGAACCTTCTTTGTCCTATGAATTAGTTCATTATGACTAAATCATAATAATGATGAATAAAGAACTACGATACAAGCTGGACATGCCTGTTGTGCAAACTAACTTTAGAGAAATATCATGTACGAACATTTAGAAACAGCCAAAAACCAAACTAATTTAAAACGCATCGTTGTTGATCCTGTCTCCCGCGTGGAAGGACACGGTAAAGTCACTTTACTCTTAGATGCAGAAAACAAAGTCCAACAGGCACGCTTGCATATTGTGGAGTTTCGTGGCTTTGAGCGTTTTATTCAAGGCCGTCCTTATTGGGAACTTCCGGTATTGGTGCAACGTCTGTGCGGCATTTGCCCTGTCAGTCATCATCTAGCCGCTGCCAAAGCCATTGATCAATTAGTCGGTGTTGACCCCGTAAACTTACCGGTTGCCGCAGAGAAGCTAAGACGATTGCTACATTTTGGACAAGTCTTTCAATCTCATGCCTTACATTTCTTTCATTTATCCAGCCCTGATTTATTATTTGGCTTTGAAAGTGACATCAGTAAACGCTCAGTCATTGCCGTCTTGGGTGCTTATCCCGACCTTGGAGTTCAGGGCGTTATGATGCGTAAATACGGTCAAGAAGTGATTCGTATGGTTTCAGGCAAACGTATTCACGGCACCGGTGCAATTGCTGGGGGTATGAATAAATCATTGACTAAAGCCGAGCGTGATTATTTATTGGAAGGCATTGATCAAATGGTTGAATGGTCGGTGGCCTCAGTTGAACTCATCAAGAAAGTGCATTGCTCTAACCTGCCCTATTACGATGACTTTGGCACCATACGCTCCAACTATTTAGGCTTAACCAAACCGAATGGCGCTCTGGAACTTTATCACGGTGGCTTACGTGCTAAAAACGATAAGGGTGAAACCATTATCGATCATGTCGATTATTGTCATTACAACGATTATATCCATGAAGAAGTCCGCTCCTGGACGTATATGAAGTTCCCCTATCTCTTATCTTTAGGTAAAGAGAATGGCTGGTATCGTGTCGGCCCTTTGGCTAGAGTGAATAACTGTGACTTCATTGACACACCGTTAGCTGAAGCCGCGCGTGTTGAATTTAAAGCTCATAGTGGTGAGGCGATGGTGCATAGCACCTTAGCATTCCACTGGGCACGTTTAATTGAAACATTACATTGCGCCGAAAGTATTAAATCGCTATTAAACGATCCTGATATTTTAAGTCATGATTTAGTCGCACAGGGTGAAAAGCGTTATGAAGGGGTGGGTGTTGTTGAAGCGCCTAGAGGCACTCTGTTTCACCATTATCAAGTTGATGAAAACGACATTGTTACCAAGGCTAATTTAATCGTTTCAACCACCAGTAACAATATGGCGATGAATGAATCTGTTCGTCAAGTGGCCGCTGAATATTTATCGGGACAAGAATTGACAGAGCCTTTGTTAAACAATCTGGAAGTGGCTATTCGTGCCTATGATCCCTGCTTGTCCTGTGCAACTCATGCCATGGGAAAAATGCCCTTGCAACTTGAATTGATTAATGCCGAAGGTCAATTAATCGATAAACTGGTTAAGCACAGTAACGGTGACATAGAACGCAATAGCCATGCTTAAACCGGTTCTTGTATTCGGCTATGGTAACTTAAGCCGAGGTGATGATGCACTGGGGCCGTTAGTATTAGAATACATCGAAAGCCATTGCAACCTGGACGCCATTGAAATTCTGAGCGACTTTCAATTGCAGGTTGAACATGTACTGGATCTTAAAAACAGAGCCTTGGTTTTATTTGTCGATGCGTCTGTCGCCTGTGTTGAGGCTTATGACTTTTATCGGCTTAAACCGGACAGAGACAAGAGTTACACCACTCATGCCATGAGTCCGGCGGCGGTCTTGTCTGTTTATCAAGCGATTAATAAACAGACACCGCCACCGTGCTTTTTACTCAGCATCCGAGCTGAACAAATGGAATTAGGCGAAGGTCTCAGTGAGCAGGCTAAAGCCCACTTGCATCAAGCCTGCTTTTTTTCAGAACAATTACTTAAGTTACCTGAGATTGAGAGTTGGCTTAAGCTGACTAAATAAAGCAAACGGGGCTTTACTGAATATATCGCCTGGAAAAGCCCCATCTTAATTTTCAGCTGTTGCGGTTTCGAAGCGGGACGGAATTCTATAAAAATGAATTGCACTTCGGAGTTGAATCTGCGGCTCAAAATAGCGGCAATTGTTGCAGTTTATTATGATAATTTATTTTGAAGTGCGCCACAGAAAGCTTCAGACATAAAAAAAGGACTGAGGTATAAACCTAAGTCCTTGTATTCTTTGGTACCGAGGGCCGGAATCGAACCGGCACGGAGTCACCCCCACCGGATTTTGAATCCGGCGCGTCTACCAGTTCCGCCACCCCGGCAAAGAAGCGACATTATATTCAGTATTTTTAAAAAAAGCCAGTTTATTTTTTTAAAGTGTATTAATGGCTGTAATCTGATAATATCGCCCACTATGAAAAAAAGTGACTTTAACTATTTATTACCTGACGAATTAATTGCGCAAAACCCCTTAGCCGAGCGCAATTCGAGCCGATTGTTATGCATGGATCGAGACACCGGTATTATCACGGATCGATGCTTTACCGACTTTATCAGCTTGCTCAATGAGCGGGATTTATTGGTATTTAACGATACTAAAGTGATTCCAGCACGTTTATACGGTAAGAAGCAGAGCGGTGGGAAGATCGAGATTCTAATCGAACGGATATTAGATGATCAACACGCGACTGCCCATATTAAAGCCAGTAAAGCGCCTAAGCCTGGGACAATTATTGAGTTAGACGAGGGCTATCAATGTGGGGTACTGGGCAGAGAAGATGATTTATTTCGGTTAGTCTTTATTGATATCAAGATATTAGACTTATTAGACAAAATCGGCCATATTCCTTTACCGCCTTATATTACCCGTGCCGATGATGCCTCTGATTTAACCCGTTATCAGACCGTATTTGCTAAACAATTAGGTGCCGTTGCCGCACCTACGGCGGGCTTGCATTTTGATTTAGCACTCATGGATAAGATAAAAGCACTGAAGGTATCCACTGCTTTTGTTACCTTGCATGTGGGGAGTGGTACTTTTCAACCGGTGCGAGTAGAAAATCTGGCAGAACACCTAATGCACAAGGAATATTATGCCGTCATTCAGGATACAGTTGATGCGGTTAATGCTGCAAAAGCCAGAGGGGGGCGAGTGATTGCTATTGGTACAACAGCAGTTAGAGCGTTGGAGTCTGCTTCTAAAACAGGTCGGTTAGTGGCCGGTTTTGGTGATACGGATTTATTTATTACCCCGGGTTATACCTTTAAATCAGTGGATGCCCTGTTGACGAACTTTCACTTTCCTGAATCCACGCTACTCATGTTAGTGTCGGCTTTTGCAGGTTATCAACCTATTATGGCTGCTTATCGTCATGCTATTGAGCAATCGTACCGATTCTTCAGTTATGGTGATGCAATGTTTTTGAGCTAATTTAATCAGTATTCCGTCATGACTAAGACTTCTATTTTTTCACCTAACGTTCCAAAATCTAAAGATCAAACGGTTATCTGGACGGGACTAACGGGCTGTGCTGATGCGCTTGCTTTAGCTTCGGCCATTAATAATGAAAAACGTCTGTTCGTTGTTATTACTCCCGATAATCAAACGGCTTTACGTCTTGAACATGAGTTAGCTTTTTTCTTGCCCGACTCTTTGCCCATCCTGCATTTTCCTGATTGGGAAACCTTGCCTTACGATGTATTTTCACCGCTTTCAGAAATTATCTCTGAACGCTTAAAAACTCTGGCTTTATTGCCCGAAGTTAAGCGGGGAGCCTTAGTGGTGTCAGTGACTACGTTAATGCATCGCTTGGCGCCTAGAGAACACGTTTTAGCGAATAGCTTTGCTATTAAAGTCGGGGATAACTTCAATTTAGAGTTGAATAGACTTAAGTTAGAAAGTGTTGGTTATCAGTGCGTGTCACAAGTCTATCAACATGCCGAGTTTGCGGTGAGAGGTGCTATTGTTGATTTATTTCCAATGGGCAGTAAAGTCCCATTTCGCATTGAATTATTTGATGAAGAAGTCGAATCGATTCGCACCTTTGATCCTGAAACCCAGCGATCCCTGGAAAAAATCAATCAGATTCAATTATTCCCCGCCAGAGAGTTTCCTTTTACCGATGAGTCCATCAAGCTTTTTCGACAGAACTTTAGAAGCTATTTTCCTGATACCTCGCCTAAATGTGCTTTGTATGTCGATATCAGCAAAGGCATAACGCCTAATGGGATTGAATATTACTTACCCTTGTTTGTAGAAACAACCGCCACTTTATTTGATTATTTACCTGCTACAGCGACTTTAGTGGTCTCAGAGACTTTTAATGTTACGGCACAGGCTTTTTATGCAGAAGCCAAAGAGCGCTTTCAACAAAGAAAATACGATATTGAAAGACCTTTGCTTAAACCAGAACAATTATTTCTATCGGATGAAGCATTAGTTCAAAAAGTAGCCAGTTTTGCTCGCATCACTTTAGATGAACAAGCGGATATTGAGAGCAGTGAATTTAACTGCAGGTCGATGCCCAATGTCATGCTGGATACCAAGCAGGCAAAACCAGCAGATGGTCTCCTTCGGTTTTTGGATTCTTTTGCCGGAAAAGTACTGTTTGTTGCTGAGTCTGCGGGGCGTAGGGAAGGGCTAATTGATAAACTGAGGTCTTATAAAATAGCCGTAAAAGTAATTGATAGTTGGCAAGCTTTTTTAAAGTCCGAAGTGTCACCGTGTGTTTTGGTCGCGCCAATGGAAAGCGGTGTTTGCCTTTATAATCCGGCTATTGCAATTATTACTGAAAGCCAGTTATCCGGTGAGAAAGTATTACAACGGCGCAGACGCAGGCAGTCTGCAGCACGTGAACTTGAAAACATCATCAATAATCTCAATGAGTTAACGATTGGTTCGCCAGTCGTACACCAAGAACATGGCGTGGGGCGGTATTTAGGATTACAGACTTTACAGATTGGCGGTATTAGCTCAGAGTTTTTGACGCTGGAATACGCAGGTCAGGATAAACTGTATGTACCGGTTTCTGCACTGCATGTGATTGGTCGTTATACGGGGATGAGTCCTGAAAATGCGCCTCTGCACAAGTTAGGTGGTGATCAGTGGACTAAGCTTAAGCAAAAAGCCATCGCGCGCATTCATGATGTGGCGGCTGAATTGCTGGAGATTCATGCTAAAAGAGCCGTTAAGCAAGGTCATGCTTTTATTATTGATCAAAGTGATTATCAGGCTTTTGCCGATGCGTTCCCGTTTGAAGAAACGCCGGATCAACAATCGGCGATTGATGCAATTTTAGAAGACATGGCGAGTCCTCAACCGATGGATCGGGTGATCTGTGGGGATGTCGGCTTTGGTAAAACAGAGGTCTCCATGCGTGCTGCTTTTATTGCGGTACAAGGCGGTAAGCAAGTAGCGGTATTAGTGCCGACCACCTTATTAGCCCAGCAGCATTATCAAAACTTTAGAGATCGTTTTGCCGATTGGCCTGTGCGCGTTGAAGTGATGTCCCGGTTTGTGACACCTAAACAGCAAAAGCAGATTGCTGAGGAATTGGCAGCCGGTAAAGTGGATATCGTAATTGGTACCCATACCTTATTATCTAAAGAGCTTCAGTTTAAAGAGTTGGGTTTGGTGGTGATTGATGAGGAGCATCGTTTTGGCGTGCGTCAAAAAGAACATTTTAAAAAGCTGCGCAGTGAGTTAGATTTCCTGACCATGACTGCAACACCCATTCCTAGAACCCTCAATATGGCCATGTCAGGGTTGAGGGATATTTCTATTATCGCTAGTCCACCACCTAATCGTCATGCGATTAAAACCTTTATTACCGAATGGGTGGACGCACAGGTTAAAGAAGCTTGTTTGCGTGAGATTAAACGCGGTGGTCAAGTGTTTTTTCTGCATAATGAAGTTAAAACCATGGATAAAATGGCGAAGCAATTGACTGAGCTAATTCCTGAAGCGCGTATTGAAATTGCCCATGGTCAATTACCCGAGCGTGAGTTAGAGCGCATTATGCTGGACTTTTATCATCAACGTTTTAATGTATTATTGTGCTCTACGATTATTGAAAGTGGTATCGATATCCCCAGTGCCAACACGATTATTATTGATCGGGCGGATAAACTGGGTCTGGCCCAGTTGCATCAATTGCGTGGTCGGGTGGGGCGTTCTCATCATAGAGCCTATGCTTATTTTATGGTGCCACCTAAATCGGCCATGACTAAAGATGCCATGAAGCGTTTAGAGGCAGTGGAAGCATCCGGTGATTTGGGTGCTGGTTTTATGTTGTCCTCAAATGATTTAGAAATTCGGGGGGCGGGTGAGTTATTGGGGGATGATCAAAGTGGTCAGATTCAAGAGATTGGTTTTACTCTGTATACCGAGCTATTGGAGCGGGCAGTGACTGCGTTAAAGTCAGGCAAACAGCCCGAACTGGATATGCCTATGGATAAGGGGGCTGAAGTGGATCTTCAGGCAGCGGCATTAATCCCGGACGATTATTTGCCGGATATACATGCGCGTTTAGTGTTGTACAAGCGCATCTCAAGTACACATAATCAAGCCGATTTACGTGAATTACAAATAGAAATGATTGATCGGTTTGGGTTATTACCCGAACCGGTTAAAACCTTATTCAGCGTGACTGAACTAAAGCAGCAAGCTGAAAAGCTGGGTATTAAAAAAATAGAAGCCAATGCGGGAGGCGGACGTATTATTTTTACCAGTGCGCCTAATATTAATACTGAACAGTTAATCAAGCTGATACAAACACAAGCCCACTGTTATAAGCTGGATGGTATAGATAAGTTAAAGTTTACAAAGCCCTTTGAAAATATTGAGCAAAAAATTCTGTTCATTAACGGGTTATTGGAAAAGCTAAGTCAGTAAGTTCTTTATGAACGCTCGGATTTTAAAAGTAGCGGCTTTCTATAAAATATCCTGATTATTCTATTCGTTAATTTAATAACGAAGTGCCTTTGATTTGCACGTAAACAGGCATGTCTCGTTTTAACCCCAATAATAGTGCTGACTTTCTAGTGATATGTGCGAGTAGTGATTGGGTACCGACACGGAGCTGAACAATACATTGACCGTAGGAGTCGTGGGTAAAGTCATTGATTATGGCGGGCAGTATATTAAGAATACTGGTGGCTTTGGGCTTCTCAAGAGCGATACTGACATCACGTGCGTAAATCTGAATGCGCAGTGATGTTCCTAGTGCGGCATCAATAAAAGGCAGACTCAGGCTCTCGTCAGTAATAGTCACACGGGTCAGATAGTAGTCTGCTTCGTGGGCTATTAGGGTGGCTTGCCAAACGGTGCTGGCTTCTTTGTCTTGAGCAAAGGGTAAATCAAGACGACTGAGGGTTTCTGATAAACTGCCTGAAGCTAATACTTTACCTTCTTCCAGAAGTACGAGCGTATCAGTGAGCTGAGCCACTTCCTGATGCGAGTGCGTGACGTAAAGCACAGGAATTTCTAGTTGTTGATGCAGACGGGTCAGGAACGGCAAAATTTCCTGTTTACGCTTAAAGTCTAAGGCGGCCAGTGGCTCATCCATCAGTAATATGTCAGGATTCAGCGCCAAGGCACGTGCAATCGCAACCCGTTGTTTTTCACCGCCCGATAATCGATCAGGCTTTCTTTTGAGTAAGTGCTCAATACCCAGTAATTCTAACAGGTTTTTAAGGTCCGCTTTGTTTGGGCGCTTATCCAGTCGCTTTAGGCCAAACTGTAAGTTATCTTCGACAGATAAATGTGGAAATAGGTTGGCTTCCTGAAAGACATAACCCAGATTACGCTGATAAGTAGGTAAAAAGACCTTATGTTCACTGTCTTGCCAGACTGAGCCATTAATTTCAAGAAAACCAATCGGTGCCTGTTCTAATCCTGCTATGCAGCGTAATAAGGTGGTTTTACCCGAACCAGACGAGCCAAAGAGGATAGTGATACCCGTACTGGGCAATTGTAAATCAACGTCCAAACTAAATTTGTTATAAGCAAGCTGAAAGCGGGCAGTAATTGGTGGCATTATTTCAGTTGTTGCACGTTGGGTTGGGTTTTTAATACCGTATAGAGTATGAATAACACAGCAAAGGAGAAGGCTAATAAACAACCTGCCAACCAATGCGCTTCACTGTATTCTAGCGCTTCGACATGATTGTAGATTTGTAC
Source organism: uncultured Methylococcaceae bacterium (assembly GCA_903839855.1). Taxonomy (GTDB): domain Bacteria; phylum Pseudomonadota; class Gammaproteobacteria; order Methylococcales; family Methylomonadaceae; genus Methylobacter_C. Next base: position 19,267 of record CAIMEB010000269.1, read on the forward strand.
GGAAACAACGCGGGTTTTGTCGGGAATATTACCCCCAATCATTAGGACTACACCAAACTCACCGACCGTATGAGTAAACCCTAAAATGGAAGCGGTTAAAAAGCCCGGTTTTGTTAACGGTACAACGACACTAAAGAAAGTATCTAAAGGACTGGCGCCGAGTGTGGCGGCGGCTTCTAACGGTTGTTCACCAATGCTGGTAAAAGCGGCTTGTAAGGGTTGTACAACAAAGGGCATGGAATACAGGACGGAAGCAATCACTAAGCCGGGAAAAGTGAAGGGTAATGTGCCTAAACCGAGCTCGTTGGTGAGTTTTCCAATAACACCTGCTGGGCCCATGAGTACCAGAAGATAAAAACCTAATACCGTCGGAGGCAGAACCAAAGTTAAGGAGACAATGGCATTAATGAACCCTTTAAAGATGGAGTTTGTTCGTGCCAACCACCAGGCTAACGGCGTGCCGATCAAGAGCATGAATAAGGTGGCCAGACTGGCCACCTTAAAAGTGAGTAATAGAGCATCAAGATCGGCAGGCGTAAGCATGTGTGTCCGTCAGGTTATTTGGGTAAATCGTAACCGTATTTTTCAATAATAGCGAGTGCTGGCTTGGATTTTAGATAGTTAAGTAAAGCTAATGCCGCAGGGTTTTCTGCGCCATTTTTTAATAGGACTGCACCTTGTTGAATAGGCGCATGTTCACTGCTGGGTACTATCCAGCCAGAACCGCTGCCTATCTTACCGTTTTCTATGACTTGTGATAAAGCCACGAAGCCAAGTTCTGCATTGGATGTGCTAACAAATTGGTGAGTTTGAGCTATATTTTCACCTAGCACAAATAGCGGTTGTAGTTTTTCAAAGAGACCTTTTTTCTTTAATACTTCGATGGCAGCAACACCATAGGGTGCCAGCTTTGGATCAGCCAAGGCAATGTGTTTAAAGCCACCAGTGCTTAGAATTTTACCTTGATCATCGATATAACCTGGGGTTGTTGACCATAAAACCAGTTTTCCAAGTGCGTATATAAAGCGTGTGTTAGGTACAGCAAAGCCAGATTTCTCTAATTTCTCTGGGCCTTTTTCATCGGCTGATAACAGCACTTCAAACGGCCCCCCATTTTCCATTTGCGAAACAAATTTGCCTGATGAGCCAAAAGATAATTTAGCGGTATGCCCCGTTGATTTCTCAAACTCTGCGGCGATTTCTGTCATGGGTTTACTAAAATTGGCTGCAACAGCCACTAACGTTGTCGCCGCCAATGAGTTTTGACTCAATGCAAGTAACAGTAAACTCAGGTACAAAGATAACGATTTGTTTTTAAACATAAATTAAAGTCCTCTTTAGTAATTACAGTAATGTCATGATCACGATTAGAAAAATAGTCTTCTATGCAATTTTAAAACCGAAGTTGGCTGGTGACATAGAAATAATTAGTATCACCACCGGGTGTTGAGACACCGGGTGCATTGGCATTTGAGGTAGATGAAACGGTGGATATCCCCGTTTTAGCAAACTGGCCCTTAAACAAATGGAACCAACCTGCTTCAATGTTAAAGCTACTGTTGTAATTATAACGGGTTGAAGCGCCGATTTGATCACCTACATAACTACCACTGGTTCCCTTGGTATTACCAATTAATCCCGGAGAAACAGCAGAGGAGCAGGATGGACCACCCCAGCAGTCACCTGAAGAGGCTAGCCAAACGGTACGATTTTGTAAGGATACAATGACATCAGAGCGAGGCGCAAAAGTAAAACGCTCCCCCGGCGAGTTGATATTGCTGCGTTGAAAGGCTGAATAGATACTGCTTGAGCCAAAGTCAAGGTCCGATGCGCCATAAAGTGGATCGAAACGGCCATCGGTTGCTCCTTTTGAATACTTAGAGCTTTTACTACCACTGGCCCAATCATATTCTAAAAGAAAGCGGGGATTCATAGGTAGGTTAAAGCTGTAGCCTGCTTCAACGTGCTCTGACCAAGCCTGGTGGTTTTGTTGTTGATTATTAACCGATGTATTGTATTGCACGGTTCCAAACTGCCCCATGCCTTCTGCAACAAAATCAAAGTCACCTTTGTTGGGTCTTATATAAAAACGTAGGCCGGGTGTGAAATACTGGCGATTACGTGTTGGGTTGTTGGTGCTATCACCTTCGTTAAGATTGTATAAGAATACTTCGGAGTTGATATTTTTAATGACGTTATAGCCTTCTAAAATACCGCCAGAGAAAAATGTTTGGGTATCTTCTTTATCCCATTGTTGATTGCCATTAACCAATAAATTGGCATTAGGCGCTATCAAATTAGGGTCGCCACCAGCGGGTGTGGTGAGGTAGTTGGGATAACGGATCACAGGCATCGTACCAAAGGCATTAAATTGCCAGCGGTCATAATCCAGTACTCTGATACGTAAGCCGGTAAAGTTATTCACAGTATTACGGTAAATCGGTCTAGCCACTAAGCGGCGACTACCCAGATCCATGGTTTGCCGACCGGCTTTGATTTCTACACCATAACCACTATAAAGCACATTTTGATCAGCCCAAGAAGCATAGGCTTGGGTAAAGTCAGCAGTATCGACCATGGTGTTATTGGGCGGGTTTGGCGTAGTATTAGTACCTGCATCAGATTGCAGTGCCCGGGCATCCATAAATTCAGTAGCGATGCGGAATTTACCAAACTTGGCTTGTATCCAAAGATTGCTTTGGAGTGCGATCTGTTGATCGCCACCGCCAGCTTTAATAGCGGGAGACTTTTGGCTGGGTTTAAACGTATCACTTAAGCTCTCATAGCGAGTCCGGTTTTCTAGCCCAACCGTTAACCAATCAGGAAGATGCAAAGTGTCATGTAAATTCCATACCGGCTTTTCATAACTATTGCCCAATAAAGCATCATCCATTGCAAAGTTATAAGCTGCCATTGGCGCTCGGGTATACGTTGGTGGTGGTGTAACTGGCGCTGGTTCTGCTGCTTGAAGCGTTTTTGCAGCGCTAATTGAAAGCCCGCCAGCTATCATTAGCTTAATCGCATTGCTAACAGTCACTTTGGTATTACGTTGTCGTTTTATCATGAAGGCACCTTTAGCTTAAATGTGTAGAGTTTATCTGCATTATAAGTCGTTATAAATAAAAGTAAATAATGAATATAATAGATTGTTATTTATCCATTTGTACCCAGATAATAATGACCATCACCATGACTAAGCACACGATGATAGGGACGCGCATCTATTTCGGATAAATAGTTAATAGCCCGTGTTTTTATCAGACAATGAATATCATCTCCTTCTTTTAAAGCCATATCTCGACAGGCCCCTGGGGTAATATCGGCTAATAGAGTAGCTCCGCAATCTACTTGTACGATGAGACTTTCGCCGTTGGGAATCAGTGCGCAGATTTGCCCCTTGATCTGATTTTGTATGGAAATACCATTGATATGGTGACGGGATAGAGCGATATCATTGGAGCAAATCGAAACCTGGGCCTGGCTTCCGATTCTTAAATGGGGGCGAAGGGGTAAGGTTAGCGGAGTGCCAAAACTATCAGCAAGACTATAACCCGCTTCGCTATCATGGCTACGAATAGTCACGGGCAGCAGATTATCAATTTGCCGGATGCCCAGATACCGGAGCATATTCTCCTGTTTGGCAACTTCAAGTAGTGAACCTTTGTGTAATACTTTGCCTTGCTCTAATACAATAAGCAGGTCGGTTAACTCTAGAATTTCACCTAGCGATTGACTGGCGTAGAGAACGGGCAGCCCCATTTCATACTGCAAGCGCTTCAGAATAGGAAGCAATTGTCTCCTGAAATCGTTACCAATGGCTGCAAAGGTTTCGTCTAAAAGTAATAGCTTGGGGGCTTTAAGTAAAGAGCGAGCCAAGGCAACCCGTTGACGTTCACCAGTAGACAGTAATTCAATGCCATGATCAAGGATAGTCCCTAACTCTAAAAGCTCAATTAAATAGTCCAGCTTAAAAATACGCCGCTGTTTAAGCGTTCGATTAAAGGTATCGGTTAAATTATCGCGAACTGTTTCTTTGGCATTAGTCGAGTCGAATTGGAGAACGGCACCTACAGGTCGGTGCTCACGAGGGACGAAGATACCTTTATAACTATCAAAGAGAATCTTTCCATCCAGAATGATTTGTCCTTTTTGTGGCTGAATTGAGCCAGCAATCAAACCCAGTACGGTACTCTTTCCAGCACCGGATTTACCGAATAAGCCGATGGTTGTGTCGTTAATAGAGAGTTGTGTGCTCAGGTCAAAATGACCTCGGCGTAGTTTTACATTCATTTCCAACAACATAACGGCCTCAATGAGATTAGCTTCTCGACAACGATGACAGCGTGTATGTTGACGAGGTAATGGGTTTACTGGGTGATAAGTACCTATGTAAAATTAATTTAACTTAACTTTTAAGAAAAGTCTACGGTGAAAGATAGTCCAATATTAGCAAGCACATCAAATAATTCTCTTTTGAGATCAGCAAAAGACTTATAAGCGTCAAAAGGCAACCAGTCA
>CAIMEB010000270.1 GCA_903839855.1 uncultured Methylococcaceae bacterium
AGAATCATAAAATTCATGTTTTTGAGGTTATTTTATGTTGTTTCAAATAAAATAAAACATAACACATTGATTTATAATAAACTTAAATTACTCCTGTTTAATTTAAAATCAACAAGTTATAAAAACTTGAACATCGAGTATTAATGTTTTGTCCGATAACTTCTTCTTTGGAATATTCAAAGATAGCTTCGCTAGCCGAATTAAATTCTTCGATAAATCCTTGTTCACTGATGACCACCATGCCGATTGCACTGGTATTGATTAAAGCATGCAGTCGAGCTTCATTCGCCTTACGTTCGCTAATATCGCTGAATAAGGCAAAAGAATACAAGGCCTCGCCTTGATTGTCCCGTACCACGTTACCATGCACCAGACAGAACAACTTTGTACCATTTGAGTGAAGTACCTCTACTTCTAATTGGTAATTGTCGTGCATAAGGGGATAGTTATCAGACACAATCAGCTCAAAATAGGATTTGCCTACTAAGGCCTCTTGCTCCATACCTAATAACATAGCCATCGCATGGTTAGATTCGGTAATTATATTGTTTAAATCCAGCATTACAAAACCCTGCCAGGTCGTCTCGAGAATAGAATCAACGCGATTTCTCGAATTATTAATCTTGGCGCCTAAAAAAGTAAACAGTAAACCTGTTACCGTTAGCAAAATAGCGACGACTCCAACGACAATAGACAATATCTTCGGACTGATTGCAACGTCTCCCTCATCACTGAAGGGATGCTCATGAATGAAGCTGGTCGCGCCCATGGCAATGTAGTGCATACTGGAAATTGCACCACCCAGCACGCAGCCTCCAATCAAGGATGAGCGGTAAGATGTCGTATTTGAAGGAAGTCTTGCTAAAAACACCTTAGTGAGTAACGCTGCAACCCCTAAGCCAAGCGCGGCGATAAATGAAATAAGGAATAACAAGTGGTCATATCGCAAGATACCTGCTAAGCGGATTGCAGACATGCCGTAGAAGTGCATCCCGCAAATGCCCAATGCCATAACTATGCCACCAAACACTAATTTACCCGATGACGCTTTTTTAGCAGCGATGATATGCAGCGAAACTGCCGCAGCAAAAATAGCAGGTAAAATCGAGAAACCGGTAACCCAGGGGTCATAGCTTACCTTGCCATCAATACGAAATGCCAACATACCGATAAAATGCATTGCCCAGATGCCGGCTCCCAACACCAAAGAACCAAAGGGTAACCAATAAATACGTTTACTGGTATGCGCCATTCGCTCCACCATCTCAAAGGCGCAGAAAGAAGCAAAAACAGCAATAAGCACCGATGCGATAACCATGGGTATGTCATAGTTGCTGTTGTAAACCGGATAAATTCTTTCCTGGGAACTTAGAAAAAAAATTATTTAACATCAATACCACACTTATGGCAGACCGCCAAAGATCGAGTCAGAAGCAAAATATTTAATCCTTTTTTTGTGCAGGGCTACAATATTGGTAAATTCTAACACAGTAACCGCTCCTAATCGTCTACTTGCGATAGCAAGCCAGGCTGTTACTACCCTGTTTGGCTTAATTAAAAAACTTCGCCGCATTAATTAAGGTGTGTTATAAATCCCCCAACCCAAGGCCGCCGCCACTATTGACCACGCCAACCAGACTAAAATAATCGGTGTAGGTGTCTCAGTCACACTTACGTCACCATAACCCACCACCTCTTCCTCAATAACATGTTCTTTGGCATGGCGTTTTTCATCCGCTAATTCACTGGCTGTCATAAACCATTTATCGGCAACTGGGCGGATAAACAGATTACAGCATAATCCGACTAACAATAAGCCCGCCAGAATCATCATGGTTTGGTTATAGACTTGCTCGCGTGGCAAACCTAAATCTAAAGGAGGGATAACGGGATATTAATACACTAGGCACATAGTTCCAACATAGACCGCTTTAAAGGTGCCGTAAACAGCATTAGCAGTGTTACCGCTGCTGATATTGAAATTAACAAAATGACCCATCAGCAAAGTTTCATTAACTTGTTGGGCAAATGCGCTGAAAGCGGCGCCTTGTATGGCTTCGCCTTCGGTACCGTAAAACAGGTAAGTACCTTTGTCTAGATTCCATTCACCACCGGCGGGGATAAATGGCTGAGCAACCACTGTACCGATGGGGCTTTTAACCACGGGTAAAACAACGGTACCCGTGCTAGACCAGTTTTTGGCACTGATACAAATCGGCATAGAGGTACTGGAAGCATTACGTTCGTTGGGGCCTGTATAATAAGTGAACGTCCATGCACCCAGATTTAAACCATTACTGATCTGAGGTTTGATGACTGGCTTACCTGTTGTGGTGCTAGAGGCACCAGCCTGAGAGTATTTGTATGACAACAAGGTTAAGCTTAATAAGCACAAAATTTTAAAAATACGCATAGAGTTAATCCTAAATCATAAGAAAAGTTAAAATTTTGTGAATTATAAACCGAAATACCGACTTACGGCATTAACGGTATTATTTGGGTCGGTTGCGGTATCTTTATTTGCATTGGCATCAGCTTCCTTGTGCTCAGCCTCAGACGATATATCACCGTCTTTCTTTTTATTCGCTTTCTTGATTTTCTAAGCCCTTTATATTTACCCGGGAATTTAAAGTAGATACGTTTTCATCGATAACGTTAACATAAAATCAACTTCAATCTCGAGTTCTGAAAGGTTGCTTAGCGTGAATTGAATTTTCTCGCCAGCACTCCAGGCAAAAGGTGTCATTTGTAAAAGCGCCATTCTTTGTTCGGCATTCGGGGTTATTTTGTAACTGATTCGTTGCTGGGTTACCTGTTCAAAGCCTTCAGGTATGATAACTTCTTCAGTATGTTCTTTGGCATCATTATAAATAAATTCTTTCAATTGCCAAAGGTGACGAGGACCAGGGGTTACAGATAGAAAGTAACCAGAGGGCTTTAACAGGCGTTTTATTTCTTGCTCGTCAGAAGGAGCAAATACGCGTAGCACCAGGTTAAAGTAGGCGTCTCTGAAGGGCAGTCTGGACGAACTAGCCACAATAAAGTGTGCCTCTGGTTGTTTTTTTGATGCTGCGGCAATAGCGATTTTAGCAATATCGTTTCCGTGTAGACTTATTTGTTGGCTAAGTTCACAATGTCGTTTAATTTGTCGGCTGTAATAACCCTCACCACATCCTAAATCAAGGAGATTATAAGTCGTGTTGTTCGGTGTATGACTCATGTTTATCATTATCACTAGAGCCTTCGCGAGGGGGTCATAAAAACCGGCTTCTAAAAATAGTCGCCTGGCAGTGATCATTTGTTTATTGTCGCCCGGTTCTTTAGAGTGTTTATAGTGAACAGGTAAAAGATTTAAGTAACCTTCCTTGGCGCGATCAAAGCTATGGTGGTTTTGACAGACATAGTTTTTTTCAGATACGGGTGCCTGTAAGGGTTGATTACAAAGGGGGCATAAATAGTGAGAATCTGTGTTTTTTAAGTGTTCTAGCACGATTGAGCTTGAGATAATTTAGGCATTAGCAAGATAATAACGCACATTTAAATAATGTTCAGTAAGATTAATAAACCTATAATATTTTCATCAATAGACTAGTGATAGACTAGTGACCTACTATTTTGGTATAGTTACTCAGTTTCAAAAGCTTAGACGCATCCGTTTTTTAATTTTTCAAATCATCACTCTGGAGATACTCAATGCCAATTAAAGTTGCAATCAATGGTTATGGTCGTATTGGACGTAATATCGTTCGTGCATTATATGAATCAGGCCGTACTAATGAAATTGAAATAGTTGCAATTAATGACTTAGGTGACAGCAATACTAATGCTCACTTAACACAATACGATTCAGTGCATGGTAAATTTCCATTTGAAGTGGCTGTTGACGGTGATTACATCGTTATCAATGGTGACAGAATTAGAGTGTTCTCTGAAAGAGATCCTTCAAAATTACCTTGGGCAGATTTAGCTGTTGACGTTGTTCATGAATGTACCGGTTTTTTCACCAGTAAAGCGAAAGCGTCAGCACACATTGCTGCGGGTGCCAAAAAAGTGATTATTTCAGCTCCCGGTGGTAACGATGTAGACGCTACTATCGTATTTGGTGTTAACCATGACATTTTAAAAGCGTCAGATACCGTTATCTCAAACGCTTCCTGTACAACCAACTGCTTAGCGCCTATCGTTAAACCTTTAAACGACGCTATTGGTATCGAAAGCGGTTTAATGACCACTATCCACTCTTACACCAATGATCAGGTATTAACTGACGTTTATCACAGTGATTTACGTCGTGCGCGTTCTGCGACTCAATCCATGATCCCTACTAAAACAGGTGCAGCGGCGGCGGTAGGCTTAGTATTACCTGAATTAGCGGGTAAATTGGATGGTTTTGCAATGCGTGTTCCTACTATCAACGTTTCTGTTGTTGATTTAACATTCCAGGCATCAAAAGACACCACTAAAGCTGAAATTGACGAAATCTTAACAAGTGCTTCACAAGGTGCTTTAAAAGGTATTCTGGATATCAACGAAAGACCATTAGTGTCTATCGACTTTAACCATAATCCTGCTTCATCAATTTATGAATCAACTTTAACTAAAGTTATTGGTGGTCGTTTAGTTAAAGTTCTATCTTGGTATGATAACGAATGGGGTTTCTCAAATCGTATGCTTGACACCACGATTGCTTTAGTTAATGCAAAATAACGGATCTAAATTAATGTTAAGAAGAACCAAAATTTTAGCCACACTCGGCCCTGCAACGGATAAACCTGGCGTACTCGAAGGTTTATTCAGAGCGGGTATTGACGTTGTACGGATGAACTTTTCTCATGGTTCTGCTCAAGATCACATTGATAGAGCCAATTTGATTCGGGAATTAAGTAAAAAAACCGGTAGACGGGTTGGTATTCTAGCTGATTTACAAGGGCCTAAAATTCGTATTGCCCGTTTTAAAGAAACGAAAGTCTATTTAGACGAAGGTCAGGATTTTGCCTTAGACATCAATTTTGACCCTAAAATGGGTGACAACACTCAGGTGGGTATCACTTATGAACCCTTGGCTTTAGAGGTTGTGCCCGGCAGTCGTTTATTGCTTGATGATGGTCGTATCGTATTGGATGTGGTTAATGTCGTCGATATGCGCGTTAACTGCACCGTGGTTGTCGGTGGGGCTTTGTCTAATAATAAGGGTATCAATTTATTAGGCGGTGGTCTGTCTGCGGCGGCTTTAACCGATAAGGACAAAGAAGATATTAAAACAGTTGCACTGATGCAGTGTGATTATGTGGCGATTTCTTTTCCTCGTTGCGCAGAAGACTTACATGAAGCGCGGCGTTTATTAGAAGCAGAAGGCTGTTATGCCGGCATTGTTTCTAAAGTTGAACGTGCAGAAGCGATTGTGCCTAAGGTGATGGATGAAATCATTTTGGCTTCTGATGCAGTAATGGTGGCGCGTGGTGATCTCGGTGTTGAGATTGGCGATGCTAACTTACCGGCTGTACAGAAACTATTGATTAAGCGGGCTAGAGAGCTTAATCGTGTGGCTATTACTGCGACACAAATGATGGAGTCCATGATTGAAAATCCGATTCCAACGCGAGCGGAAGTATTTGACGTAGCCAACGCGGTTTATGATGGTACCGATGCGATCATGTTGTCAGCAGAAACTGCCTCGGGTAATTATCCGATTAAAGCGGTTGAAGCGATGGATCGAATTTGTTTAGAAGCTGAAAAGCAGGCGATTGTTCGTCAATCAGATCATCGTCTCAGTGATCAATTTGAGCGTGTCGATGAAGCGATTGCCATGTCTGCGATGTATTTGGCTAACCATAACAAAATTAAAGGTATCGTTAGTTTAACGGAGTCGGGTTCAACACCGTTGTGGATGTCTCGAATTAGTTCGGGTATTCCTATCTTTGCGTTTAGCAGTCAAGAAAAAACCTTAGGTAAAGTCACGCTTTATCGCGGTGTTTTTCCTATGCACCATGATCTTGATGGTAACAATGATCATGCTGAAGTTAATCGTAGCATTGTGGCAAAATTAAGAAGATGGCACAAAGCTAAAGACGGTGATAAATTTATCATCACCAAAGGCGATTTGACTGGTGTCGAAGGTGGTACTAATGCGTTAAAAGTGATTGTCATTGGACAAGGTTTAACGCCCTAGGCTTTATTATAAAAGCCTCCTGTACTCATACGATAACTACGTGAGTGCAGGGGGCATTTTATTCGCGATTTCATAATACCTCTAATTTAGCATAGGCTAGCATGAGCCATTTAATACCTACTTGCTTAAAATTTATCTGCACTCTTTCCTGAGCGCCAGAGCCTTCTATTTGTAAAACCACACCCTCCCCAAATTTATCATGATGGACTTTTTGTCCAGGCTTATAACTACCTGTACTTATTGAGGGCGGGCTTTTAGGTTGGTTGTTGGCAATAGGACGGCTGATCGTTGCCCGCATTCTGACTTCCTGTAACAGTTCGGTCGGAATCTCACGGAGAAACCGTGAAGGTCTGGGATAGCTTTCCCGACCATATAATCGTCTCGATTCTGCGTAGGTTAAATACAGTTGTTTCATCGCACGGGTCATACCGACATAACAGAGTCTTCTTTCTTCTTCCAAACGAGCAATATCATCGACAGATTGTTGCGAGGGAAATAAGCCTTCTTCCATGCCCACCAGAAATACGAGTTTAAACTCTAAGCCTTTGGCTGAATGAATCGTCATGAGTTGAACGCAATCTTCAAAATCGTCGCCTTGATTATCGCCTGATTCAAGTGCGGCATGGGTTAAAAACAGATCAAGTTCACTCATCCCTTCTTCGTTTTCCTGATCAAAATTAAAGAGTCGGGCAGCATTAACCAGCTCTTCAAGGTTTTCTACTTTTTCCTCCCCCTTGTCCATTTTTTCTTTTTGATACAGATCCATGAGACCCGTTTTTTCAACGACTCGTTTAACTTTCTCATAAAGTTCCAGGTCTACGGTTTCAACTGAGAGTGCTTTGATGAGTTGCAGGAAACCAATGAGGGCATTGGTTGCACGTGCAGACATTGATCTTTGATTGATCAATACGATAGCAGATGCCCATAAAGAAAGGTTTTGATCACGCGCTATTGCGCGAATATCATCAATCGCTTTAGCGCCAATGCCACGAGTGGGGGTATTAATCACTCGTTCAAATGAGGCATCATCATCACGGTTAGACATGAGGCGTAAGTAAGCCAGGGCATTTTTAATTTCTGCCCGATCAAAGAAGCGTAACCCGCCATAAACCCGATAAGGGGTGGCGGTCACCATTAGTTTTTCTTCAAATTGACGTGACTGGGCATTGGAGCGGTATAAAATGGCTGTGTCACTGCGTAAGCCGCCGTTATTGACCCAGGCTCTTATGCGTTCAACGACGAAATAGGCTTCATCCTGTTCGTTAAAAGCGGCGTATAAGGCACAGGGTTCACCCTCACCAGAATCAGTCCATAATTCTTTACCCATGCGTCCAGTGTTATTGGCAATAATTTTATTAGCGGCCTTAAGAATGGTGCCGGTTGAACGATAGTTTTGTTCTAACTTGATGACTTGATGATTGGGGTAGTGCTTTTGAAAGTTATAGATATTTTCAATCTTTGCCCCTCGCCAGCCGTAAATGGATTGGTCATCATCGCCCACCACAAACAGATTATCTTTACCGTCTGTCAGTAGTCTTAGCCAGGCATATTGAATAGTGTTGGTGTCTTGAAACTCATCAACATGAATATGTCTAAAGCGAGCTTGATAGAATTCAAGTAAATCAGGATTATCACGTAATAATTCGTGTCCTCGGAGTAGCAATTCGGCAAAATCAACTAAGCCTGAGCGAGTACACAGGTCTTCATACGCTTTGTAAACTAACAGCATTTGCCGTTGATGTAAGTCGTTTGTTTCAAGCATGTGTTTGGCTCTGATACCTTCATCTTTTTGAGCATTGATGAACCACTGAACTTCTCGCGGCGGCCATTTTGAGTCATCAAAGTTAAGCGAGTTTAATAACCGCTTGATGAGTCTTAACTGGTCACCAGAATCCATGACTTGAAAGGCTTCAGGTAATTTGGCTTGTGCAGCATGACGCCGTAGCAAGCGATGGGCTATACCATGGAAAGTACCTATCCATAAATTATGGGTGGGGATATTGAGTAAGCTCTCAATTCTGGCTTTCATCTCTTTAGCCGCTTTATTGGTAAAGGTTACTGCCATGATGCTATGGGCATGACTACCCCCTACCTGAATTTGCCAGGCAATACGGTGGACTAAAACACGGGTCTTACCGCTACCGGCCCCAGCCAGAATTAACATAGCTTGTGAAGGTGCTGTAACCGCTTGACGCTGGGCATCATTTAAAGAATCTATTATTGAAGTAACATCCATTATCTTTTTATCGCTTGCACATTTTGTAGAGCTGTGTATATTATTTCACATTATGTAATGCTGAAATTTTTTATTGCGTTACCAAGATAATAACAATTACACAGAGAAGGGGATTAAGATGAGTTTTGATTATAAACGTATGGTTAAATTTGAACACAATATAGGCGATCAAGAAAAGAAATACCGCTTGTATGGCGGTGCTGCGTTACTTGCTGTTTCAATTTTTACTGCGTCAATTGCTTTATTATTGATAGGTATGGTACTCGTCGGAACAGGCTTTTCTGGCTGGTGCCCTGCGTACTCAGGACTTAATAAAAACACGGCTGCAACCCCTGATTCAACTGAAGGTTAATACAAAGGCGCGAGGTTAAATTATTTTTCCTTGCGCCAATCTTTTTGTATTTCTTTAGTCTTCTTTTCTAAATTCACCTTCCAAGGCATTATTATCGGCTTTTTTAGTTTGCCGAAATGCACTACTATCCTGAATGATACGGCTTTCTATAATATATTGAGCAATTCTTTTACGTAGAGGTGTAATCAAACAAGCCAAACCCAAAATATCAGTCAAAAATCCCGGTGTTAATAGTAATACACCGCCCAGTAAGATGATAGGACCTTCAATTATTTCATAAGCTGGTATTTGGCCTTGAGTCAGGTTTTCCTGAAAACGACGAAAGGTTGCAAAGCCTTGTTGTTTTAATAGCCAAGATCCCAATACTGCCGTAAAGACCACTAAAAATATAGTCGGAAAGGCGCCAAGAATACTGCCTACCTGAAGTAGTAGATAGATTTCTGCAAAAGGGATAATTAATACTATTAGAAACAGCACTTGGAAAGCTTTCATTGACACGCTCTTATACATTTGTTAACGGTGAGTCACCGTGAATGGGGGTATTTAGATTTTTATTTATAAATCTAAGATTATATTCACAATATAAAGGCAAACGATATAAATTTCTAGGATAATATGCAGACATGCTTATTATTCATCAGTAAAACCAGATTGACTCATGCCATTTTTAAAAATAATTTTTGTCTTTATAGTCACGTTTATAGTGAGTCCGACAGGTGGTTATGCCGAAGAAACCCTGTTAGTATCCGCGCCATCATTGACGGTGCTTGCTAGTGCTAATCCATTAGCCGGTTTGATAGATAGTCTTCCAACGTTTAAACAGAATGCCAGTGAAGAACCTTTATTGCCAGCGGAGCAAGCTTTTCAATTTTTTGCTGAAGTTAAGGACGCCAACACAGTGCATGTTAATTGGGTGATCGCAAAGGGTTATTATCTGTATCGTGAGAAAATTAAACTGGAATTGATTAATTCTCAGGTTATTCAACTCGGTACTTATACAATGCCCCGAGGAACTACAAAGCAAGATGAAGCCTTTGGTACCGTAGAGATTTTTCATGATGAACTTGCTTTTGATGTGCCGCTTAATCGTCTGGGTGACTCAGCAGCCATTACATTGAAGGCCAAATATCAAGGCTGTGCTGATCGTGGTGTTTGTTATCCACCTATGAATAAAACGATTAGTCTGGAGTTGCCGTCGGGACAAAAATCGATGCAGGACGGTGTGACATCGACTGCTGTCTCTGAGCTATCTGAGCAAGATCAGATTGTGCAGTCTTTGCATCACGATAGTAGTGGCGTCGTCTTACTTAGCTTTTTTGGTTTTGGGCTATTGTTATCCATGACCCCGTGTATTTTTCCAATGATTCCAATTTTATCCGGCATTATTGTTGGACACGGTAATCGTATTACGACGGCTAGAGCCTTTTTCCTATCGCTGAGTTATGTAGTTGCTTCCGCTTTTACTTATACGGTGTTTGGTGTGCTTGCGGCATTGTTCGGTGGAAACTTGCAGACTACGTTCCAGCAACCCTGGATTATTGGCCTATTCAGTGGCGTGTTTGTGTTATTGTCATTGTCCATGTTTGGCTTTTATGATTTAGAATTACCTAATTCTCTAAAAACAAAGCTACATAATTCCAGTGTAAAACATCAGGACGGTTCTCTATGGGGCGCGGCTATTATGGGGGCGCTCTCTTCCTTAATTGTTGGGCCTTGTGTGGCCGCACCTTTGGCAGGTGCCTTAATTTTCATAGGCCAAAATGGTAATGCATTATTAGGGGGCAGCGCCTTGTTCGCTATGGGCATGGGTATGGGTGTGCCTTTGTTATTATTGGGCGCTTCAGCAGGCAAGTTGCTACCCAAAGCAGGCGGTTGGTTATATTCAACCAAAGCTGTATTTGGGGTTATTATGTTAGGTGTTGCGGTTTGGATGTTAAGTCGAATCTTGCCGCCTTCTGTGCCTATTTTGTTATGGGCGATGATATTGATTTTACCTGCCATCTATCTTAATGCACTTGATCCTTTACCGTTGAATAGTTCTGGATGGAGCAAACTATGGAAGGGGATAGGCTTAATGATGTTTGCTTATGGTCTGATTTTGTTAATCGGTTTTAGCATGGGCAATGAGAACCCCTTAAAACCATTAAAAGGCTTTGCGGTCAATAAATCTCAGGGGGCTGAAGAAGGTGTTGTTTTTGAGCGAGTTTCAACTTTGACGGCTTTAGAAGCTAAGGTACATGAAGCGGCTTTTAATCATCAGCCTGTCATGGTCGATTTTTATGCGGATTGGTGTATTTCCTGTAAAGAAATGGAGGCTTATACCTTTACAGATCCAAATGTTAAAAAAGTTTTAAGTACTTATAAGCTGTTGCAATTGGATGTTACAGAAGATTCTAATGATGATAAGGCAGTACTGGCAAAATTTAATTTGATTGGGCCACCGGCGATATTATTTTTTAGTGGCAGTGAACAAGAAGACACTGCCCATCGAGTTATTGGCTATCAAGATGCCGAAACCTTTCTTAAAACATTACAGGGGATAAAATGATGAATCGAACAGGCTTGATTATTATTGTGGGGATACTTGCGCTGGGTGGTGGTCTTGTTGTTCGAGATTTAGTAGCACCTAGTGCTGTAAACGTTGTTTCACAACTGAAAAAAAAAGCGGGAATTTTTGTTCGTGAATTAAAAGACAAACCTATAACACAACAAATATTACCCGAATTTGAATTTCCGGATATGGCTGATAAGATGCATTCATCTTCTGAATGGCAGGGCAAAATTAGAGTGATTAATTTTTGGGCTACCTGGTGTCCGCCTTGTGTTAAAGAAATTCCTGATTTCATTCAGTTACAAGAGCAGTATGGCTCAAAAAATTTACAGTTTATTGGTATAGCGGTAGACGATAAGGGGTCAGTTAAAGAGTTTCTCACCAAAACGAAAATAAACTATCCTATTCTGATTGGTGATTTCACAAGTGCTTCATTTATCTCATTGATTTATCAATTAGGGAATGCCTCGGATGCGATTCCTTTTACTGTGATTGTTAATCAAAAAGGAGATATTCTTCTTAAACATCAAGGAGGGATTTCTAAAGAGGAGATATTGGATGTTATTCAGCCCTTAATGAATTGATACAGTGGCTTTTTTTGAGCTGCTTAAGCATTAAGATCACCCCCCGTTCCTATCGCTTATGTCCTATAAGTGATAGTAGTGAGGCGAGACATGAAGCTGTAGTGGAATAACTGAGGTCTCAGCAAACTTAGATATAACGTTACTCGTTCCTAATTGGCCAGTGTCTTACAGACCGGGTAATATTTTTATAGCGCTAGGATGACGAATTAATACTGAAAAATGTGCCTCTCTTCTATTCGGCCATCCTCTAACTTCAAGTGTTTTACCTAAATAACTCTTAATGTCTGGAAACAGTGGAAGCCACTTGGATTCAATACGTGCATCGCTCTGGCTAGAAAAAATTAGATAAATAAATCGGGAAGTTGTCCGAATATCAAGCACTTTTCCAGAAAGTCTCATCCAACCACTATGCTCGACTTCAGCTAACTGACTAAAAGGCATGACGGCATAATCTGCAAGCGCCCAAATGCCGCGCTTATTTTGTTCAGCCTGTTTTTGTGCTGCCATTAACTCATTCACATACAATAGATTAGGCGGATAAATACTAAGAGTCGCCAAGCCTTGCTGAACTAAAGACAAATTAATAAGTTCGTTATTTTCATCAAACAGATATGCTAAGGTTCGCCCGTATTTGTCAGTTTTCTCAGCATCCAATTCCAGCCGAACCCGGGTATGGGCTAACTTTTTAATCAGCCAGTCTTTAGCTTCCTGACCACCTGCCTCAGCCTGTTTACCTCGGTGCGATATTTCGGGCGTATTAATTCCCAAGAAACGGATTTTCCTACCATCGTCTAGTTGAACGGTATCACCATCATAAATCTTTTTTACACTATAAAACCCATAACCCGGTTTAATATCAAGGACTTTAGCATTGACATTAAATCGATCAGAATAATGTTCACTGCCTTGATTATCATGCCATTCATAAACTTTTGAATCACCACAAGCAGGAATGACTAAAGATAAAATCAATAGTCCACAAACCCACTGACAACGTTTAACGTTCAATTTAAAGCTTAACGAACGGATAATTTGTTTACCTTGCATTTATTTAATCAAACCTTAAGGCCATTGAGTTATGATGTTGCAGAGAATACCGTGCAATAATGGAAGGAAAAGAGAGTATCCGAACTTAATCTTGATCATAATGTCAAGACCCGATCGGGCACTCTCTCCTATGGCTATACCCTAAAAGTGCTCTTATTAAACCATTGCGGCAACAATAGCATCGCCCATTTCAACCGTGCCACACGTTGATTCCGGATTAAGATCCCTGGTTACAAACTTACCTTCGTTGACCACTTTTTCAACGGCATTTTTAACTTTCTCTGCCGCTTCTGTTTCACCCAGATGATTTAACATCATCACCCCCGCCATAATAACAGCAATAGGATTGGCCAAGTTTTTTCCTGCAATATCAGGTGCACTGCCATGAACGGCTTCAAATAATGCCGCATTATTCCCAATATTTGCCCCTGGAATTAAACCTAAACCACCGACTAACCCAGCCGTTAAATCAGACAAAATATCGCCGAACATGTTAGTTGTCACCACCACATCAAATTGCTGTGGATTCATCACCATGTGCATACATGCGGCATCAATGATTTTTTCATCAAATTGAATATCAGGGTAACGTGCAGCCGTTTCTCTTGCTACATCTAAAAACAGGCCTTGAGAGTATTTTAAGATATTAGCTTTATGGCACACGGTCACTTTTTTACGTTGATTATCTCGTGCATATTTAAAAGCATAATCGACAATACGTTCTGACGCGACCCGTGTAACCACTGCCAAACTTTCGGCAATATCTTTCTTGGGCGATAAATAATGCTCAAGCCCTGCATAAAGCCCTTCCGTATTTTCTCTAACGATAACAATGTCCACATTTTCGTAGCGAGTCTTAATACCCGGCCAACTTTTTGCGGGCCGAACATTAGCATACAAATCATACTGCTGCCGCAATGCGACATTAATACTTCTAAAGCCAGTACCCACCACAGTAGTTAAAGGCCCTTTAAATGCCAGGCGGGTTTTATCAAACGACGCCAAAGTTTCATCTGGTAGTGGTGTTCCAAATTTCTCAAAGGCTGATAATCCAGCATAAGCTTCTTCCCAGTGAATTTTTACACCTGACGCATCAATAACTTTAACAGCCTCATCCATAATGGAAGGGCCAATACCATCACCTTTTATCAACGTGACATTGTGCATAATTATCTCCACAGTTTATGTAATACTTTCGCCGAACAGCTAAAGTGATGCTAATATTAACAATAGTTAATACATAACGTCCAACATTTACACTGACTAGGCATGTTTATTTTAAAAAATAGTATTTCAATCAATGTTATTGATAGCTTAATGTGAACCAATAATTAAAATTATCTCTTCAAACCGAATCAATCGGGTCATTATATTGCTAATGTTTAAAAACAAATTTTTGAAGAGGCTCTGGACGATACAAAGCGATCACTTGTTTCACGTAATTTTGAGTCTCCGGATACGGTGGAATAGAATTGTTGTAACGCATTACCGCATTCTCTCCAGCGTTATAGGCAGCCAGTGCTAATTCTAAATTAGGATTAAAAAGGTTTATTAAATGTTTTAAATAGCGAACACCGCCATCTATATTTTGGTCAGGATCACTGCGATCAAATACACCAAAGCGTTTGGCAGTGTCGGGCATCAACTGCATCAAACCGACTGCGCCCTTGGGAGATTGTGCTGTGGAATTATAAGCTGATTCTGTTTGAATCACGGCATGAACCAGTTTGGCATCAACCTGATGCCGATAAGCGGCTTGCTCTATCAGGGATGAGAATCTTTTTTTATTAATCGCGTCCACGTTAATGCCATTAACCTTGAGCGGATAAATGACAGGCCTATCAAACAATGTATTTTTCACAATCGGCACATGAGGCCTACTTTTGATAATGCGTTGATACAAATTATTTGCAGGGTGATCCGTATAGTAAGTATTTCCACTATTATCAGTATATTTATAAATATCAGCCCATGTACCACTCGAGACACCTAATATCAATAAAACAACCCACTTTCTAACCATAACGATCCTTACTGACTACTGATCACTACTGATTGCGCTGCCTTAATCGCTTTATACCTAGCATCACCTGTATTATCTGCAGTTGCTAAAGCAACGCCCATGCGTCTGTTTACAAAAGCTTCGGGTTTGCCAAATAATCTAACGTCAGTATCAGGAATAGCTAATGCTTCTGCCAGTCCCTCATAAACCACCCCTTTTGCATTAATCCCCCCCAGAATAACAGCACTCGCTCCCTCATTACGCAATTCAGTATTAACCGGTAACCCTAAAATAGCGCGTGCATGTAAATCAAACTCACTTTGACGCTGAGTGACCATTGTCACCATACCGGTATCATGAGGTCTAGGACTGACTTCACTGAACCAAACGTCATTACCTTTTATAAATAACTCGACGCCAAACAAACCTAGACCACCTATTTCGTGGGTCACTTTAAAAGCAATTTCTTGTGATAATTTCAATGAAGCGTCGCTCATCACTTGTGGTTGCCAACTTTCTCGATAATCGCCATTTTCTTGAACGTGCCCTATGGGCGCGCAAAAATAAGTCTGTATTTCACCCTGTTGGTTTAAGGCTCGCACAGTCAGCAAGGTAATTTCAAAGTCAAAATCAATTTTGGCTTCGACAATAACCTTACCCGTATCAACACGACCACTGGACTTAGCATAATCCCAAGCCGCTTTAAGCTGGTCAATACTTTTAACCATCGACTGGCCTTTACCAGATGATGACATGGTCGGTTTGATAAAACAAGGATAACCAATACCCTGTTCGACAGCGGCCTGTAACGCTTCAAAGCTTTCTGCAAATGCATAAGCAGAAGTGGGTAATTTAAGGTGCTCAGCGACCAGTGTTCTAATCCCTTCTCTATTCATGGTTAGTTGAATCGCTCTGGCATTAGGCACAACAGTACACAAACCCTCAGCCTCAATATCGGCTAACGCCTGCGTAGCAATCGCTTCAATTTCTGGAATGATATAATGTGGTTTTTCTAAAGCAATCAGATTTTTTACAGCATCCGTATCCGTCATATCGATCACATAACTGCGATGAGCCACCTGATGAGCAGGCGCATGCTGATAGCGATCTACAGCAATAACCTCTACACCATACCGCTGTAATGAAATAGTTAGCTCCTTACCTAACTCACCACTACCCAGCAACAAAGCCCGTGTTGCGTTATCTGTTAATGCTGTACCTATTGTCATTGCGAATCCGCCAAATAATGTTCTATGTCTTCTTTTGAGAAACCGATCTTTTTAGCTACTCGATCGGCATGACTGACCCGAGAAATGCCCTCGATTAATTTATACGTAGGCGCATCATTTGCGAATTCAACCTGTCTTGGTAAACCTATTCGTTGGCGGGCAAACTGATCGACTAATTGATGATTATGGGTAATCAATATGGTGCTATTACCTTTCCGATAAAAACCATTTAACACATTAGAAGATGATTCCATTTTTTCTTCAAAGGTAGTGCCTTCAGATAACTCATCCAGCACCACCAAACTTTTAGGTGTCGTTGCTAAAAAGATATCCTTTGTTCTTTTTAACTCAGTACCGAAGCGCCCTTCCCCATCGTTTAAGTGACTTACTTCAGACACTTGATAAAAGATTTTGTCTGCCACTGTCAGCGTCGCCTGCTCAGCCGGGACATAACAACCAATTTGAGCCAACAACTGGATTTGAGTGATGGTTTTACAAAATGCGGTTTTACCCCCACTATTAGGACCGGTAATTAAAACCAGCTTATCATCTTCCAAAATAAAATCATTGCTCACATAATCGGCGTTAGCTTTGCCCAGCACAGGATTTTTAGCCGCGACTAAATTAATTCGATGATGCTCACCCTCAACTAATTGAGGCAATACCACCGGATTATCAAATACCCCGGCAAACTTAATAAAAGACAATAACTCATCCAACTGCCCTAATGCTTCTAAAGCTTGAGCCACTTCCGGGGCATTTTTATAAATTTTTCTAAGCGGGATAATACAACTATCACGATCAAAACTACCGACTACCGGATAATACACCAGCAACAGCGGAACAAAAAATATTGTTGCCGTCGGAATCGCTTCTACAGACACATTAAACAGATCCGTAGGAAAAAAATGCGCTATTCCCCAAATAACAGCAAAAAACAATGCAATCAATAACGGCTTAAACAGATTAGGCCTAAAAATGATAGCAGGCGAAAATGAATACTGCCTTTCTTGTCTGGACTGAATACCACTCTCAGTAATATAAGCAGGCCCTTTCATCAAAGAAAAGGCTCTAGTCTCAGTGAATTGTTTAATAGCATCTATCAGTGACTTTAAATAGTCACTTTTTGGCGTGGTAATATCTTGTACCTGATCCACCAGATCCAGCATAAAACGCACCCCTCTTTTATACTGTAGATAGCCATAACCTTCAATTTCATGCTCTTCTCTAGCGGTTCCCCATGAACCCAAGAATTCACCAAACGTGAGTAAATAAAAGTTTCTTTCCTGACTGGCGGCAGTTTCTACTATATTTTCAAGCGCTAACCGTAACTCTGGATTAGCACGCAATTCTTCAACGGCCTGCTGCTTATCGTTCAACTCCTTTAAGGAAGCCGAGGGCTGAGTTAATGATCGATACAATACAGCCTGACCTATTGCTGTAGACGCAAAGTTAATCGACTCAAATACTTTATCAACTTCCATCGTATCAAAAGCACTTTGGTCAATAACCCCCTCACCTGTCGCTAATGGTTTACTGGATTTAATCTCAGGCCATGCTGCTTGCTGCCAATTTTGAAATACTGTTTCTTTCATCAGTTCTACCCTACTCACGCATGGTTAAATTTTTTGTTCAAGTAAATGAACAAGTGCCTCAACATGGAGTTCTGAATCATTCAGTGCCGCTATATAACGATAAGAAATACCCCCTGCTTCTTCAAAGATAGCTTTATTCTCCATGGCTATTTCTTCTAAGGTTTCCAAACAATCGACTGCAAAGCCAGGACAAACCACGTCGACTGTTTTAATGCCAGCATTGGGTAATTGCTCTAAGGTATCAACGCAATAAGGCTTTAACCATTCAGCTTTACCAAAACGCGATTGAAATACAATCTTCCATTGATGTTTTTCAAGACCGAGTTTTTCAGCCAGCAGTTCCGCCGTTTTATGACACTGATAAAA
This sequence comes from uncultured Methylococcaceae bacterium, assembly GCA_903839855.1. GTDB lineage: Bacteria > Pseudomonadota > Gammaproteobacteria > Methylococcales > Methylomonadaceae > Methylobacter_C. The sequence goes on from CAIMEB010000270.1 coordinate 18,132, forward strand.
ATAAGGATCGCCCCATTTAGTCAATGCTTCTGGTAAACCATGAAACGACATGATTAATAATTCATTTTTATATTGCTCCTGCCAGGCTTTCTGAATAACTTCAGCTACTGCGCCAATGTAATCAGGGTCTTGATGATAATCACTAATGAATTGAAAGCTGGGTAAATGACGCCATTGATTGAGTTCTTTTACCAAGTCATCGTAAATAGAAGCCGTCGTCGTAGAGGAATACTGAGGATACAAAGGTAACACAATAATATCGGTGATGCCCTCGGACTTAAACTCTTTTAGTCGTTTAGCAATTGACGGCTCACCGTAACGCATGGCATAGGTTGTAATAATATTCTTATTACTAAATCTGCCAGCAATTTTTTCGGTTAATTGCCGGGTTAGATAGGTTAATGGCGAACCTTTTTCATGCCATACTTTACGATAAGCCTTTGCGGACTTACTGGGTCTAAAAGGTAACACGAAGCAGTTGAGTATAATCCACCAAACCGGTCTAGGTAGATTAACGACACGGGGATCCCATAGAAACTGACCTAAAAACCGCCTGACTGCCTTTGTGGTAGGCTCAGTAGGAGAACCCAGGTTTGCCAGTATTACCCCAGTCTTTTTTGTCATATCACTGCCTATCGATTAATCAGGTTAAGAAATTCGGAACGGGTACTCAGCTCTTTACGAAAAATACCTGTCATCACCGAAGTGGTCATGACCGAGTTTTGTTTTTCAACCCCTCGCATCATCATACACAAGTGCTTAGCTTCAATAACAACTGCAACACCTCTTGCGCCAATAGAAAGCTCAATAGCGTCCGCGATTTGCTTGGTCAGCTTCTCCTGTATCTGTAAGCGCCGTGCATACATATCAATGATACGAGCCACTTTTGATAAACCCAATACCTTACCTTGCGGCAAATAACCTACATGACATTTACCAATAAATGGCAACAAATGATGCTCACATAATGAATATAATTCAATATCCTTAACGATAACCATATCTTCAGTGTCTGCCGAAAAAATAGCGCCATTGAGCACTTCTTCCAGCGTTTTGTCATAACCATTGTTAAGAAATTTGAATGCCTTAGCTGCACGCACGGGCGTGTCAATCAAACCTTCTCGATTTAAATCTTCACCGACCGCTTGAATAATTTTTGCAAAATGCTCTTCCATGGTTTTAAGTCTCTCTTAATAAAAATATTCCGAAGTATAGCATTACCCTCTACTTGACTGCCATATTTTGAACCGAACTCAGCCATTCAGAATATATCAATTCCGATTAAAGCATCTCCACTGAAATTGGCGGCTCATTTGACCGCTTGTCTCGCCATGTTTATATGCAATATTGCGGCTGAAGGAACAAAGGATTGAGTAGACGCTTAAAAATAATACGCAAGAGACGGTCGGGATATCAATGCCTTCGCCAAAGATATCCCACGAAGCAGATAATGACTCTATTTATCTTTCTTCTTATCCGATTTTTTCTTTTTGTCTGAATCCGCTTTTTTAGGTGCTACCGCAATCATAGGATTAGCAGCAGAAACAGTGACTGTGGCTGTTGAATGCTCAAGCTCTTTCTCAAGAGACTTAACATAACCATCAAAGGAATGCTTGCTGTCAGGCTTAATTTCTTTAATTTCAGTTGGCAAACCAATTCGATCAAGAATTTCAATAAACGGCTCAGGATCAAGCTCTTCAACGTTAACCATAGTCTTGGCATCCCAAAGGCCATTAGCCACTAGCATTGCCGCTGCGACAGGGGGTACACCCGCTGTGTAGCTGATACCTTGAGACTCAACTTCTTCATAGCATTGCTTATGGTCAGACACCTGATAAATAAAGATTTCACGCATCTTTCCATCTTTCCAACCTTTAATAAAGTTGCCGATACAGGTTTTACCGGTATAACCTGGCGCCAGTGTCATTGGATCAGGTAAAAGTGCTTTAACAACCTTTAAAGGCACCACTTCTTGCCCGGTTGTTAAAGTCACTGGCAAATGGGACAAAAAGCCAAGCGTACGTAATACCGTAAACACGTTAATATAATGATCGCCAAACCCCATCCAAAAACGAATGCTGTTCGCATCGATATTTTTAGACAATGAATGTAACTCATCATGACCATTTAAATAAACTGGCTGATGACCCACCACCGGAAAATCATATTCACGCTTTACAGAATGAGTAGGAAACTCCTGCCACTGACGATCTATCCAGGTCCAGACCTTCACGAACTCACGGAAATTAATCTCAGGGTCAAAGTTAGTTGAAAAATACCGGCCATGACTTCCGGCGTTAACATCCAGAATATCAATCGTATCAATCTTGTCGAAATAACGCTTAACCGCAAGCGCACAGTAAGCATTGACCACACCCGGGTCAAAACCAGCACCCAAAATAGCCGTAACACCTTTTTCTGCACAACGGTCTTTACGTTTCCATTCATAGTTAGCATACCAGGGTGGCTGTTCACAGACTTTATCTGGATCTTCATGAATGGCAGTATCAATATAAGCAACACCTGTTTCAATACAGGCTTCCAATATCGACATATTCAAAAAAGCAGATCCCAGATTAATCACAATCTCGGTTTTAGTATCATTGATCAACTTAATGGTCGCAGGAATATCCAACGCATCCAGTTGAGCAGAATAAAGTTTACCTTCTGGATTTTTTAAGTGTCCTTTACGAAGCACACTTTCAATAATGGCATCGCATTTAGCTTGCGTCCGTGATGCGATACAGATGTCGCCTAGAACATCATTGTTTAAAGCCGCTTTATGAGCAGCAACGTGCGCTACTCCGCCTGCTCCAATAATCATTACGTTTTTTTTCATGTATGGATTCTCCTCTTATGATAGACAGCCAATGTAATCGTTATAGTCAAAACTGCGCACTCGTTCTATCGTTCCGTCCAACCTTCGCACCACAATAGAAGGCATTGCTACCCCATTAAACCAGTTCTTCTTGACCATTGTATAACCCGCAGCATCTGCAAAGCGTATTTCGTCACCCACTTTTAAAGGATGATCCAGCTCATAATTGCCAAACAAATCACCCGCCAAACACGTGCGTCCAGCAATCATAATAGGGTGAGTACCTGCACTGGGTGATGAAACTTTTGGATTCGTGTGGTAAATTAAATGATCAAGCATGTGTGCTTCGACAGACGCATCAACGATTGCAATATCCACTTCATTATGAACCACATCCAATACCGTCGTTACTAGCTCGGCACTACTGGTAATGGCTGCTTCACCGGGTTCAAGATAAACCTGTACACCATAGTTGTTAGCAAAATACTTTAGAACCATACAGAATTTTTCCAGGGGATAACCCGCCTTAGTAAAATAAATGCCGCCACCGAAACTAACCCAAGCCATCTTTTTTAACAGATGCGCGTAGTTTAAACCGATTTGCTCAATGGCTGCGGTAATATTATCCACATCATCGTTTTCACAATTGAAATGAAACATCAAGCCGCTCAATTTATCGGCAACCGCTTCCAGATCTTCTACATTACAAACACCCAGTCTGGAACAACGACGCGCAGGATCAGCCAAATCAAAATGAGAATAACTGATACCGGGATTGGCTCTAAGTCCCAGCTTTAAATGGCTGACCCGACTGTAAAACCGGTTTAACTGGGATACTGAATTAAATATTACCTTATCGGCAAATTTAGACACTTCATCGATCTCATCAGATGAATAGGCTACGCTGTAAGCATGAACTTCTTTACCAAACTTTTCGTAACCCAATCTGGCTTCGAAAAGTGAACTGCTGGTTGTACCATCCATGTATTGACGCATCAGGTCGAAAACACTCCACGTTGAAAAACATTTTAGTGCCAGGACGGATTTGGCTCCGGATTGCTCCCGAATGAACTGGATGATTTCAAGATTTTTTTTAAGTGCGACTTCGTCAATAAGATAATACGGGGTGGGTAACTGCGACAAATTTAAAACCTCGTAAAATGAAATATTCAAAAAACAGCATAAAGTCATCGTTACAGTTTGTCAACCCAGCGAAATTTATACTGGAAACGGTGATTTTTTAATCAAACCTTCATATTTGTTTAGTACTATAGAAATAATTTGTATTAATTTTCAAGTATCTGAACTGAATAAACTATAATAACCTGCGCACTTTCCTTATAACACGCTAACCATAAATTTTGAGGTATTTTCTCATGAGCGTTGCAGATACTTTTTTCCCCTGGATTATTCTGGTTTGCTTTATCGCCACGACCTATATCGGTTATTTAATCGGAAAAAGAAGCAAAAACTAAAAATAAAACAATATGTACTGGCTTATAACAACCTTACTCGTTTCAGTAGCAAACGGTGCATGGCTTATAAACCGTATCGAACAGGCTCATCAAACAGTCTGGCAAAAATTGGGCAAACCTAGCGTATCCCTCAGTACAGGTGTCCGTCCACGTATGGCATTAGTTAAATACATCTGGTCATTAGGCTTCAAAAAACTAAAAGACCCGTCACTATCCCTATCAGGTTATACCGCCATCAGCTTAGAGATACTGCTCATTTTTCAATTTCTTGCACTGGCAATCGCCATCTTATAAAAGCACTTAATCCACTAATTATAATAACTCAGGAGACCGACATGCTCTATCTCGACCCGAATCAACCCGACAGTAAGGTAAGCTTTAAACCCCGTTATGGTAACTTTATTGGCGGCCAATGGGTTGACCCCGTTAGAGGTCAATACTTTGATAACCTAAGCCCGGTCAACGGCAAAGTCTTTTGCCAGATACCCCGTTCATCCGCCGAAGATATAGAACTTGCTCTGGATGCCGCTCATGCTGCAAAAGCCGCTTGGGGGAAAACCTCAGTCACCGCCCGATCTAATCTATTATTGAAAATTGCTGATCGAATAGAAGCCCGTCTTGAAGCCTTAGCCGTCGCAGAAACCTGGGATAACGGCAAAGCGGTCAGAGAAACACTCGCTGCTGACATTCCTTTAGCTGCCGATCACTTTCGATACTTTGCTGGCTGTATTCGTGCACAAGAAGGCTCAATCGGTGAAATCGATGAAAACACCGTCGCCTATCACTTTCATGAGCCACTCGGTGTGGTTGGACAAATCATTCCCTGGAATTTTCCATTATTAATGGCGTGCTGGAAACTGGCCCCGGCTTTAGCGGCAGGCAACTGTGTGGTTATGAAGCCAGCTGAGCAAACCCCCGCTTCAATATTAGTATTAATGGAATTAATCGGTGATTTAATACCGGCTGGCGTCATTAACATCGTGAACGGTTACGGTATAGAAGCCGGTCAAGCCTTAGCGACCAGCACTCGTATTGCAAAGATCGCATTTACAGGTTCAACCCCTATTGGTTCGCACATATTAAAATGCGCCGCAGACAACATTATTCCTTCTACCGTTGAACTGGGGGGCAAATCACCGAACATCTTTTTCGAAGATGTCCTGGATCAAGAAGATTCTTACGTCAGTAAATGCATCGAAGGCGCTGTTCTGGCGTTTTTTAATCAAGGCGAAGTGTGTACCTGCCCTTCCCGGCTGTTAATACAAGAAACCATCTATGATGCGTTTATTGAAAAAGTGATTGCCCGTGCGAAACAAATCAAACGCGGCAATCCTTTAGATACTGAAACGATGGTAGGCGCACAAGCCTCTAAGCAACAGTTCGACAAGATTCTGGGCTATGTACAAATTGGTAAAGAGGAAGGCGCTGAAGTATTAATCGGTGGTGAAATTGCTGCCATCGGCGCTGGCTTTGATGAAGGCTATTATATTGAACCCACCATCATGAAAGGCGGCAATAAAATGCGTATCTTTCAGGAAGAGATTTTTGGCCCCTTTATTTCAGTGACTACTTTTAAAGACGAAGCAGAAGCCTTGGAAATTGCCAATGACACCCAGTTTGGCTTAGGTGCAGGACTCTGGACACGCGACATGAACCGGGCCTATCGAATGGGTCGTGGTATACAGGCCGGTCGGATCTGGACAAACTGCTACCATAATTATCCTGCTCATGCTGCGTTCGGGGGTTATAAGAAATCGGGTATTGGTCGTGAAAATCATAAGATGATGCTGGATCATTATCAGCAAACTAAAAATATACTGGTCAGTTACGATACGAATCCATTGGGATTTTTTTAGGTCAGGATGATCGTGCTTAAGGATTTAAAATCTACTACATTATGAGGAGCAAAGTGAATGCTAGCACTTGCAATTGAGGTTGATATAATACCTGATGGTCAATTGCTTAATGCGCGTTTACCCAGCTCCTCTTAGACAATATTTGGCAGACATACCAAACTTATTGTGATTCTACTGATTTAGACACAACGTGCTACAATTTTCCCTTTAGTGTCACAATTAATTGTAGTGGATTTTATGAAACAGCTAAATATCAGGGAAATGCGTAGTGTATTAGGAAAACTTGATGTGTTAGTCGAAGAGCAGCAAGAATTAATCATTACCCGGAATAAACAAGCGATCGCAAGAATCTTACCTATTCAAGCCCGTAAAAAACGACCTAGCCACGCAGACTTGCGTTCACTACAACTCGAAGCAACATTAAAAGGCTCAGCGGAATTAATTCGACAAGATCGTGATGAACGATAATTCCAGTGTTTATTTAGATACTAGCGTTTTAGCAAAATGGTATCTTTTAGAATCCAACTCAGAACAAGTCGCAGAATATATCATCAGTCTTAATCAAGCAGCTGACAAACTCTTTGCTCAAGCGGCTAAGGCCATAGGATTTAAAGTTGACGAGATTTTAAAGTTGAAATCTCCCCAACAAACAGTAGGCGTTATTTGTTGGGGTAGATCGGCAAGTTTAAGCTCAATGCGGGGCGCACCTGTTTTACAATTGTATAAATCTGACTGGCGCGTTGACGAATCGTATTAAAATTAACAGTAACAGCCATAGCGTTCCTTTATTGTCGAATGAAAAGCCAAGTTAAACCTATAAAACTGATATGTTATTCATCACTTACCCACAATTACCTATTGACAAATAAGTTCGAATAAAAAACCTGATCTAAACATCATAAACCCCATCAAATGACTCGTAACTAATTGATTGTTAATAAGGTGAGTATATTGTATAACTATTACACAATCTAACTAATTTTAAGAAAAATTATGCAGTTAGAGAGTTACTCAATCACTAACTCACAGACTTATCCACAGCTTCTGTGGATAAGTTAGGCATTAATATAAAAACTAGCATTCTGCATAACAGTAAAAACGGATTGACAGACTTTGGTCGCCTCTTATGTACTATTCATTGTGATTGCTGCAATAATCCATATAAAAACTCGGGCGCTAAATCAGCACCATTAGGCCAGGTTATTGTGTCCAACTCAGAATCTAATCTGACTTGACTGAACAAGCTTAAGTCTTTTAGCGGTTCAAACATAGATCCCCATAACTCTTTACTTAAATCAACAATATCTTCAAGGTCATCATTAAATTTAAGCCACACTTTATAATCTTGAAGATGCTTAGCATCGGTAATATGTAATATCACTAGAGTTAACTCCAAAGGGGCAATATCTTTTAAAGGTTCGCGTTGCTGGCAATGATGCCAATTTACTAATAATTCTTCATGATGTAAGTCTAACCATTCCAGCACGTGCTTTAATGCTCGTTTTGGGAATTTTCCTTCAATAACACCCTCATCAATAGTCACAATAATTTCATATTCACCATATTTAGCATGAAAGTGTGGAGGACTGTGATCAGACTAATACATGGTAATTATGATACCCAAAAAGCGACTAATAATAGGCATGTTTAACCCTCGTTAATTTCTGGATGTCTGGATGTTTTGCATCCCTCAATTCTGACCAAACTACATAAGCAATTGACTTAGCGGTGTATTAATTGCCGCCGCCATCGGTTCATCCCCACGGATGTGGGGAACACAGCAAAATAATGGCAACTAAAAAAAGCGTTTTCGGTTCATCCCCACGGATGTGGGGAACACATCATGTAACGGCACTGGAAACGGCACATACTCGGTTCATCCCCACGGATGTGGGGAACACAAGTACAGCAAGCCATGCAACAAATACAATCGCGGTTCATCCCCACGGATGTGGGGAACACTTCACCTGTTTTTGTTAACACAACATGTAAAGCGGTTCATCCCCACGGATGTGGGGAACACGGTCTACAGTTTTTCTGATGGATCTAAAAGCACGGTTCATCCCCACGGATGTGGGGAACACTTGTCCACCAATGCTCATCAAGTCACCCCCATCGGTTCATCCCCACGGATGTGGGGAACACTCGCTGTTACGCAAACACGAGGCCAGTCAAGTGCGGTTCATCCCCACGGATGTGGGGAACACTCAAGCATCCCCTCACCGAGTTGCTGATACTGCGGTTCATCCCCACGGATGTGGGGAACACGTAAATAAATGCTCAACACCCATTGCAACTATCGGTTCATCCCCACGGATGTGGGGAACACCCCGATGACTACCCTAACCCCTGTCAGCATTACGGTTCATCCCCACGGATGTGGGGAACACACCGCATTGATCAGCCTCTTAGCATCCAGCGTCGGTTCATCCCCACGGATGTGGGGAACACCGCGTGAGCATCAATAACAGATTCATGATGCTCGGTTCATCCCCACGGATGTGGGGAACACAGAATCATTACTGATTATTGTGAAGATGACAGCGGTTCATCCCCACGGATGTGGGGAACACGAAATCAGAAATAACCAGACCCATTACACCATTGGTTCATCCCCACGGATGTGGGGAACACTTTAAATGATGCTCAACTTGAGCGTCTCTATTCGGTTCATCCCCACGGATGTGGGGAACACAAAGTCCCATTATCTCCACAGTTTGATATTTACGGTTCATCCCCACGGATGTGGGGAACACGTAATGTATTACAAGCAAGGCATAATGCTACCCGGTTCATCCCCACGGATGTGGGGAACACAAGAATTATTTGACTTAACCTTAAAATTTACGCGGTTCATCCCCACGGATGTGGGGAACACGTTAATTATTAACAAGTGTTAATATAACCATGCGGTTCATCCCCACGGATGTGGGGAACACGTTTAGCAGCAATAACTCCATTAATGTTAACCCGGTTCATCCCCACGGATGTGGGGAACACTTCTTCGCAGCTTCCGCATTGCCATTCACCGGCGGTTCATCCCCACGGATGTGGGGAACACATTGATAATATAATCTATATCTGGCGTTGATACGGTTCATCCCCAC
>CAIMEB010000271.1 GCA_903839855.1 uncultured Methylococcaceae bacterium
GCTCTTCGAGTTAGCCACTGCTCATCTTGCCAAGCGTAATTTTTTTCTTTAACTACAATTGAGGATGTATTGGGACGAAACTCAAATTGCTGACCATAAGGATCTGTTTTTAAAAGTACTTCCTGAGTATAGCGATTTAAAATTTCAAACTTATAGAGACACCCGACTTTTAAGCCCGGCATAAATATTTCCCAAATGCCACTACCTCCCAAACTACGCATAGGATTACAACGCCCATCCCATCGGTTAAAATCACCGACGATACTTACCCGACCCGCATTAGGCGCCCAAACAGTAAATAACACACCATCAATACCATCAACGGTATGAACGTGACCGCCTAGTTTTTGATATATATGCCAATGTTTGCCTTCCCCAAATAAATACTGATCAAACTCCGGTAATTGGGTGCCAAAGTCATAGGGGTCATAATTTTCATGGGTGTATCCATCTTTATCTACCCATGTTAGTTTATAATGTTCCGGTAACTCCTCAGGTTCAGCATAATATTCAAAAAAATCAGACCCTGTTACGCGCTTTAATTCTGCACTATTAGCGCTAAAGAAAACGGTCTCTGCGTAAGGAAGATAAACTCTAACTCTAATTTGATCATACTTAACATGCCGACCCAAAATAGAAAAAGGATCATGGTGCTTAGCGTGACTTATTTTAATCAAGTCCTCATCAACTGCATTCAATGTCTTGCTAACTACAATTTCTTCAGACAACTCAGGCGTAAGTACCCCATCATTTTCTTTTGATACTTCTTTTTGTTTCGGGCTTTTTTTTGTAACTTTGCTTTGAATAATAGGCGCCATATCTATTTTGATACTTTTTGTGGCTTCAGGTTCTGGCGTATTTACTTCCGGTTCTGCTGAGATAACTTTTTTAATATCAGAGTCAAGTGTGTTATTAGAACGCTTTTTCACTTTGAATGACCTCGGTGTAGTAGTAGAATGAATGTTGAGTGAATCTTACCAAAATAACAAACAGTTGTAATATCTATATCAACATGGAGACAAAATATGTCAGCCCCAAGCAATAACCAACCCGATCACAATGTCGGTCACTTAACTCGTAATACAATTGCATTAATATTAGCTGGTGGCCGTGGCTCGAGGTTGATGAACATGACTGATTGGCGAGCAAAGCCCGCTGTACCTTTCGGAGGAAAATTCAGAATTATTGACTTCCCCCTATCTAATTGCGTTAATTCAGGCATACGCAAAATAGGTATATTAACACAATATAAGTCAGACTCTTTGATTCGTCACATTCAACAGGGCTGGGGCTTCTTGCGTGGTGAGTTTGGAGAGTACGTTGACTTGATGCCTGCACAACAACGGCATGATGAAAACTCTTGGTACAAGGGTACCGCTGATGCTATATTTCAAAATATAGATATTTTAAGAAGCCGTAAACCTGCCCACATATTGGTCCTAGCCGGTGACCATATTTACAAGATGGATTATGGTGCAATGCTGGCCGACCACATTCAAAAAAACGCTGATTTAACCATCGGTTGTTTGGAAGTCTCTCTTGAAGAAGCCACCGCTTTTGGGGTCATGGACGTGGATGATAACCGCCGTGTTAAAGCCTTCGTAGAAAAACCGGAGCACCCGCCCGTTATGCCTGGCAGAACGGATACAGCTTTAGCCTCCATGGGTATTTATATTTTTAATGCCGGTTTTCTTTTTGAGCAATTACTCAAAGATGCCGACAACAAAAATTCAACGAATGACTTTGGGAAAGACATTATTCCCTCAGTCATTGATAAATACATCGTCAATGCCTATCCGTTCCTGGATTTGCAAAGTGGCGCACAAAGTTACTGGCGTGATGTGGGTACTATTGACGCTTATTGGGCAGCGAATATGGAGTTAATCGGCGTTAATCCTGGCTTAAACCTGTATGACAATACCTGGCCCATCTGGACAAATCAAGAACAAACCCCGCCTGCTAAATTTGTTTTTGATGATGATGACAGGCGTGGACTCGCCGTTGATTCAATGGTTTCTGGGGGCTGCGTCATTTCGGGCGCCACCGTTCGGCATTCTTTGTTATTCTCAAATGTCCGGGTTAATTCATACAGCTCTGTAAAAGACTCTATTGTGCTACCTCAAGTCAACATTGGTCGTCATTGCCGCATTACCAAGGCAATTATAGAAAAAGGTTGTGAGATCCCTGAAGGCACCGTTATTGGTGAAAACAGAGAAGAAGACGAAAAAAGATTTCATGTCAGCACGGGTGGTGTTGTATTAGTCACACCGGATATGTTGGGACAAAAATTGCATTATGTTAGATAAATAATCTAACAATACATTTTTCCTGCGAAAATCGGTTACTATATTTTTCGCAGGAAATTTTGATTACCAAACTTATTACCATTGAGGCAATTCTTATAGACAAATTAAATATAAGCTCCCGTATTAACCTAACTCTCCATCCTCTTGGCTATAATTGACGAGAAATAAGATTATGACCGTTCAAAGAAAGTTGAAGCTAGTCTTATGCTGGCACATGCATCAACCGGAGTACAGGGACTTACAAACCGGAGAATTTAAGTTACCCTGGACTTATCTTCATGTCATTAAAGATTATGTAGACATGGTTGCACATTTGGAAGCTGTTCCAGAGGCTAAAGCGGTCGTTAATTTCGCGCCTGTCTTACTAGAACAAATTGAAGACTACAGCACCCAAATAACCCGTTATTTAGAGCATGGTCATTTATTAACCGATCCCCTACTTGCTGCACTGATTGCGCAATCCAAGTCTGAGCATTCAGACGATCGTTGGAAACTGATTAAAGATTGCCTACGCGCCAATAGAGAGCGTCAGATTAATCGCTATCCTGCTTTCAAAAAACTGGTTGAAATGGTGGAATGGGTTGAACAAAACTACGACACATTACGCTATATCAATGACCAATTTCTATATGACATCATCGTTTGGTATCATCTTGCCTGGATTGGCGAGACGGTTAAATTAACCGATAGCCGAATAAAATATTTAATTGAAAAAGGTTCTGAGTACAGTTTGACAGATAGATTACAGCTCTTGCACATCATCGGTGATCTTCTTAAAAATGTTCTTCCAAGATACAACGCATTAGCTGAAAAAGGACAAATTGAGCTCTCTGTTACACCTTATGCACATCCCATAATGCCGCTATTATTAGATTTTAATACCGCTCATGAAGCCATGCCAGATAGTCCCTTACCGAATCTAAAGAATTATCCGGGAGGCGAAGAAAGAGTTATTTGGCATCTACAAAAGGGCGTACAAACTTTCAAACGTTTTTTTGGCACCAAACCTAAAGGGTGCTGGCCATCGGAGGGCAGTATTAGTGAACAAACGCTCAAAATTCTGAGTGATTTTGGCTTTAATTGGACAGCAAGTGGTGGCTCAGTTCTATCGAATAGTTTAAAATTGCCCAATAACGTCCAACCAGTTGGAATACATCATCCATTCAAATTGAAAAACACCAATATAAGCTGTTTTTTTCGGGATGATGGCTTATCCGATCTTATTGGCTTTCAGTATTCAAAATGGCACGCTGACGATGCTGTTAATGATTTTATTTATCACCTGGAAACGATTGCAAGCCATGAGCCTAGCGATAAAGTTGTTTCGATTATCATGGATGGTGAGAATGCATGGGAATACTTTCCCGATAATGGCTATCATTTTCTGAGTTGTTTATATAACCGATTAGCGAACCATCCGACCATTGAGTTATGCACTTTTTCAGAGTGCCTGAAAAATAAAACGATAATAAAACCGTTATCAGAACTCGTTGCGGGTAGTTGGGTCTACGGGACTTTTTCAACCTGGATAGGCTCTGCAGATAAAAATCATGGCTGGGATATGCTAGGTGACGTAAAAAATGCTTTTGATAAAGCCCTGCTAGACAACCGGCTAACTAAAAAACAGCTTCAGCAAGCCGAATTTCAATTATCTATCTGTGAAGGTTCTGATTGGTTTTGGTGGTTTGGAGATTATAACCCAGGTGAGGCTGTCAGTAGTTTCGAAAAACAATTCCGACTTAATTTAACAAATTTATATTTATTATTAGGCGAAGAGCCTCCTTCTTATCTAGCTCTGTCTTTTACTCAAGGGTCTGGGAACCCAGCAATGGGTGGAGCAATGCGCCCAGGCGTTGAACATTAACCATGGATTTTAAGCGTGAACAACCTTTTAAATAAACGCCGTGCAGGCGTTCTACTACACATTACTTCTTTACCCGGTACTGATAAACGAGGTAATTTAGGGCAAGATGCCTATCACTTCGTCAACTTTTTACATGACTCTGGCATTAGTGTGTGGCAAACATTACCTTTAGGTATGACCCACGCCGATGGATCTCCCTACCAATGCTTATCTGCACATGCTGGCAACCCTGAACTGATTGATACCGACAGTCTGGTCAAGCTGGATTGGTTAAAGCCATCAGAACAATGCGAAGAATGCCAAGGCGCTTTCGTATTTAACAAAAGCTGTTTAATTGCAAAAGCCTATAAAGGTTTTTTAGAACGTGCAAACAAAAAAGATATAGATGACTTCGCCAACTTTTGCCAGAAAAAAGCGTTTTGGCTTGATGATTTTGCATTATTCATGGCTCTAAGAGGTGTATTTAATCAACAATGCTGGAATCAATGGCCAACACCTTTCAAAGAGAGAGAAATAAGTGCTCTCAATGAAGCAAAGGAGCGATTAGCTGAAGACATTGGAAATATTAAATTCGAACAATATGTCTTTTTTAGGCAATGGATGAAATTAAAATCTTATGCTAACGAGCGTGGCATTCTTTTGTTTGGAGACATTCCTATTTTTGTTTCTTACGATAGCTCAGATGTCTGGGCTAACCGTAATGTCTTTAAACTCAATGAGTCAGGCGAAATGTCAGTAGTCGCTGGTGTACCTCCTGATTATTTTTCTGCGACTGGCCAACGCTGGGGTAATCCGCATTATGACTGGGAATACCTCAAAAAAACAGGCTTTGTCTGGTGGATTGAACGTATGGAAACTCAACTAGAACAATTTGATATTCTCCGAATTGATCATTTTCGCGGATTGGAAGCTGCCTGGGAAATACCTGCAGATGAACCAACAGCACAAAATGGTGAATGGGTTACAGCCCCCGGCAGCGAACTATTAAACGCTATCAAGGAAAAACTCGGCTCCATCCCGTTAGTTGCTGAAGACTTAGGCATAATTACTACCGAAGTTGAAGCCTTGAGAGACGAGTTTAATTTGCCGGGCATGAAAATATTACAATTTGCTTTTGGCAGCGGTAACGAAAATCCCTATTTACCTAGCCATTATGAAAGAAACTGCGTTGTCTATACGGGTACTCATGATAACGACACAACCATAGGTTGGTCACAGACGATTCAAGACTATGAACGCTCCCATGTTTATGATTATCTTGGGCATTCATCATTACCCATCAACTGCATGTTAATACAGGCAGCGCTTGGCTCGGTCGCAAATTTAGCTATTATCCCCATGCAAGACATTCTTGAACTAGGCTCCGAAGCGCGTATGAATACTCCCGGCACAACCCTTGGAAACTGGAAGTGGCGCTTCCAATGGCATCAACTGTCACACGATCAAGCGACTCGGTTTACTTATTTGATCTCTTTATTTAACCGAAAGGGGTAGTCAAACAAGCACTGTGTTGCGATTTAGCAGGAGAAACATTACCCGCCCTGCTAAATCATCAAAGATCGTAAACTATTTTCCTTGAGCGCCTTATTTTGTAATCGGCAGCAAAGGAATATTGTAACTTTCTATAATGGATTTTATTTTATCGGCCTGACTAACGATTAACTTGTCAAGCAGTTGTTTTTTCTCCTTATCTCCCTTACGAACACCCATCGCCATAGCAAAATCAAACTTAACTTTTGGTGTTGATTGCATTGGGATCATTACATAGCTATTTTTGGAACTTTGTGACATGACATAAGCTGCCATAGGCCCCCACAGTATTACCATATCAATTTTCTTGGCTTTAAAATCCTTATCTATCTGCATGGCTACGTTATTCTCACTATCACCAGACATGGATTGATAAGAAATACCTTGATCAAGCAAACCATTTTGTTGCAACCACGCAGCCCCTGGGCCTCGATCAAACATAGCTATTTTTAAGCTCTCTTGTCTTTGCAAAGGTAACTCAGGTAATTGAGCGGGATCTTTTATATCATCCCAGCCACGGCCTTTAGCAATCAACAATACATAAGTGGATTTATAATAAGGCGCAGTGGTTGTGGTCAAATCATAACCCGCAGGCACGCCCATAACGACATCGCATTTAAACTCGTCCTTACCCGCATTCCATTCGTTCACATCAGCTGTCAAGGTATTACGAATAAAACCAATGCGCTGAGCAAACCAGGTGTATTCAACTTTTTGGCCTAGCTCTTTCGCAAATAATTCAGCAATTTTATTCTCAAAGCCCTGCTCATCTTTTGTGGAATAAGGAGGATTAAGGGGATCAGCACAGACTTTAAACTTTTCTGATGCTGTAACGGGTAATATAGCAGCCGCTAAACACAGACCAGCGAGTATTTTTGTAACGCTCATTTTGATTCCTTTTAAAACGGTAAAAGCATAGATAATTATGTCTCCACATTTTACAACCACCCTTCTACCTAAACAAGCGTACCAAGGAATTAGCTGACAACGAGCAATACTATAAAGCAGGGGAGGCAGACAACAAGGAGGTTATAGAAGTTTTGGAAGGTATATCAGCATGCCTGACAAAAAAAGGCTCACCAAACAGGTAAGCCTTTGATTATTTATGGCGTCCCCAAGGGGGTTCGAACCCCTGTTACCGCCGTGAAAGGGCAGTGTCCTAGGCCGCTAGACGATGGGGACTAAACAGGTTTAGTCTGGCCTAAAATTAGCTCTACTATAAGGCTAATCATAATACTTAAAAATCTGGATTATTACAATTACATTATTAATCGTAATAAAATAATATGGCGTCCCCAAGGGGGTTCGAACCCCTGTTACCGCCGTGAAAGGGCAGTGTCCTAGGCCGCTAGACGATGGGGACTAGCAATTTTTACTTTTTTCACATTACTTTTGGTGGAGCCAAGCGGAATCGAACCGCTGACCTCAACACTGCCAGTGTTGCGCTCTACCAATTGAGCTATGGCCCCAAGTAAAGAACGGGTATTCTACAGCATTTTCCTATAATGTCCAATACTATTTTTGACTTCTTATGTAACTTATCGCTTTATCTAATCGGGCCAAGGTTTTCTCTCTGCCAATTAACGTCAAAGTAATATCAATTGCAGGCGATACGGCTGAGCCACAAACCGCCACCCGCAAAGGCTGAGCCACTTTACCCATGTTAAGCCCAAGTGCTTCGGCAAGATCAACAACCACTTGATGAAGCGGCTCAGCACTCCAACTCTTCATTTCTGCTAATTTGGCATGTAACTGCTCTAAAACATCATCTGAACCCACAGTAAAGTTCTTTTTAGCCGCTTTCTCATCATAAGAATCAAATTCCTTATAAAAATAAACACTAGCCGCCGCCATTTCAACCAAGGTTTTACTTCTTTCTCTTTGTGCCTTAACCACATCAACCAAGTCTGGGCCATCCGCAGGATCAATACCCAACTGCCCCATATGCCAACTCAAATGACGCGCGACATGAACCGGATCACTGTTCATAATATATTGATGATTCAGCCATAATAACTTCTCCATATTAAATGTTGAAGCTGAGACGTTGACATTATCCAATTCAAAGTACTCCACCATCTCATCCAGGGAGAAGATTTCCTGATCTCCATGAGACCATCCCAAACGTACGAGATAATTAAGTAAAGCCTCTGGCAAATAACCATCATCACGAAACTGCATCACACTGACTGCACCATGACGTTTAGATAAACGTGCGCCGTCTGACCCCAGAATCATAGGTAAATGAGCATATTTAGGTAACTCTGCACCCAGTGCTTTAAGAATATTCATCTGCCTTGGGGTGTTATTAATATGATCATCACCCCGAATAACATGGGTGACTTTCATATCCATATCATCAACAACAACCGTCAAATTATAGGTGGGTGATCCATCTGCCCGGGCAATGATCAAATCATCCAGTTCTTTATTAGCGACGACAATATCGCCCTTAACCAAATCTTCGATAGTAACAACACCGTCTATCGGATTTTTAAACCGAATAACAGCCTCTATACCCTCTTCCAACCCCTTTAATTCTCTACATTTACCGTTATAACGTGGCTTTTCCTTATTAGCCATTTGCTCGGTGCGCAACTGTTCTAATGCGTCCTTGCTGCAATAACAATAGTAAGCATCACCTTGAGCTATCAATTGCTGGATAATTTCTTTGTATCGATCAAAATGATGCGTTTGATAATAAGGTCCTTCATCATAATCCAGTCCTAACCAGGCCATACCCTCAAGAAT
This sequence comes from uncultured Methylococcaceae bacterium, assembly GCA_903839855.1. GTDB lineage: Bacteria > Pseudomonadota > Gammaproteobacteria > Methylococcales > Methylomonadaceae > Methylobacter_C. Next base: position 8,452 of record CAIMEB010000271.1, read on the forward strand.
AGCATTAACCGATTCCTGAGTTGATCTCTCAAGATCGGTATCCTCAATCCGTAATATAAATTTCCCACCATGTTTACGGGCATAAAGCCAAGAAAACAACGCAGTTCTAGCGCCGCCGACGTGCAAATAACCCGTTGGGCTCGGGGCAAAACGTGTAGTTATACTCATGATATTATTTAGTCAGTAAAATTCTTTTGGCGTATTCAGTAGGAAGTTGCTTGGCAGCGCTTAACCGCATCGCTTGATAACTAAAAGCCACTCCACCTTTAGCCACATCATTTTTACCCGTTAATGCCATAGCCGTCGTGTTACCTTGTGCCGCCGCTTTTTCATACCATTGGGTCGCAGCCTTAACATCATTTTTAACCCCCAAGCCTCGATCATATAGGGCCGCAACAATCATTTCAGCGTCAACACTCCCTTGTTGAGCAGATTTTAGAAACCAGTCAAACGCCTGTTGCTCATCTTTCTCAACACCACTTCCCAGCAAATACATAGCACCCAACTTTGCCTGAGCCTTACTGTCACCCTGCTCCGCTGATTTATGGAGATTAACAGGCAAGCCATCTTCATCGGCATTAGCATTAAAAACACTCGCCAATAAACAACCAATGAAAACCCATTTAAGTAATTTACGCATCAGAAACACCTGTAGAAATAACATCTAATCCACCCATATAAGGTAACAAAGCCTCGGGAATACGAATACGTCCCTGAGCGTCCTGATAATTTTCCATCACTGCAATCAACGTCCTGCCCGCAGCTAATCCAGACCCATTTAGCGTATGAACTAACTCAGGCTTACCCGTTTCAGGATTACGCCAACGCGCCTGTAATCGGCGCGCCTGAAAATCTTTAAAATTGCTGCAAGATGAAATCTCCCGATAAGCTCCCTGCCCTGGCAACCAGACTTCAAGATCATACGTTTTAGCCGATGAAAATCCGGTATCACCCGCACATAACAGCACTTTACGATAAGGTAGGTTAAGTTTCTTCAGAATATTTTCAGCATGACTAGTCAGTTCTTCATGCGCTTGAGCAGAGTCTTCTGGCTTGACAATTTGTACCAATTCTACTTTCTCAAACTGGTGCTGACGAATCATACCGCGCACATCACGCCCGTAAGCGCCAGCTTCACTTCTAAAACAGGGACTATGACAAACATACTTTAACGGCAAATCTTTTGCCTCAATTATTTCGTCCCGCACTCGATTAGTCACGGGCACTTCAGCAGTTGGAATCAAATATAACGCCGGATCATCACTGGCTTTAAACAAATCAGCTTCAAACTTGGGCAATTGACCTGTACCCCGTAAACTGGCTGCATTCGCTAAGAAAGGCACATAGGTTTCATCATAGCCATGCTCGACCACATGCGTATCCAACATTAACTGAATAATAGCCCGTTGTAATCTCGCCAAGGGTCCTGTTAAAACCACAAACCGACTACTTGCAATTTTAACGCCCAACTCAAAATCAATGCCTTTTAACTTAGCGCCTAAATCAACATGATCTTTGGGTTCAAAATCAAAAACAGGGACGTCCCCCCAGCGAGACAATTCAACGTTGGACTCTTCGGACTTACCCTCAGGCACGGCGACATCCAGAATATTCGGAATACCTTCCATCAAGGTTTCCATTTCACGTTGAATCTCGGTCAATTCAGCTTCAGCGGCTTTGAGCTCATCACCTAAATGTTGCACTTCATCGAGTAAAGGTTGTACATCTTCACCTTTGGCTTTAGCCTGACCAATTGCTTTAGAGCGACTGTTGCGTTCATTTTGTAACTCTTGCGTTTTGACCTGTACAGACTTACGTCTCGATTCCAACTCAGTATAAGACTCAGGATTAAAATTAAACGAACGACGACCTAATTGCTCAGTGACGAAATCAAGTTCAGTTCTAAATAAACGAGGGTCTAGCATGACAGTTTTATACCTATATCTACGAAATTTATCCCATAAGGGACTGTTAATTTAACAATTCAGTATCTTTTTTACAACAGCACTCTTTCAATGCCACCTTTTGAGGCCTGCTTAATGTAATTCTTCATCCAATGCTTACCCAAGACATGACGGGCAATTTCCACCACAATATAATCCACCTCTAATTGCTCCTTACCTTCTTCGAAGCGCTGCAAACCTTGCACACATGAAGGACAGGACGTAAGCATTTTAATAGGTCCATCAAACCCATCATCACGCAACTGAGCCGTATTTTTCTGTAGCTCTGTGGCTTTACTAAAACGCACTTGTGTCGAGATATCAGGACGGCCTACCGCCAAAGTGCCTGACTCACCACAGCAACGCTCAGATTTAACAACAGTTGACCCTATCAGACTGTTAACAGTCTTCATCGGATCTTGCAGTTTTAAAGGACTATGACAGGGATCATGATACATATAACGGCTACCATTCAGACCCTCCAGCTTAACGCTTTTTTCTAACAGATATTCATGTATATCAATCATCCGGCAGCCAGGAAAGATTTTTTCAAATTCATAATCCAATAACTGATCCAGACAGGTGCCACAACTCACTACGACGGTCTTGATATCCAGATAATTTAAAGTATTCGCAACTCGATGGAATAACACCCGATTATCGGTAGTAATCTTTTGCGCTTTATCAAGCTGACCCGCTGCCCGTTGCGGATAGCCACAACATAAATAACCGGGCGGCAATACCGTTTGCACACCAATCTCATACAACATGGCCTGCGTTGCTAAACCGACTTGAGAAAATAACCGCTCTGACCCACAACCTGGAAAATAAAACACCGCTTCAGAATCAGCGCGAGTTTTAGCCCGATCACGGATAATAGGTACAATCTGATCACTTTCTACATCTAATAAAGCACGAGCTGTTTTAGATGGCACATTATCCGGCATTTTTCGATTAGTAAAATGAAGCACATACTCACGCATCTCAGGCCGACCCGTTGAAGACGGTGGATGTAACAATTGAAACCTACCCCAAGGTCTAAGAAAAAAATTGCCTATTCGCTGCGCTTTATAAGACCACTCGATCAGCACCTTCCGCATCAACTTTATGCTATTTGGATGACTTGTTGATAAAAAGGCAAGAGCCGCCGCCTTAACGGGATTAAAACTTTGCTTGCCCATTTTGCGTAACAGATTACGCATATTCATGGATACTTCACCAAAATCGATGTCCACTGGACACGGATTAAAACATTTATGGCACACTGTACAATGGTCAGACACATCCTCGAACTCTTTCCAATGCGTAATGGAAATACCCCGACGGGTTTGTTCTTCGTACAGAAAAGCCTCGATCAATAAAGAGGTCGCCAGAATCTTGTTACGGGGTGAATACAACAAATTAGCACGCGGTACATGTGTAGAACAGACAGGCTTACACTTACCACACCGTAAACAATCTTTAATTGAATCAGAAATCGCACCAATATCGCTTTGCTGCATAATCAATGATTCATAACCCATTAAGCTAAAAGATGTCGTATACGCCGCATTCATATCCGACCCGGGCATTAATTTACCGCGATTAAAATGCCCTTCTGGATCAACCTGATGCTTATAAGCATGAAAACTGGCTAACTCATCAGTCGTCAAAAACTCATATTTGGTAATACCAATGCCGTGCTCACCTGAAATAACCCCATCTAAAGAGCGCGCCAACGCCATAATGCGTTCTACCGCTTTATTGGCTTCCTGTAACATCTCATAGTTATCAGAATTAACCGGTAGATTTGTATGCACATTGCCATCACCTGCATGCATGTGTAAGGCGATGAAAACCCGCCCACGTAACACTTCCTTATGTACTGCAACAATACGCTCAATAACAGGCTTAAAATTATCACCTACAAAAATAGCCTGTAAGCGTGGTAAAAGTTCTTGCTTCCAGGACACCCGTAACGAATGATCCTGTAAACGATGGAACAATGTCGGTTGATCGGCTCGATTCGTTAATTCGCTGACCGTAATGCCATAATCATTAAAAAACCCTTCTGCCTCTTGCAAAGGTAAATCAAGATGACTATAAAGCCACTCCCAACGCTCACGAATCTGTGCGACTACCGATAGTGCCTGTTCCCTTCTATCACCAATCAAATCAACGGCATCAACACTATTTTCGTAGAATCGTAAGGGTAAATCACCTTTTAAGAAATCATCTAGCCCCTGACAAAGTCGCAGTTTATTGCGTAAGGATAATTCAATATTAATCCGCTCAACTCCATCACAATAATCACCCATGCGTGGCAACGGAATTACCACATCTTCATTAATTTTAAAAGCGTTGGTATGTTTAGCAATAGCGGCTGTACGCGCCCGGTCTAACCAAAAGGTTTTACGGGTTTCAGGACTAACGGCTATAAAACCCTCTGCACCACGCTCATTACATAAGCGTACCACCTCCGAAGCTGCCAAAGCGACCTGCTTATCATCGTCACCGACAATATCACCAATCAAAACCATTTTTGGGCGACCGTGATTCTTGGCCTTACTGGCATAGCCCACGGCTTTTACATAGCGTTCATCCAGATGCTCAAGACCTGCCAGCATCACCCGTGCTGCACCGCTTTTAGGTAAGGCGGCCAAATAGTCACGAATCTCGACAATAGCGGGTACTGCCTCACGAACCTGACCATAAAATTCCAGGCAAAACGTGCGGGTAAACGGCGGCATTTTATGCAGTATCCAACGAGCTGAGGTAATAATACCGTCACAGCCTTCTTTTTGAATCCCTGGCAAACCGCCCAAAAACTTATCCGTCACATCTTTACCCAACTCACCCTTTCGAAAATGAGAGCCAGGGATAATTAATTCTTCTTCGGAGATCGATTTATGTTTTTTAGCGTCAAACCGTTTCAATATAAAGTGAACTTGCTCCTGATCATGAATCTTACCCAGATTGTGATTGTGGCGCTCAACCTCTAACCAATTCCCATCCGGTGTCACCATTCGCCAGGACACTAAATTATCCAGAGCCGTGCCCCACAGCACCGCCTTTTTACCGCCTGCGTTCATCGCAACATTACCACCGATACACGAGGCATCCGCAGAAGTCGGATCACAGGCAAATACCAGGCCCACCGCATCAGCCACGTCCATAACTCGCCTCGTCACTACTCCAGCGCCAGTATGAATGGTTGCGTAAGTTTGCTCGACACCAGGTAAATGGGCAGCATGATCCACATGCCCAATATCGATCAGTTTTTCAGTATTTATAACCGCCGAATGTGCCGTCAGTGGTATTGCTCCCCCGGTATAACCGGTACCACCGCCACGCGGAATAATCGTCAAGCCTAATTTGATGCAATCCCTTACCATGTGCCCCACCTCTTCTTCAGAGTTTGGGTACAACACTACAAAAGGATATTCAACGCGCCAATCTGTCGCATCCGTGACGTGAGAAACCCTTGCAAAACCGTCAAAGCAAACATTATCTTTGTGGGTATGCTTGGATAAAAGAGATAATGATTTCTTTCTCAGCTCACCGGTACGCTCAAAATGTGCTTCAAAAGCATTAACGGCTAACTGAGCCGCGTCAATTAAGAGCTTTACTCTGCGGGAACGATCAGGATGCTCACTCTCATCATCCTTGTTTCGTTTATTCAATTGTTGCAAACGATGACGTAAAGCCCCCAGCAATGCTTTACGACGCTGACGATTATTCAGTAAATCATCTTCAAGGTAAGGATTACGCTGAACCGCCCAAATATCCCCGAGTACTTCAAAAAGCATCTTTGCAGAACGACCCGTTACCCGTTCATTACGTAACGACTCTAAAATTTGCCAACTTTCTTCGCCCAGTAAACGGATAACAATTTCACGATCAGAAAAGGAAGTATAGTTATAAGGAATTTCGCGTAACCGGGTCGGTGACGCATCAGAAAATAAAGAAGTAAAGTTAGAATCCACTGATAATTGACTGAGTGACATATTTAATTAAGCCTATTGTAACATTCGGGTATAAGGGGATACATAAAAACATTTAAGTTTAAACAGGCTCATCTAAACAAGCCTGTGCCGACCAACTCACAATATGTTTAATATTCATCCTGGATTTTAATACCTGAATCGCTGTTATTACTTTTTCAGGTTCATCATAAAACTCAAGTACTAAGGGTAATTCTAACGACCGAGTGAGTAAAGAAGGGGTATGTACTTCTCGGCTTTCACCAAAGCCTACAATGCCTCTTATGATAATGACCCCCGCTATTTTTCGTTCATCTCGTAGAATATATAAAGCCTCATTTAACTGATCATGCCCATCCATAGTATATATTCTAGCTATAGTCACCGACTGCATATTCATATTTGTCTACCCACTAATAAACCGATCCAAATAACTAAAAGACAACTCAAACCATTCCCTACAAATGTACACAACATCAAACTAACATTAGATTCAAAGGTATATTCGCGTTCAAGCAAAAATAAAACCAGATACAAACCCGATAAGGTCAGATAAGTACCCACCATAATAATCATAATAGTGGCTCGATATTCCATCGAAAGTGCCACCTTCTGCATCAGCACTGTAATGATAATACCGATTAAAAAGGCACCGATCCCATTAACAATCATTAAGGCATAAGGAACAACGCCGCCATTCCAGTGAAAGACACCACTCGAATAAAGAAACAAACTGCGGCCCAACAACAATCCAATCCACACTGCCAGTAAACAGCCCAATACACTGACCAGAATATTTAAACCGGCCTTACCAAAACTGCCCTGTTCCAGTAAATAAATTGTTTCTAAAGAAAAGGTAGAAAAGGTCGTAAACGCACCTATAAATCCGACCAGTATAGCCGCTCTGTATTCCACACCAATCGCAATACGTTGCAGGATTAACGCTTCAGTCAGTAAGCCAATTAAAAATGAACCCACTACATTAACCGCTAATGTTCCGTAAGGAAAACCACGTCCCAACCACTGATACAATCCAGATGACATCAAAAATCGCACAACTGCCCCAAAGGCACCGCCTAAGGCAATGGATATCAACTGAGTCATGATTAGAACCTGATAAAGTGTTCTCTGTAATAACGCAACTCTTCGATAGACTCAATAATATCATCGAGCGCTTGATGACTGGATTCTTTCTTAAAGCCGTCTTTTACTTGCGGAGCCCATCGGGCAGCCAGTTCTTTAAGAGTTGAGACATCAATATTACGATAATGAAAATAAGCTTCCAGTTTAGGCATATAGCGATATAAAAATCGCCTGTCCTGACCAATACTATTACCACAAATGGGTGATGTGTTTCCTGGCACCCACTGCTTTAAAAAATCTATGGTTAATTGCTCGGCTTCTGCATCTTTAATAGTAGACGCTTTAACCCGATCAATTAGACCAGACTGACCATGATGTTTTTGATTCCAGTCATCCATTGCCGCCAAGGCATGATCCGTTTGATGAACGGCTATAACGGGACCTTGAGCAAGAATATTTAAGTCTTTATCGGTCACAACCGTGGCAATTTCGATGATTAAATCGCTGTCTGGATTAAGCCCTGTCATTTCAAGATCTATCCAAATAAGGTTCTGAGAGTCCTGCGTCATTGATTGATTCCATTGTGTTGTAGGTAGAGGTTAGTGTAGCATTGGCAGAACTGTACGTCTAACTCTTAAACTTAATGTACCTGACCTATGAATACCTTTACAATAATTTTCTTGATCACCCTGTTTTTTTCGTCTTTTGTACAATTTTGGTTAGCTAAACGGCAAGCTGATCATGTCACACATCACCGCTCAGCCGTTCCGTCAGCCTTTAAAGCGAAAGTCACTTTAGCAGCTCACCAAAAAGCCGCTGATTACACGCTTAATAAAGTTAAACTTTCAAACATCGATGGCATTATCAGTCTGGTTGTTTTAGTGGTTTTCACACTGGGCGGTATTGTTAATCAGGTGTTTAGCTATTGGTCAACTGTCATATCGACCCCCTTACTGTCTGGGGTCGTATCAACTGCCAGTATTTTTCTTTTAATGACGTTAATAGAAACCCCTACCAGCCTCTATCAAACGTTTGTTATTGAAGAAAAGTTTGGCTTCAATAAAAGTTCTGTTGCGCAATTTATCAAAGACCAGCTATTGCATCTAACCTTGGGCGCAGTCATCGGCCTACCGTTACTGGCACTCATCTTGTGGATTATGGACAATGTAGGCTCTACTTGGTGGCTTTGGGCTTGGGTCATTATTATGGGCTTCTCGTTACTGATGAGCTGGCTTTACCCAACCGTGATTGCACCTTTATTTAACAAATTTACGCCGATGGCGGAGGGTTCGCTTAAAGAGCGTATTCAAGGACTTTTATTACGCTGTGGCTTTAACAGTCAAGGTATCTTTATCATGGATGGCTCTAAACGTTCGGGTCATGGCAATGCCTACTTTACCGGCCTAGGTAATAATAAACGCATCGTGTTTTTTGATAATCTTGTAGACTCGCTGGAAGAAGAAGAACTGGAAGCAGTTCTTGCCCACGAATTAGGTCATTTTAAATGTAAACATGTTATCAAAATGCTGATAGCTACTTCTATCATGAGTTTAATTAGCCTGGGTGTGTTAGGCTGGCTAATTGACCAAGACTGGTTTTATACGGGTCTGGGTGTTGCTTTAGAACAAAAATCACATGCGACTGCATTACTCTTGTTCCTGTTGGTTTCTGGCACGTTTACCTTTTTTATGCAACCTGTCAGCGCTTACTTTCAACGGAAATTTGAGTTTGAAGCCGACGATTTTGCTGCCAGTCATGCTAAAGCCAGTAAAATGATCAGTGGCTTAGTCAAGTTATACGAGGAAAATGCAAGTACTTTAACCCCTGACCCACTGTATTCTGCTTTTCATTACAGTCATCCGCCCGCAGCGATTAGAATTGCTCATTTAGAAACAAAACGCTCATGAGTGAATTACAGGAAGGTCTTGTCATTGCCCACTTAGGCCAAGGTATTGCAGTTGAATATAATGACACTATCATCCTATGCCAAACCCTACGGCGACTAGAAACAGTCGCTGTAGGTGACAGGATACTATGGACATTATCCTCACCGAATCAAGGCCGTATAGAAGAAATCCTGCCTAGGCGCTCCTTGTTATCAAGACCCTCCAGAAATGGAAAAGTCAGACCGGTTGCAGCTAATCTGGATACTGTCTTTGTTGTTTTTGCGGTTGAACCTCATTGTGACTTTTTATTACTGGATCAATACCTGGCAGTTTGTGAGAATCACAATATCAATGCCGCGTTAATTCTTAATAAGACCGATCTGACTCAATCCGATACGATAGAGGCAGAGTTACTCACTTATAAAAATTTAGGTTATGCATTATACCGGGTGAGTGCCTGGTCAAATTCCGGCCTGGATGAGTTAAAGGCCGTGTTAAAAGATCAGGTCAGTATGCTGGCGGGACAATCAGGGGTCGGTAAATCCTCATTAACCAATGCCATCATTCCAGATAAAGACCTTAAAACCAATACGATCTCAGCGACAACAAAGCACGGACGACATACCACCACCGCAGCAACGCTGTATCATTTGAATGGCGGTGGCGATTTAATTGATAGTCCTGGGGTTGCCATATTTGGACTGGCTGGACTGTCTGAATACAAACTGGCTTACGGGTATAGAGAATTTCAGGCACATATTGAACACTGCCAGTTTAACGATTGTCGGCATTTAAAAGACAAAGGTTGTGCTATTCGGCTTGCAGTAGAAAATGGCGAGATAACTAATTCCCGTTATCAACGATTCTTAAAGCTTAGAGAGAAAATGCCTACTGAGCCTATTTAACGATAACCAATGGATGAATCAATACAGTACACAAGACAAACGTTACATGTTTGTTCCGCTTTGCTGACTTAGCAACTTAACCTGCTCTAACAGCTTGTCATTTAGGTCATTCAATTCTACTAACTTAATTAGCGCCTCTGAGATACGGTTACACGCCTGTAGCTGACAAAGCTCTTTAGTCAGCAGATGTATAAGTTCACACCATTGTTTAATAGCTTGAAAAGCAGGTTGCCCCGTATATTGAGCGTGTCCTTTACCTTCCAGCCATAAGCCGAGTCGAGATCGTAGATGATTTAATGGTGCTGGCATTTCTTGCCCACCTTTAAGGCTCTTCTCCATCGTAGCGACCCAGGCACGATGCTGAACACCGGCATATAGCAGCGATAAATCGTCACGATTCATCAAAATAAGCTCTACCCAGGTAGGGTCTGGTGTCCAGGAAGTCGCCCAGTCCAGCATTTTATGTGCTGGCATAGGCCTTGCAATTCCGTAGCCTTGGGCTAATTCACACCCAAATTGCAGCAATAACCTACCGTGTTCGACGGTCTCAACACCCTCAGCAATTGCTTGACGATAAAATGCAGTTGCCAGACTGAGAACACCTTCCACGATAGCAAGATCATCTGGGTCAGTCAGCATATCACGCACGAAGCTTTGATCAATCTTCAGCGTGGACACCGGTAAATTTTTCAAGTACGTTAATGAGGAATAACCCGTACCAAAATCATCGAGCGTAAACCTTACCCCCATGTCTTGACAGGCCTTAATGACATTAGACACATGTTCTAAATCCTGTAAGGCACTGGTTTCCAAGACTTCTAGATCTAAGCTATTGGCTTGTATTTGGGGATGAGTCGCCAATATATCACTTAGATATTTGACAAAATCAAGCTGTTGCAACTGGTGGGCGCAGATATTAACACTAACGGATATATTCAATCCGGCGGTATGCCAGGCTTCCATTTGAGTCAGCGCTCTATCTATTACCCAACTGCCCAGCGTGATGGATAGAGAATGACCCTCAATCGCAGGAAGAAATTCAGCCGGTAGGAGCAGTCCCTTTTGGGGATGTAGCCAACGGATCAGGGCTTCGGCACCGATCACTTCCCCAGTCCGCATATTCACTTTAGGTTGGTAATACAATACAAATTCATCTGCGTAAATGGCCCGACGAATTTCTTCCACATTTTCATGATAGTTCCGAATATTGCTATCTTGATTGGCATCAAAAAAATGATAACGATTCTTACCTGACAACTTTGCCTGGTACATCGACTGGTCAGCCTGACGTAATAATTGATCAGGATCGATATTGTTATTTTGCGGATAAAAGGTGACACCAAGACTGGCTGAAACTTGGAGTTGATGGTCGCCATACAGAACGGGCTGAGCAGCAGCAACCAGCAATCGATTCAGCAATGGTTGGCATTCATTTATATCCGTCAAATCGACCAGCACGGCAACAAATTCATCCCCCCCCCATCTAGCCAGGGTGTCGCCCTTACGGAGCGTCTGCTTCATATAATTAGATAATGCAACCAGTAACTGATCCCCGGCCTCATGACCTTTGCTGTCATTAATTGCTTTAAAACCATCCAGATCAAGAAAAGCTACGGCAAGTTGTTGTCCTTGCCGTCTGGCCTGTGCCATTGCCAACTTTAAACGCTCCGCTAACAAGACTCGGTTGGGCAAACTGGTCAGTGCATCAAAATGAGCGATACGCTCCAATTGCTGAGCATGCATTTTAGTAGGCGTAACATCGGAAAATAAACCCACATAGTTACGAATGACTCCCTTAGCATCACGAACGGCAGTGATACTTAAATTCTCGGCATACATCTCGCCATTCTTATGACGGTTCCAAATCTCACCAAACCAGTGATCTGTATTTATCAGACTATCCCACATGGCGTCATAGAATGCTTTATCCTGCTTATCTGAACTGAGCATACTCGGGTTCCTACCCAAAGCATCATCACGACTATAACCCGTAATTTGCGTAAAGGCATCGTTAACATCGACGATGGTGCCGTCTTTAGCAGTGATTAGAATACCTTCGCGGGAGGTACTAAATACACTGGCAGCAAGCTGTATTTTCTCTTCGGTGAGCTTTCGCTCCGTGATATCACGAGTAACAGCCAATAAAACGGATTCGCCTTGTACCTGCATCGGCACAGAATGAGTCTCCATCCACCGAACCCGATCTTTTAATCCGACAATTTCGTACCTCATTTGCATCGTTTTACCCGCGAGAACCTGCTGATGAAGCAGTGCATAATCTGAGCGATATTCAGGGACGACGAAATCCAGAAAGGGTTTTCCAACGACCTGCTCCAGCGAATCTGCTTCAAGCATCTGTAAACCAGCGGGATTTATCTGTATTACCACCCCATTAGCATCATTAATATTGATGCAATCCGGTTCATTTTTGATAATCGTTTCTAAGTAATATTCGCTTTCTCTAAGAGATACTTCGATACTTTGATCCACAAAAACCAACAAGGTACGCCGGTCTTGTGGAAACTCTTCCTGTAAGTGGATGATATGAACGTCACAAGGAATAGTTTTAGCATCTACCCCCCCTACTTTTAGCCCCAACAAATTAAGCGTTTGCGGTGCGAAGCTTGTTTTTTCGTGTATTACTTGATAAACCAGATAACGGCTTTGCTGGTCAAATAATTGCAGCGCAGAACGACGTTGTAGCGAATTATTTTGTCGCAAACCAATAAAGTTACAGGCTTGACGATTGGCCTCAACAATAAAACCACGATCATCCAGGACGATCCCAGGTAAAGGTAGGTTTTCAAACAAAGCTCGATATTGCTCCAGCGCTCTCGAAATCCTGCTCTGAGCGCTACTAAGCTCCTGATTTTGAATCTCAAGTTCTGTTTGGTAAGTGCGCAGCTCTTCGATCAAATGACCTATGTCAAGCTTTTCTAAACTTCCGGGAATATTTTCTAGACCAGAACATTCATGCTGAATAACTTTTTCGGCGCGCTCCCGCAACTTTGTCAGATTGACTTGTTGATCTTTCATGTCAGCTCCTGTTCATACCCTCTGGAAATATTGACGTGACTAATCACTGCCCCAAATTCATTGCTACCCATCACAGGAGCAACATTCATTACAAACCATCGGTTTTGGATAGGTGAGTGACAGGGGTATTCAAGTGTGAAAAGAGGCAACGATCCTTCTAGCACGGATCTTAAGCCCTTTGCTGCCGCCTTAGCGATAGTATCTTCTTCATGATTACTTACCTTACAAGCTTCGAGATAATTTGCCCCCAGACCGGAACGTTTCAACTCCTTATCACCATTAGCTATGGCAAAACGACGCCAGGCTGCATTGATCATCACAATGACACCAACAGGGTCAACGACCGCAATGTGTTCTGGCAAGGCATCTATAATCGACTGTAGCCGATTGACATCATGATAGGCAGTGACATCAACAAAAGTAGCTACCACTCCGCAAACAGTTGCCGACGCTACCTGATAAGGTAATATTCGAACAAGATACGTTTTTTTATGATCCAACGAGTTAATTTCACGCTCGATCATTCGTTCGGTCTTAATCGTTGTGGTCAGATCTACCATCAGATCAGGATAACTCAGAACATTGGCAATCTCATCTAACGGGCGTCCAATATCCGTATCACGCAGTTTAAAAATCTGGCTTGCATCAGGACTAAACCGCGTAATCAGTAATTGGGTATCAATAAAGACCGTGGCGACCCCAGATGCTTTAGCCATACTATCAAGATCAGCATTAGCCCGATTCAGGAGTAGCATTTTTTCCTGAAATTCGTCGTTGACCGTATTCATCTCTTCATTAACTGATTGTAGCTCTTCATTTGAACTTTGCAGTTCCTCATTCGAGGACATCAGCTCTTCGTTAGTAGCCTGAAGTTCCTCATTCGATGTTTCCAACTCTTCGATAGTCGATTGTAAACTATCACGGGTTGCAGCAAGTTCGCGTTCAAGAAGTAGCACACGTTCAACCGTGACAGCATCGACATTAACGGGGGCTATTTCTGAAATATTTATGGTCGCTTCCGCCTCGAAGCAAAGCAATGCCAGGCGCTCCTGATTTTCGTTTGGAACAGGGTGAACCGATAATTTTAGGGTTCGATGTACGCCATCGTTCAGAACTACATCCACCAAGTCAGAAACTAAAGAGCAATGATCATGAATGGCCTTATAAAGCAGTGCAGAAGCCACTGGAATCAAAGCATCAGGCAACAAACGATTAATCTCAAGACTTGCCGTCCCTTCCCTGTTATACACGTTATACAGATAGACATTGACATCGCCATAAAGATGAACAGCTTCCTGGTTTTCATTAACCAGGATAGCAGGCGGTGCAAATTTGTTTATCAACGTGGAAAGCCCTGCGTCGGATAAACTGCCATCACTTGCACGTCGTCTCGCTTTACTGACTACTGTCGCTTTACGTTGTGGCGGATGCGAATAAATTGCACTGCGTTGACGATCCAGAAAAGGCAGCTTTACCACACCTTTCCGCCGAAATAGTTTATGCTTAGCGCTGATGACCTGTAATCCTTCTGTTATAGAGGCTAACGACTCACTCGGCCCCAATAACAATGCACCATTCTGATTGATCGCATACTGTAGTGATCTCAATGCCCGCTCCTGAGCAGCTGATTTGAAGTAGATCAGCGTGTTTCGACACGAAACAAGATCTATTTTGGTAAAAGGCGGATCCGATAGCAGGTTGTGACGCGCAAAAACGATACATTGCCGTAATTCTTTTTTTACCATAAAGCTATCGCCATTCTTTTCGAAGAACCTTTCTAAACGCTCCGGTGATAACTCCGCTGCCGCCGATTCAGGGTATTGACCAAGCGCTGCAGTTTCAACACATTGAGGATCAACATCGGTTGCAAAAATCTTTAGATTAGGCCAGCGTCGTTCACGTTCAAACGCTTCAAGAAACAACATACCTATGGTGTAAGCCTCTTCGCCTGATGCTACACCGGCAACCCAAACCCGGATAGTATCACCGACTTGCTTTTTTGAGATCATGGGTAAAATTGCTTTAGTTGAGAGCTCTTCGAAAGTTTCCGGGTCGCGAAAAAAACTTGTTACTGAAATCAGCATTTCTCTGCGTAGCGTTAATACCTCACCACGATCATTCTCAAGCAAATCAAGGTACAAGGAGAGATCTTGTGTTTGGCGCACTTGCATACGCCGCTCGATCCTGCGCATCACTGTGGCAGGCTTATAATCTGAAAAATCAATTCCACCAACCTGATATAGCAGTTGCAGAATGGCGGACATAACGTCTTCAGGATTCATTGCCGCATAAGGGATCACTTTAGCTATCACCAGGGTATCTTTATACGGTAGCTTATTGATGTGAGCCACCAAACGCGCGGGAAGCTCTTCAGCCAATAAAACAGCATCTACAACGCCAGTAGCAATTACACTACGAGGCATACCGTCAAATTTTGCCGAATCGGGAGACTGTGCCATAACAAAGCCACCTGCTGCATTAATGGAAACTGCACCACGTGTGCCATCGGTACCCGTCCCAGAGAGAATGATACCCACCGCCTGTTTACCATAGATATCACCCAACGAGGACAAGAATATGTCAATTGCCAGTGTCAATCCATGCGGGTTCTTTGGTGTAAGATGAAGATGCCCCTCTGAAACGTGCATAATTGCACCCGGAGGAATGAGGAAAACATGATTGCTTTGGATAGGCATGGCCTCTTCTACCATGATGACAGGCATTTTGGTATAACGAGCCAGCAGATTACTCATCATGCTTTTGTGGTCAGGAGACAGATGCTGAACAACAACAAATGCCGCACCTGTATTAGAGGGGCAAGCGTTGAAGAATTTCTCAAGCGCTTCCAAGCCCCCTGCTGAAGCGCCTAAGCAGACAATGTAACCGTCAAAACAAGTTGTTTTTTTGTCAGCCAATAGATTTTTTTTCGATGTTTTTGTCATGGAACAGCTAGCCTACTTAGAGGCAAAAGATCGGTACTGCCGATCAAGTAATTTAAATAATTTAACTAAAGACTAAAATAGTGACCTGATTTCCTTCTCTTGTAATTCAAAGCCTTCCCCGAAGTGTGCGTTTTCCATCAGCCTATCATTAAAATTTAAGTTATTTGTTTCAACCAATCTGTTGAATAACACTAACGGTTATGACTATAGATAAAGTACTCCTCATTGTCAAGACCTATATAAGTACCTATGTAAAATTAATTTAACTTAACTTTTAAGAAAAGTCTACGGTGAAAGATAGTCCAATATTAGCAAGCACATCAAATAATTCTCTTTTGAGATCAGCAAAAGACTTATAAGCGTCAAAAGGCAACCAGTCA
>CAIMEB010000272.1 GCA_903839855.1 uncultured Methylococcaceae bacterium
CAGCGACTGCTGGACGAGAAACAAAAACGGGCTGCCTGACGCAGTTTTTAAAAAAACCGTAAGGTTATCCACAGGGAAGGTGCGTCTAAAATTTGAAATTATTAGAGATCATTCTAATTTACGGGTGACACCTCGGGAGATAACTCATTTTTTAGCCTGCCAGACTACAACCAAATATTAATCACATCGTTTTGATGCTGATATTTTTTAAAAAACGGCTTTTTCGTTCAGGCACTAATTACCATTTAAGTCTAGCTCTGCATCCTCTTCTGTGAGGTCTTTTTCGCGTAACAAATTACTCAATCGAGCAAAGTCCGCCAGTGAGATCACTTCTGCCCGTAAATTAGGATCAATACCCAGTGCAACAATTGCGTCTTCTTCGATAAGTTTTTTTAAAGAGTTGCGCAAGGTCTTACGACGTTGAGAGAAGGCTTGTACAACCACTCGATTCAGCATTTTTATGTTATTAACCGCCACGGGCGGTTGTTGATGCGGTATTAATCTAACAATAGCCGACATAACTTTAGGGGCTGGATCGAAACTTTCGGGCGGCACGTCAAATAAGTGTTCTGTAGCACAGTAATATTGCATCATGACACTGAGTCTACCGTATTTTTTACTGCCGGGTGCGGCACAAATACGATCAACCACTTCCTTTTGCAGCATAAAGTGCATATCTTCAATACAAGCCGCATTATCCAGCAAATGAAACATTAACGGTGTCGAGATGTTATAGGGCAAGTTGCCAATGATGCGCAGTTTCTCGTCATATTTAACCAGCGATGGAAAATCAAACTTTAAAGCATCGGCGCTGTGAATCTGTAACTGTGTGTGGTGTTTAAATTTATCTTTAAGATAAACGACTAAATCCCTGTCCAGCTCCACGACTTCAAGTTGTAAGCCGAGTGCTAATAAAGGCTCTGTCAGGGCACCCATACCGGGACCAATTTCAACCCAGTGTTGGTTGGGCTTGGTGTTTAAACTGGAGAGAATGTTGTAAATGATGTTGTGGTCATGTAAAAAATTCTGGCCAAAGCGTTTGCGAGGTGTGTGTGTCATGTGCTTATAGAGAATGATGAGTCATGGTTAAGGCGGTTTGAAGCGCAACCAGCAGGCTGCCAATGTTCGCTTTACCTGTACCTGCAAGATCCAGAGCCGTGCCATGATCAACAGAGGTGCGAATTATAGGCAGTCCCAGGGTAATGTTGACTGCTTTACCAAAGCCTTGGTATTTCAGCACCGGTAAGCCTTGGTCGTGATACATAGCCAACACCGCATCGGCAGTCTCTAAGTATTTGGGGGTAAATAACGTGTCGGCGGGCAAGGGACCTATCAGGTCTACACCTTGCTGACGTAAATTGTCCAATACAGGTGTTATGATTTCGATTTCTTCATGGCCTAAGTGGCCGTTTTCACCCGCATGGGGATTAAGACCGCAGACCAGGATTTTAGGGGAGACAATGTTAAATCGGGTGGTTAAGTCATGCGCGAGTACTCCAATAACCGCGCGTAAGCGGATCTGTGTAATCGCCGCACTGACGGCTTTAAGAGGTAAATGAGTGGTCACTAAGGCGACACGCAGTTTTTCGGTTGCCAGCATCATCACAGGGTGTCCGCCAGTTATTTCGGCTATATATTCAGTATGACCGCTAAAAGCAAAGCCTGCATCATTAATGATACCTTTATCAACGGGGCCGGTGACGAGTGCGTCAAACAGGCCATTAAGGCAGCCTTGAATGGCTTTATCCAGCGTTTTTAAAACATAGCGACTGTTGAGTGGGGTGGTGTGTCCACATGTTACCGGTTCGTTGATTTCAACGGGAAGTACGGTTAAACGTCCTGCGGTATGAAGCGCGGGTGGTAAGTCCGGGTTAAATTCGTCAATAGAGAGCGGTAAACCTAAGAGCTTAGCACGTTGTAATAATAACGCTGGGCAAGCGATGACAACGAGAGCGTAGGGTAAATCTCGTTGAGCGAGTTGTACGCAAAGGTCTGGGCCTATACCAGCGGGTTCTCCGGGTGTTAAAGCAAGGCGAGGTATACGGTTTAAGGTCATCTAATTTGAAGCTTAAAAAAAGAACAATTTTACAGCATAATGAGACATTAAAATTAAAAACACAGGGGGCGTTGTCTTGAGTGAATGATATTGTCAATGATACAAAGCACGCTATATAAATAGTGTCTGAACGGAAATGCTGTAGACCATATAAATAAGGGGCTACAGACAAAATAGTGAATCGAAGATTTACAAAAAACTTGAAGAAATGATGAGGTTTCGGTAACGGTAACCCTGTAAGTGCCGCCAAACATC
>CAIMEB010000273.1 GCA_903839855.1 uncultured Methylococcaceae bacterium
CAAAAATTATAGATAAATATGGATCGACAGAAACATCGGTTCATGCGTAACGAATAGGGGACAGCGCCATTCAGCTGGAAGATAAACAGAACTCTATCTTAAACTAAGGCATTATTTGTCTGGACAATGGGGTCCACTTTAGTGGTCGAAAACGTTGAACGACATATTGCCGAAGGGCTTTCTGCCAGAGACGCTACCCGTCTCGCCATGACTGAAGTCGTTGGGCCTATTATTGCCACTGCCTTAGTATTAGTCGCGGTATTTGTACCCACTGCTTTTATTACGGGGGTTTCGGGGGCATTCTACAAACAATTTGCCCTCACTATCGCCGTATCAACGGTGATTTCAGCCTTTAACTCTTTAACGCTCAGTCCTGCTCTATACAATGGCGTCATCCACGACGATGCCAATCGCTAATACCATCCCGAATAAAGATAAGGTGTTGAGAGATAGCCCCATTGCAGACATGACCGCAAACGTACCAATTAAGGAAACGGGAACGGCCAATAAAGGAATAATAGTCGCACGCCAGTTTTGTAGGAAAATAACCACCACAATAACGACTAATAACAAGGCTTCAAATAATGTTTTAGTGACTGCCTTAATAGATTGTTGAACGAAGACCACGGTATCGTAAATCATTTTGTAATCAAGGCCTTCGGGGAAGCGTTTTTTAAGCTTTACCATCGTTTCAACAACGGCTTTTTTGGTATCTAAAGCATTAGAGCCGGGTAGCTGAAAAATAGCGAGCCCCACCGATTCCTGGCCATCAAGCACCAGTCCAGAGTTATAATCTTTGGCACCTAACTCAATGCGGGCAACATCTTTAAGATAGGTGACCTGCCCGTCTTTGCCTTTTTTAATCACAATATCGGCAAACTGTTCAGCGTTCATTAACCGCCCTAGGGTAGTAACGGTGTACTGAAAATCAGTTTTCTCTTTGCTGGGTTGTTGACCAACCACACCCGCCGCTACTTGAACATTTTGATCTCTAATGGCACTGACTACATCGCCTGCCGTTAAATTACGAGCTGCAATTTGTTCAGGATTTAACCAGAGCCGCATACTGTAATCGCGGGCACCAAAGATCACAATGTCGCCCACACCGGGTAAACGCGCCAGCGTGTCTTTGATTTGCAATAGCGCATAATTGCTAAGATAAACACTGTCATAACGTTGGTCTGGAGATACCAGGTTAACCACTAAACTTAAATCGGGACTGCGTTTTTTAACACTGATGCCTTGCCGCCTGACTTCTTCTGGCAGTCTGGGTTCAGCTAAAGCGACTCGATTTTGCACCAAAACCTGGGCTTTATCGAGGTTTGTTCCAGGCTTAAAAGCGACCGTCAGGGCCATACTGCCACTGTTGGTGGATTGAGAAGACATATACAGCATATCTTCAACGCCATTCACTTCTTGCTCAATGGGTGTCGCCACTGTTTCTGCAACGACTTTAGAATTGGCTCCTGCATAAGTCGCACTGATAACCACCGTCGGCGGGGCTATCTCTGGATATTGCATAATGGGTAAGGTGATTAACGCAAGGCTACCCAATAAGACAATCAAAATAGACAGTACAGCAGCAAATATAGGTCTATCAATAAAAAAATGCGCAAATTTATTCATTACTTATTTCTCACCCTTTGATGCGGTCAGTGAAATACGTTCTGGATTCACTTTAATTCCCGGCATCAATCTGGGCAGTCCTTCAATCACTATCCAGTCTTGTGTACTTAAACCCGATGTAATCACGCGAGATTGTCCGATATGAGCACCTAAAACAACTTTGCGATATTGCACTTTTTGTTCCTGGTCTATAACCCATACAAAATGCTGAGCCTGATCAGTCGCAATAGCTCTATCAGGCACTAAAATAGCCGAGTAAGGTACACTCGCACGAATTCGCATTCTGGCGAAATACCCCGGACTCAATAAATCATCGGGGTTAGCAAATACGCCCCTCAAAGACACGGTTCCTGTTGCCGTATCAGCACGCGGTGAAATATAATCAAGATAACCTAAATGAGGGAAATCAGTCTCATCAGAAACGGCCAATTGTGCTGAGGTGTGTTCTACAGCCTTTGAGTTGGCGGTCTGGTGCGCTTGACGACGATATTTGAGGGCTAAATGTTCATCTGCATCAACATAGACATACACAGGGTCAGTTGAAACAATAAAGGTTAAACGGGTTGCATCTCCACCGCCTCCACTCACCAGATTGCCTTCGGTAATTAACTCTCGACCGATACGCCCATCAATGGGCGCACGTATTTTAGTAAACTCTAAATTTAATTTAGCCGTATTGACATTCGCTTCAGCCGATTGCACAGATGCGACAGACTCTCGGGCTCCTTTACTACGGGCATCATGCTCTTCTTCCGAAATGGCTTTACCACTGAACAATCGCTCCGCACGTTCCAAGTCATTCTTGGCTAATTCACGTTTAACTTTGGCGCTTTCAAGTTCAGCTTGCGCATATTGTAATTGTGCAATAAAAGGTTTCGGATCAATTTCAAATAAAAGCTCACCCTTTTTAACCCTGGCACCTGCCTTAAAGTTTACTTTCTCTAAATAGCCACTCACCCGAGCACGAATATCAACTGAACTAACCGCTTCTATACGTCCTGTATATTCGTCCCACTCAGTAACTTCTTGAGCTAAAGGCTGCGTTATTTTTACATGAGGTGGCGGGGGGGCACTTTGAGCGTCAGAATGAGTCTGACTATCGCAACTACTGATGACTATCGAAATGCAGGCTAATAAAATGAATTGTAATCGTTGTGAAACTAAACCGTACGTTCCTTTGTTCATTCCTTTAGTGCCTTTTATAGGGAGTAAGAGTTAAAATGGTAGTAGATGTTACCGTTTAATTTACGGTATGAACTTAATATAAGTCAACTTATCTTACATGACCGTTTAAATTTACATTTCAATTAATAGTGGCTTCTTGTAATCTGATAAAATAAGCCAATTATTTTTTACAGGCTCTATTACACTTGAGAACAATACTTTGATTTCTACAGCAAACATTACTATGCAATTTGGGGCTAAACCCCTATTTGAAAACGTTTCAGTTAAATTTGGCGATGGCAACCGCTACGGCCTGATTGGCGCCAATGGCTGCGGTAAATCTACCTTTATGAAAATATTGAGCGGCGATTTAGAGCCCTCAGCAGGTAACGTCAGCCTCAGCCCTAATGAAAGACTGGGGAATTTGCGTCAGGATCAGTTTGCTTACGAAAATTATCGCGTGCTGGATGTGGTTTTAATGGGTCATGCTGAAATGTGGGCGGCCATGTCTGAGCGTGATGCTATTTATGCCAATATGGAAGCCACCGAAGACGATTATATGCACGCAGCAGAACTTGAATCGGTGTTTGCAGAATACGGTGGTTATACCGCCGAATCACGCGCCAGTGAACTGCTATTAGGCTTGGATATTCCTATTGAACAACATAATGGCTTAATGAGTGCGGTGGCTCCGGGTTGGAAATTGCGAGTCTTATTAGCGCAGGCACTGTTCGCTAATCCTGACATCATGTTATTAGATGAACCGACCAACAACCTGGATATCAATACTATTCGCTGGTTAGAAGACATCCTGAATGAACGTAATTGCACCATGGTTATTATCTCGCATGACCGGCATTTTTTAAACAGTGTTTGTACACATATGGCTGACATGGATTACGGTGAGTTGCGTGTCTATCCCGGTAATTATGATGATTACATGGTCGCTGTTACTGAAGTCCGTGAACGCTTACTCGCAGGAAATGCCAAGAAAAAAGCGCAAATTGCTGAACTGCAAACCTTCGTTAGTCGCTTCTCAGCTAATGCTTCTAAAGCGAAACAAGCCACTTCTCGTGCTAAGCAGCTCGACAAAATTAAACTGGATGAGGTGAAACCGTCTAGTCGAGTTAATCCTTTCTTACGTTTCGATCAAACTAAAAAGTTACACCGTTTGGCACTCGAAGTGAGTGATTTAAGCAAAGGTTATGGCGGCGAGCCGCTCTTTAAAAATCTGAATTTAATGGTTCCTGTGGGTGAACGTATTGCGGTCATTGGTCCCAATGGGATAGGTAAATCAACCTTACTAAAAACTCTTGTTGGTGAATTAACCCCTGACACGGGTGAAGTTAAATGGTCAGAAAACTCCGAAGTCGGTTATTTTGCTCAAGATCATGCCGAAGACTTTGCAGAAAATCTAACGCTTATCGAGTGGATGGGGCAATGGCGTAAAGACTCTGATGATGACCAAACTATACGGGGTACATTAGGGCGTTTATTGTTCAGCGCGGACGACATTAACAAATCGGTTAAAGTTATCTCAGGGGGCGAACAAGGCCGTATGTTATTTGGTAAATTAATTCTCCAAAAAAATAACATCATGGTGATGGATGAACCCACTAACCATTTGGATATGGAATCGATTGAATCGCTGAATACAGCGCTTGAAAACTATCCGGGCACGCTGATCTTTGTCAGTCATGACCGAGAGTTTGTGTCTTCTTTAGCGACCCGTATTATTGAGTTAACTTCTAATGGTATCGTTGATTTTAACGGTAATTATGAAGACTATTTAAATAGCCAGGCTTAATATGAAAACGCCAACGAAACTGTCTAGTGTTCAGCAATTAAACTTTGATAATCGTTTTATTGAAGCATTACCGGCTGATCCCGAGAGCCAAAACTTTCGTCGGCAAGTCTTGGGTGCCTGTTACTCTCGGGTTTTACCCACGCCTGTTAGTGCGCCAAAAACGGTTGCCTATTCTGCTGAGGTTGCTGAGTTATTAGACTTATCGCCTGAGTTCTGTGCATCCGATGACTTTACAGAAATTTTTGTCGGCAATCGTCAACTAGACGGCATGGAGCCTTATGCTACCTGTTACGGAGGGCATCAGTTTGGCAGTTGGGCAGGACAATTGGGCGATGGTCGTGCCATCAATTTAGGGGAAATCATTAATCAAAATGGTGAGCGTTGGGCTTTGCAACTAAAAGGTGCGGGGCCTACTCCTTATTCCAGAACCGCAGATGGCTTGGCCGTGTTAAGATCTTCGATACGTGAGTTCTTATGCAGTGAAGCCATGTTTCATTTAGGCGTGCCTACTACCCGTGCCTTAAGTGTCATAGTAACGGGTGAAAATGTTATTCGGGACATGTTTTATAACGGCAATCCTAAGGCAGAACCAGGGGCTGTGGTTTGTCGTGTCGCGCCTTCGTTTACCCGCTTTGGCAGTTTCCAAATTTTAATGGCACGTCGTGATCATGACCTACTCAAGAAATTGGTAGATTACACCCTTCGAACTGATTTTCCACACTTGGGAACTCCCTCACCTGAAACTTATATCACTTGGTTTAATGAAGTCTGTCAAAGAACGGCTAACATGATTATCCATTGGCAGCGCGTTGGTTTTGTGCATGGGGTCATGAATACAGATAATATGTCGATATTGGGTCTAACGATTGATTATGGCCCTTATGGTTGGCTGGAGAACTATGACCCTAATTGGACACCCAATACAACCGATGCCCAAGAGCGGCGTTATCGCTTTGGCAATCAGGCTCAAATTGCTTTCTGGAACTTAGGTCAACTCGCCAATGCAATCTATCCGCTCATTGAACAGGTAGAGCCGCTACAAAAGGCTATGGATAGATACACAGCGACCTTTGAACAAGGTTGGCAAGACATGATGGCCAACAAGCTGGGCTTTAAAGCGTTTGAGCCAGAAACGGACGACGCTTTGTGCTCAGAGTTATTGATGATATTACAAATAGTCGAAACTGATATGACGCTGTTTTATCGCCAGCTCGCTAAAATCAATTGTGATCCCGGTATTTCTCAAGTAGAACATAATAAGCAAGCAGCGTTTCAATTGTTATCAGTGGCTTATTACGTGCCCGAACAAATCACGCCAAGTTATAGCAGGCGCTTAAATGAGTGGCTAGAAAATTATCGGAAACGTGTGCAGAAAGACGGCACATCAAATAGTGAAAGGCGTAAACAAATGGACGCAATCAACCCAAAATATGTGTTACGCAACTATCTGGCTCAACTCGCTATTGATAAAGCAGAAGAAGGTGATTTTTCGTTGGTCAACGAACTGCTAGAGGTGTTACGTCATCCCTATCATGAACAACCGGATAAAGCATTATTCGCTGAAAAACGCCCTGACTGGGCACGTCAACGCGCAGGTTGTTCTATGTTGTCGTGTAGCTCGTAGCTAGCTTCAGTGATGTCTGCCATGCCCCCCAAAACCACCATGAAAACCACCATAGCCTCCACCAAACCCGCCACGATATCCGTCATATCCACCACCGTATCCGCCTCGGTAACCACCGCCATATCCTCCTCTATAGCCATAACCAAAGCCACCATAATAGGGTGTATAGGCTGGATAATAACTGTATCCACCGCTGTAGGGGTAATAGGCGCAAGAGATAACACTGGACAGCAATAAAAGTATTAAGACTGTTTTTTTCAATTGACTCACCTATCGATTATAAAAAAAATTATTACCTTGTGAAACGTTAGTAATGCCTCATATCGATTAATGACGATTACGCAGCCAGCCTACAATTTAGAATGGTATTTAGCCTGATAGCCATGACCTTCATAATCACAGCCTAACATATTATATAAACCAAACGCATTGAACCTGAAAGCTACCCACGGGTGCCCCACTTAGTCTGTGGTTTCCGTCCATTCACATCGTTCTTTTACCAAGGGAGCGGTGTGTGCATTACCAATACCATTAGCGATTAATGCGACAACTCTATCATCTTTAGGATAGCCAATGTGTGCCTCCATCGGATTTGCTATCTTACCAATGCCAAATGCATCAAACACCTTTGCAATATTAATATTGATATTGGTTACGTTAGCACACAATCTTGAATCCAAGTATTTTGTACTAAAATCATGAGGTATGGCATAGCTTAAAAGATCATTTGGATCGCTAACAGCAATAATTGACGTCTCATTAAACATCCGGGAATTGTATTTTGGACTCCCTACTGAACAATACTCGGCTTTTTGCCCAGTCACTTCAGGTAATTCTCGACCCACTTGCAACATCGGCAGTTGATTGGACAACATAAAAATTTGTACATGCTTATTCTGTAAAATTTCACGCTTCATTTTGTTAATCGTTCGTAACGTGGTCTTTGCTTCTGGTTGCTCCAGCAAAGAAACCATCCTTGTTATTCCGTCAATAGTAATCCTGCTACCTAAACTGTGAGAGACAAAAAAGATTTCATCGTCCTTAAAACTCTCATTTAGACTATTACTAAAGTCACAGCCATGCCGTCCTTCCTCAGGCAGTTGATCCCAGCTATCTTTACTCATCCAGCAGACTGCCTGAGCAAATGATCGCAAAATAAGATCTCTACTTTTACCAAAATATATAATCGGGTCTGGACCAGTATCGTTACTAAACTTCTTCAACATCTCATTGACTTCAGCACGACGAAATGAATATTCTCCCGAGTTATCAAAAGCCAATAATGCCTTTTGCGCACGGGTAATTTCGGACCACGCTAATTCATAAAACCAAAGATCTTTACTATTATCTTCATTTTGTAAGCGGGTAACCCTCAAATTACCCAGCTTTTGTTCGGGATCACTAAATGACATTAACTGAATTTCTTTATAATTGCTCTCTTTAGCCGTCAGTTTCAGTTCTTTAGCCAACTTTTCCTGAAACTCTGTTGCATAACCGGGCAAATGATCACCTACTCCATGAACCATCAATACTTTAGTTTTGCCTTGAGGCTCCTCTAAGCTAGGCGCTATTCCTACAAAAGGCTTTCCCCTAACCTGACAAACCCGTGTGTCTTCAGTGTTCGCTTTTTCTAGTACTGCTTCTGCCACACCTCTTCCAAAACTCGCACACCCCGATAAAAGAATGGCCAGGAACCCCAGCAATAAGATGTGTTTTAAAGTTGATAAAGCCATTTATTTTTCAATTATCTTTGCTATTGCGTATTCTGAATAATTTGAACACTGATTCGGGTTGAATGTGAACACCTAACCTAATGTATCGATCGAAACTACTTTTTACTCTAAATACTCAGCTTCAGTCAAGGCGTTCATTTCTTTGACGTCGATTCTCCTTGTAATTTGATTCTGTGAATTGTACTGTCTTATTAAAATGCGTGAACCACAAGCCATGATAGTATGATATTTTAACGGTGATCGCAGTCTAATAATTGTATGTTGATTGATAATTCACTATTATGCAACACCGTAACACAAATTGTTTTTCTAAAATAATAACAGGAGATAAAATGAAACTAATAACTGCAATAATAAAACCATTTAAAATGGATGATGTTAGGGAAGCATTATCTGAGATAGGCGTCTCAGGTGTAACCGCAACTGAAGTCAAGGGGTTTGGTCGCCAGAAGGGTCATACTGAGTTATATCGAGGTGCTGAGTATGTGGTTGATTTTCTGCCTAAGGTTAAGCTTGAGATCGCTGTCTCCGATGCTTTGGTAGAGAAAGCAGTGAGTACCATTGTCAAGGCTGCTAATACTGGAAAAATAGGCGACGGAAAGATATTTGTTTCCAATCTGGAAGAGGTTGTTCGTATTAGAACGGGTGAAACCGGAGAGGATGCGATTTAAAATGTCCTCGACTACGATTAAGCAATTAATTTTAGGTTTATTTTTACTACCTGATTTAGCCTTAGCTGATGCTTTAAATCAGGCTAATACTTCCTGGATTTTAACGTCTACAGCGTTAGTCCTTTTTATGACTATACCCGGCTTATCCTTATTTTATGCCGGGTTAGTAAGAAGTAAAAACGTCTTATCTGTATTGATGCAATGTTTCGCTATTACGTGTGTTGTTTCTATTCTTTGGCTCGCAGGAGTTTATAGTTTTATCTTTACGAATGGCGGAGATTTACAGAAATTTATCGGCGGCGCATCCAAAGTATTTCTTCCTGATATCAATACGACAGTGCTGACGGGAGACATACCAGAAACGGTCTATTTCATGTTTCAAATGACCTTTGCTATTATCACGCCAGCTCTTATTGTGGGGGCATTTGCGGAACGTATGAAGTTTTCATCTATGCTCTGGTTTAGTAGTTTATGGCTGATTTTTGTGTATATGCCGGTGTGTCATTGGATATGGGGTGGTGGCTGGTTAGCTGATCTGGGTGCCATGGATTTTGCGGGTGGTATTGTCATTCATGTTAATGCGGGTGTCGCTGCATTGGTAGCGGCTGTTGTCCTGGGTAAAAGAAAAGGTTTTCCAAATACAGCAATGCCGCCTCATAATATGACGATGGTGGTGACGGGTGCTGGTATGCTTTGGGTCGGCTGGTTTGGTTTTAATGCGGGCAGTGCCTTGACCGCAGATGGTCGTGCTGGCATGGCTATGTTAGTGACTCACATTGCAGCCGCTTCCGGTTCGTTAACCTGGATGTTTATTGAATGGAAACGTTTTGGTAAGCCCAGTGTCTTGGGTATTGTTACTGGCATGGTGGCTGGTTTAGGGACAATCACGCCGGCTTCGGGCTTTGTCGGTCCATCAGGCGCATTGTTCATTGGCGTGACGGCGGGGGTAGTGTGCTTTTATGCTACTCAATACGTTAAACGTACCTTAAAAATTGATGATTCTTTAGATGTATTTCCTGTACATGGTATAGGCGGTATTACTGGGTCATTATTGACAGGTGTTTTTGTGAGTGCTGATTTAGGTGGGCTGGGCTTAGCCGAAGGCGTTTCTATGACTCATCAAGTCAGTATTCAAGCTTTAGCAATCGTTGTAACAGCTCTCTGGAGTGCTTTTTTTAGCTTTGTGATTTTAAAATTGCTCGATAAATGGTTGGGTCTACGGGTCACGGTCGATCAAGAAATGCAAGGTTTGGATATTGTTTTACATGAAGAAACGGGTTATGTAGACTTATAAAAATAAGGGTAGTCCAATTTATTATTTCGATAGATATTAATTCAAATTTAGTGGAAAAATATGACTTATCAGCCTTTGTTAGCAACTTTACAGGAAAGACATAAGCTGTCAGCTTCGGAATTAAAGAAAGTTGAGCGTGTCCAAAAAACCTCAGTAGGAGAAAGTTTGCCCAAGTTGCTTGTTAAGTTGGGCTTATGTTCTGAACTTGATGTTGCTGATACCTTTGCTGAGACGGGTAAATTTGAGAAGGTAGCAACTGGTCAATATCCATTAGAAAGACAATTGCCTGAAGATGTGTCGTTACGTTTTTTAAAGAATTACCATATTATCGGCTTGGGTCAAACGGATAATAATGTGACCGTTGCGATGATGGATCCTGAAGATCAGTTTACTATTAGCGCACTGAGCTTGATGATAGGAAAATCAGTTGTTGTTAAAGTGGGTTTGCTTTCAGAAATAGATGCAGCTCTGGATGTTCAATATGGTGAAGATCGTTCGAGAATGGATAAGTTGATCGATGATTTAGCCTTAGATGATCTTGGGGAAGAAGATTTAGAACATTTAAAGGATTTGGCCAGTGAGGCGCCTGTCATCAAAATGGTTAATTTGATTATGCAGCGAGCGATTGAAACCCGGGCGTCAGATATTCACATAGAACCTTTTGAACAATCTTTAACAGTCAGGTTACGTGTTGATGGTGTTCTACAGGCGATAGATGCGCCTAATGTAAAATCAACCGCAGCGGTCATTTCTCGTATTAAAATTATGGCCAAACTGAATATTGCCGAACGTCGCTTGCCTCAGGATGGACGAATCAAAATTCAAATGTTGGGGAAAGAGCTGGATTTGCGGGTATCTACGATACCTACAATGTATGGAGAGAGTGTGGTGATACGTCTATTAGACAAGGAAAATACCGTACTGGATTTTGAGGCTTTAGGTTTTGCGGGCAGACATTTACAAAACTTTATTGATGTACTGGCTCTGCCTCACGGCATTATTTTGATTACTGGCCCAACTGGAAGTGGTAAATCGACTACTATGTATGCAGCATTAAAGCAGTTAAATACGCCTGAGCGTAAAATAATTACGGTTGAAGATCCGGTTGAATATCAAATGGAAGGGATTAACCAAATTCAGGCCAAGCCACAAATAGGGTTGACGTTCGCCTCCGCTTTGCGGTCTATTGTAAGACAAGATCCCGATGTTATCATGATTGGCGAAATGCGGGATCTGGAAACCGCAAAAATTGCTGTTCAATCAGCTCTCACGGGTCATTTAGTATTATCCACATTGCATACCAACGATGCTGCTGGCGGTATTACACGCTTACTGGATATGGGTCTGGAAGAATATTTGCTGACCTCTACAGTCAATGGCATATTGGCGCAGCGGTTGGTCAGGAAATTATGTCCAGCCTGTAAAGAAAGTACGGTTGCTGCGCCCGAATTAGTTAAGGATTTACAGCTACAGCGTTTTTCTGCTCAGCGTGAGATCGTTTTATACAAGCCCGTTGGCTGTACCGCTTGTGCAGGTACGGGTTATCGAGGCCGACTAGCCATTATTGAGTTTTTACCCATGACCGATCCTATCCGTAAACTTATCATGGCTCATGAAGAAGCAGGGACTATTCAAAAATTGGCTATTGCTGAAGGTATGCAAACGCTTTATGAAAATGGATTGGTAAAGGTTATAGAAGGCATTACCACTCTTGAAGAGGTAATGCGCGTTACTTCGGAAAGCTGAGATGCCTTTATTTACTTATAAAGCAATTAATAGTTTAGGCGAAACGGAGGAGGGTGTTCGAGATGTAGCCGATGAACAGTTACTCATTTCCACTTTACAGTCCGAGGGCTATATTCCTATTCGTGTTGCTCCAGCGAATAGTCGATCATTTTTTTGGTCGATGAATAAACAGACTACGTTATCGCAGAAAGACATCGTTTTATTAACAGGAGAATTAGCCACGTTATTAGAATCTGGCTTACCGATTGATAAATCGTTGTCTGTTTTAATGGATTTGACGGAAGATAATCCACGCTTAACAAAGTTAATTGCCAAGGTGTTAGAAAAAGTGAAAGGAGGCGTGTCTTTGGCGGATGCTTTAGAACAGCAGCAAGGTGTTTTTAGCAAGTTTTATTTGAATATGGTGCGTGCCGGTGAAGCAGGTGGTGGTTTAGATGAGGTGTTAACCCGCTTATCAGAGTATTTGGAGCGCTCGCAGGAATTAAAAGATACGGTGAGTACAGCTTTAATATATCCTGCTATTTTGTTAGTGATGTCACTGGCTTCTTTATTTGTGATGTTAACGTTTGTTGTGCCACAATTCACAGAAATGTTTGAAAGCGCCGGCAAAGCGTTACCTGTGTCTACTCAAATTGTTGTAGGCTTGGCTGAATGGTTACAACGTTATTGGTGGGCTTTGCTGATAGGGATTATTTTTAGCTCTAGTTATATGAAATATCAACTGGCAGATCCTGTCAGAAAAAAAGTGTGGGATGCGCGTTTTTTAAAGTTACCGTTGGCCGGCACAATTATAACGAACAAAGAAACAGCTAATATTAGTCGAACGCTGGGGACGTTGCTGGGCAATGGTGTTTCAATATTAGCGGCGTTGGTTATTGTTCGTGAAACCGTCGATAATCTGGTATTGGCTGAAGCTATTGCGGATGCTGAAGAACACTTGAAGCAAGGTAAACACTTATCTGAGGCGTTGATGGAAAAGCGTTTGCTGCCAAAGATGGCTTTGCAAATGATAAAGATGGGAGAAGAGACGGGGCGACTAGAAGAGATGTTGCTTCGGGTTGCCACCATTTATGATAAACAGCTTAGAGTGGCTATTCAGCGTTTGTTGGCTTTTCTTGAGCCGGTGCTGATTATTACTCTGGGGCTTATGATCGCGGGCATTATTGTATCAATTCTACTCGCTATCTTAAGTGTTAATGATTTGGCTTTTTAACTTGGGAAATAATGGCGACTATGAGACAGATAAAAAATCGTAAGCAAATGGGGTTTACTTTACTTGAGTTATTGGTTGTTTTAGGCATTATTGCCATGCTGGCGGGAATTGTTGGCCCACAAGTAATGAAACACATGGGTGAGTCTAAAACTAAAGCGGCAAAGGTACAGCTTGAAGATTTGGCCTCAACCCTGGATATGTATAAGCTGGATGCAGGCACCTATCCATCAACTGAACAAGGCTTAAATGCATTGATTGAGGCGCCTGATAACGCTAGGCACTGGAGTGGCCCCTATTTATCAAAGTCCAAAATACCACTTGATCCATGGCAAAATGAATATCATTATGTATTCCCTGGCGAGCATGGAAAGTTCGATATTTTCTCTTATGGCGCAGATGGTAAAGAAGGTGGAACTGGCGAAGATCAGGACATTGTTAGTTGGGAATAACAGTTAACTTAAGATAAGTGAATATGCACAGCCTATCGGGCGGCGTAGATAATAAAACCAAGGGTTTTACTCTACTTGAGTTAATGATCGTATTATTTATAATGGTGTTGGGCTTTTCTGTTGTTGGAATTAATTTATCGTCAGGTAATGATGCTACAGCACTTAAAGCGGCTTCCAGGGATATTGCGTCTGCCTTACGGTTTGCAAGAGGTGAGGCTTTAATTTCTCATCAAGAGATGACCGTTAACTTTAATCTTATCCAAAATACGTATACTGTCAGTCGACGAGATAAGATCTATGCTATTTCAAAGTCAATAGGTGTAACCCTGGTAACGGCCAAGAGAGAATTAACAGAGGAAGGCATGGGGCGTGTCCGGTTTTTTCCAGATGGTTCTTCAACAGGTGGTCGGATAACATTGAAGAAAAACAAGTTGACCTGGCAATTGGATATCAATTGGCTAACGGGTCAGGTTGAGCTTAATGATAAAGATTCAAGTGAATAAACAGAAAGGTTTTTCCTTATTGGAAATCCTGATTGCATTTTCGATTCTTGCATTTTCTTTGGGTATTTTGCTAAAAATATTTTCATCGGGGGTTAATACGGCGTCTGTCGCCGAGGATTACACGGCTGCCGTTCAAATCGCTGAAAGCTTGATGGCTAAAACCGGGCTAGAAACACCTTTACAGGTTGGTCAGGATTCAGGTACTGAAAATGAGAAATATGATTGGCTGTTAACAGTGAATCCCTATATTTTTGAGCTTGGTACTAGTACCAGTGATACTGATTATGTAACAACTACAATGGGACTTTTTAAAGTTAAAGTTATTGTAAGTTGGGGTCAAGCGGCAAACAAGAGGCGAATTGAGCTGACAACCTTAAAATTGGGCTATCAAAACAAATGAAAATAAAAGCAGCCTTTGTCGGGTCACCGCATAAGCGATCGATTGAGTTTCTTTCAGTTGGACTGCGTTCTGATTCCAGAGGCTTTACTTTAATTGAAGTCCTTATTGCGCTAACCTTGCTCAGTGTTATGGTGGTTTTATTATTTGCTAGTTTAAAAATAGGGACCGATAGTTGGGAAAAAGGCGAAAATAAAATAACTGAGGTTAACGAAATAGCGGTTGTTTATAATTTTTTTCAGCAACATTTATCGGTTGCGAAACCGTTGTCAAATGATTCGGCTGAAGGCGAACAGCGTTTTTCTTTTCAGGGTGCTGCGCAATCTTTAATGTTTGTTTCTGAATTTCCTGCAAGTGCTGCTCGGTCGGGATTACAACACTATTTGTTAAGTAAAAATGAAGTGGATAATGAACAGTTAATTAACGTGTCATTAATTCCATACATTGAACCGATAGACGGAGAAGAGCCGCAGAAAGAAGATATCACATTAATCCGGCACGTTAAAGACTTTAAGTTGTCGTATTTTGGTGCGGATACGGAGGGAAGTAGTCGAGGTGTATGGACGGATGAGTGGCTAAATAAAAATATATTACCTCGTTTAGTTAAAATTAAGATTGAACTAGAAAGCGGGATTTATTGGCCGGAGATGATCATTGAGCTTAAAGTGAGCGATGCAATCGATAGCAATACAGGTATTGGATTAAATCCCATAGGTGGGCTGCCCACAAACCCCGTGGAGGCTTTTAGGTAATGCAACAAAAGGGCGTTGCCTTGATTTTAGTTCTGTGGATACTGAGTTTGATGATGATCATGGCCGGCAGTTTTTCACTCACCATGCGCAGAGAAGCATCCATTGTTTCAACCATTAAAAATAATGCACAGGCAATGTCTATTGCTGAGTCTGGTATTTCAATAGCTGAAATGATGTTATCAAATCCTGATCTCTTTAAAGCATGGCGAGCAGATGGGCGTGTTTATGAAATAATTGCAGACCGTGCAAAAATCCGAATACAATTGTTATCTGAAAATGGAAAAATAGATATTAACAAAGCGGATCAACAATTGTTACAGAGTTTAATGATTCATGCCCCTGTGGACGAAGAGCAGCAAAATGGTCTGGTGGCCGCCATTCTTGATTGGCGTGATCCTGATGATCTGGTCAATCTAAATGGCGCTGAAAAGGATGAGTATAAGGCCGCTGGTTTAAACTATCAGCCCAGTAATAAGCCTTTTCAATCAACCGAAGAATTACAATTAGTATTGGGTATGGATAAAGCACTATTTGCATGGATTGAGCCTTTAGTGACCGTTTATTCAGGGCAGTCGCAAATCAACCTGCAAATGGCAAGTAAAGAGGTTTTACAGGTAGTTCCAGGATTGGATCAAGGCTTGATTGAGTCGTACATTCTCGCCAGATTACAAAGCGTAATCAATAATCAGCCTACCCCTTCTTTCCCACTAAACTCAGAGTTCAATAACCCTGCTGGACAAAACGATGTTTTTAATGTGATCTCTGAAGCCGTTTTAGATGACCATTCCAAGGCAGCTGTTAATGTAGTGATTAAAAAATCGGAACAAAATGCCGAAACTCCCTTTCAAATATTAAAATGGAGTCGTGTTACCGCAAATAACAAGACCTTATTTACGGTTAAAATGAGCGAATTATTAGTGAAAAAATATGCTGAACCTGAACTCAACAATTGATCTGAATTTTAAACAGTTCTTCCGCTGGTGGAAGCGTGAGCTTGTTTTTCTGATTCCTGAGAGAATAAAGCCTTTTTTTAATAATGAACACGGTTTCATTATTATTCGCACAATGAGTAGTCAGTTAGTGTTGCCTAGGCGTCGTGCCACAGATAAGCGCGACTATCACCCGCGTGTTACAAGCAGCCAGTTAGCGTTGACGTATAGGCTGTTAGATCAGGATGAACCGCTAGCAACGTTAGAGCGTTCAGATAGATCTTTTTCAATACAAAGTTTATATGAAAAGGATCTACGATTAGCAAAAGCTAAAGTAATTTTAAGGTTATCCTCTCAAGAAGCCATACAAAAAGAGCTTAGCTTACCGATTGCAGCGAAAGAAAATCTACATCAGGTTATTTCTTATGAATTAGATCGTTATACGCCGTTCAAGGCAGAACAGGTTTATTTTGCTGTTAAGCCGCTTACGGGCGAAAATGAGCCGGGTTATCTAAGAGTAATGATTATAGTAACGACTCGGGAATTACTCGATGGGCTTTATGAAGATGTTAAAGCAATGGGAATATCTCCATTATTTGTTGATTATCAAGATGCACCGAATAGTCTTGATGATATTGATGAAGCTTATAATTTGTTACCTGAGAAATTTAGGCAAAAAACTGCAAATTTGCCGCGTTTGCTTAATGGGGCGCTCATAACATTGACTAGTATTTTACTGATTTTAGTGATTGCTATGCCGGTTTGGTTTGAATATCAAACAGTTAATACGTTGAAATTAAAAGCAGAAAGTTTGGAGAAAGACGCTAAGAAGGTAAAAGCGATGCAATCATCTATTGACGCCGTTATAGATGAAACTAGCCAACTCATTAAAGAGAAAAATGCGAGTCCTGATGTGATTAATATTCTAAACACGTTAAGCTTGTTAATTAAAGATGATACTTCGCTTAATTATGCGCAATACTCAGAAGGTCATTTGCAAATACAAGGGGAGTCGCCTACTGCATCAGCATTACTGGCCGTCTTAGAGGAGTCTGAGCTATTTTCAAATGCGAGATTTGCTTCGCCCGTTACACAGGATAGAGTTAGTAATTTGGAGCGATTCCAGATTACTGTTGATGTAATTAACACCAACACCAACACCAACACTAACACTAACGCTAACGCACAGACGGAGCATTAGGTGAGTATATTTAATAAAGCTAATTTACAAGCTCAAGCATTACAAGAGCGTTGGCTTGCCATCGGTCTGTTAGCGGGAGTTGTGCTAATAATAAGTTTAGTCATTTTTGTACCTTTAATAAGTAAAGAACTTGAATTACTTGAAGAAAAGAAGGCTCTGGTTTTTAAACTACAGCAATATGAACGCATTTTAGCGAACTCCGATACAGTTACCAACAGTATGGCGGACATAACAAAAAAACAGGAACAACAAGGATATTTTAATCGTCAGGCGACGGATGCCTTAGCTTCCGCTGAAATGCAGGAGTTTATAAAAAAAACAATTGTTGATGCAGGTGGACAATTAAGCAGTACGCAAGCTTTACCTGTTACCAATAAAGATGCTTTTAAGCGGATAACGGTTAGTGTCAGGATGACTGGAAGTAGTCAGGTTTTACAATCCGTTCTCTATAAGATAGAGACATCTGAACCCCTTATTATTATTAATCAACTCGATATAAGGCCTATGCGCGGAACAAGAAATAAAGTGACTCGTCAAATTGAAGATAGTAATGACTTGAATGTTAATTTTCAGGCGGTTAGTTTTATGAGAAAACCAGCATAATGAATATTAAACTGGTATTTTCGTTAGCCTCGATTTGTGTGATTTGTGTATTTATAATTACCGGCGAGTGGCTTTATGCCGGGTGGGCACAAAATTCCATTATGAAATCTATAATGCTAAATGATGTAAAAACGTCGCTGGAAGAGATGCCACAAATAGATCTTCATAAAAAGCCACAAGAAAGTTATCTTAATTTTGTTGCGCGTCCTTTATTTATTAAGGGTAGACGTCCAGTTGATGAATCTAGTCAAGAGGATGCATCTACTCAAAATGTAGAAATACCTGTTGTTTTTGAGTGGGAGCTGATAGGTATTTATTCGACAGGAAAAGGCTTGTCCGCCTTATTTGGTCGTGGAAGTGGTAAGACAGCAAAAGATAAATATAGACGGGTTGCTTTACATGCTGATCTGGATGGTTGGAAACTGACTGAGGTTCATCAAGACAAGGTTATACTTAAGCAAGGTGAGCAGTTAAAAGAATTACTTTTACGAAAAGTAAAACAAAAAGATCCATCTATGAAAATAAATATGCCCAATAAGATTAATTTCCCCAATCCAGAAGATATCCAGATGCCTATACAAGGCGAACTTGAGAATGCCCCATGAATAAAGGTTTTAGAAAAATCAGTATCAGTAGCTGTGTGTTGGTTATGGGATTATCCTTAGCCGGATGTGAGTTAGCTGGAATTAAGCCTCGCGATAAACTGCCTTTGGAACCTGTGAAGAATGAGGCGTCGACTGAGGTGTTTCATCAACTAGAAAACAAAACCCCGATTACTCCACCCGCCAGTGAGCACTACCCAGATACTGATCGTGTAGTTTTCAGTCGGCCACAGACAAGCAGCAAAATAGCC
This sequence comes from uncultured Methylococcaceae bacterium, assembly GCA_903839855.1. GTDB lineage: Bacteria > Pseudomonadota > Gammaproteobacteria > Methylococcales > Methylomonadaceae > Methylobacter_C. Next base: position 18,566 of record CAIMEB010000273.1, read on the forward strand.
TCAAAAGAAGCCGGGTCTTATAGTCTTAATTTTGATGAAGCGGATCTTGGTGAAGTAGCCAAGGTTGTGTTGAGTGATATTTTAGGCCAAAACTATGTTTTAAGCCCAAAAGTAGCAGGTAAGGTGACTTTACAAACAACTGAACCTTTAACCAAAGAAGAGTTACTACCCGCATTAGAGATGGTTCTTAGAATGAATAACGCTGCCCTGGTTAAAGATGGCAAAATTTATCATATTGAACCTGTTACTGATGCACTTTATACCTCTGATTTTTCAACGAGAGGAGTGGGATATCAAACTCGGGTAGTACCGATTAAAAATGTAGCCGTCAAGGATATTGCCGATATTATAAAGCCCTTGGTCTATGAAAAAACTATTATAAATGTAGATTCCAAACGCAATATTTTAGTCGCTGCCGGTACGGCCGATGAGATAGCCAGGGTGATAGATATGGTTAATACTTTTGATATTGATGTTTTGAAGGGACGATCTTTTGGTGTGTTTCCTCTCACACATGTCGACCCGGAAACGATTATTAAAGAGTTGCAAAGTGTTTTCTATCAGAAAGGTAGTAAGGGTGGAGAATCCGATTTTTTTCAGTTTATGCCAATAAAGCGTTTAAATGCAGTGATGGCAGTGACTCACCAAGCGCACTATCTAAATGATATAGAAAATTGGATAGGTAGGTTAGATAAGGCTAACACAGCTTCTGGTGGTGGAGTACATATATATAAAGTTCAACATGTCGATGCAAAAAAATTAGCGGCCACCCTAAGCAAGATTTTTACGACTTCTAAAAGTGACGACTCCTCTGCTAAAGTTGCCCCGGGTGAAACGGCTGACAGTATTTCTAGTCAAGATACCTCGGCTTCTGACGTGGGAAGTTCAGCTCCTAATATGAGTAACACCGGCATGAATAATACCGGCATGAGTAATACGGGTATAAGTGGTTCTAGTATGGGTAATAGCTTGTCCGGGAATCTAAGTGCTTTTGCTACCAACGAATTGGAAAATAGTGCTGTTGGTGTGGGTACTAGTGGCGGTGAGTCTACAGGTGGTTCAATTGCTAATGTGGGTAAGGTAAAAATCATTGCCGATGATGCTAACAACTCAATAATAATTGTTGCAACAGCTCAGGATTACGAAGTGATATTACCTGCGATTGAACAATTAGATTTGATGCCATTACAGGTATTGATTGATGCCACTGTCGTAGAAGTTACATTAAAAAATGAACTTCAGTATGGGATATCCTGGTATTTAAACCATGGACGCAGTAGCGCGATAATTAACGGTGCTCCTACATCGACGGCATCATCGACAGGAACAGCGGCAGCAACTACAGCAGCGGCTGTTGCTACGGGTGGGCTTAGTGCTCTCTACAGTTCTGGAGCAGTACAGGCACTTTTAAGTTCACAGGCGACTGCCGATAATCTTAATGTTATTTCTTCGCCCTCCTTAATGGTTTTAAATAACCAAAAAGCTAAAATTAATGTGGGTCAACAAGTGCCAATACAAACTGGTACGACATCAAGCCCGCTTTCCACGGGTTTGGCAACGGCGAACACCATTCAGTACAAAGATACGGGTGTGACTTTAGAGGTTACGCCCAGAGTCAATGCAAACGGTATGGTTAATATGAAGCTCAAACAGATTGTTAGTGATGCAGTGGCTGTAACCAGTACAACAGGTATTCAGTCTCCAACAATTAACAAGAAAGAGATTGATAGTTCGGTGGCTGTTCATGATGGAGAAACCATTGTTTTGGGAGGTTTAATTAGTGATCAGGTCACTAGCAATAAAAATGGATTCCCTTTTTTATATGAGTTACCCGTGATTGGGCCATTATTTGGATCGACTGACAAGAAAAATAATAAAACAGAATTAGTGGTATTGATTACGCCTCGAGTAGTAAAAAACAAACAAGATTCTAGAGTAATTTCTGATGAGTTTAAGCGCAAATTAACAGGGATTTATCAGGATAATTCTCAAATTAGCAAGGAGTCTTATTCGAGATAAAAAGTAGACTATAAACTAGAAGCGGACAGAAGTGCTGGTTTTATTTCGATAGTCATAAGATGAGAAAATGTCGAGCAAGTGACCTTGCTCGACATTTGATCTGTTAGCGAGTAATAACCTCGGTACCTTTACCAATTAAAACGATATCAGCAGGACGTATCGCAAATAAACCGTTAGTCACAACACCGGTAATGTTGTTAATGATCTTTTCTAATTCGATAGGATTTAAGATCGAAAGATTGTGTACATCAAGAATTTCGTTGTGGTTGTCGGTGATATAGTTTTCACGCCAGACCGGTTGACCACCTAGTTTAACCAATTCTCTAGCGACATAGCTTCTTGCCATAGGAATAACTTCCACAGGTAAAGCAAAAGCTCCTAAGACATCAACTGTTTTAGTTTCATCAACGATACAAACAAATTTCTTACTGGCTGCCGCAATAATTTTCTCACGGGTTAAGGCGCCACCGCCGCCTTTAATCAGATGTTTATGAGGACTTACTTCATCTGCGCCATCGACATAAACATCTAAAGTACCGACTGCGTTAAGATCAAAGACTGGAATTCCGACTTTTTTCAAGTGTGCTGTACTGACTTCAGAGCTAGAAACAGCACCTTCAATATTACCCTTAATATCAGCTAGATAATCAATAAAGTGTTTAACAGTAGAGCCGGTGCCTACACCGATAATCGCAACGTCTTTCACGTATTCAATGGCCGCTTTGGCTACTTTTTGTTTTAATTCATCTTGTGTCATAGTGTGTTACCGTAAAAAAATAAAAGGTGTGGGATGATACCTCAGAAATAGGGTATCCTTCATCTGATTTATTAAAATTCAGGCTATTTTGCGTGTTTCTTCTTATAAATAATTGAAGATAAGACGGATAAGCCAATCATAACAGCACCAATCAGTCCTGTTATAACTTCAGAGATAGAGTAATTAATGCTGGCAAGCATAATACCCGCCAGTGAGCCAATGGCATAATGAGCACCGTGTTCCAAAAAGACATATTCGTCTAAAGTACCCTTCCTGACTAAATAAACAGTCAGACTTCTAACGAACATAGCGCCTATCGCTAGACCTAACATGATAATAACTACATCCTGGGTGATTGCAAAAGCACCGATAACGCCATCGAATGAAAACGAAGCATCTAACACTTCAAGGTATAAGAAACTCATGACGCTCCCTTTTTTAATCGCGTTAGACACTTCTTCGCCGTCTTCTTCATCTTCAAATAATGCCGATAGACTGTTTACAATAACGAATAAAATAAGTCCTGAAATACCCGCAATCAGTGCTTTTAAGCGAATAGCTTCGGGAATCCAGTGTTGACCGATTAACAAAATGGCTAAGGCTAAAATAACTTCAATAGATTCAAGCTTTCCAAAGTCGGATAGCTTTCTTTCAATATAGCCTAACCAATGTAGCTCTTTACTATTATCAAAGATAAAAGAGAAAAAGACCATCATTAAGAACATGCCACCAAAAGCGGCAATCTGTACATGGGACTCCTCCAGATGGTGTGCATAGGTATTGGGGTCATGCAATGCCATTTGAGTGACCGCGATAAAATCAATGCCGGTGGCGGTCGCTACGATTAATATAGGAAATAATAAACGCATACCAAAGACGGCAATTAAAATCCCCCAGGTTAAAAAGTACTGTTGCCACCGCTCATCCATGCGTTTTAATACTGATGCATTCACAACTGCATTATCGAATGACAGGCTGACTTCGAGAACGCCGAGAATAAGGGCAATAAACGCGCCCATTGCGCCACCCCAATAAACGGCGATAGACAGACAAACCGCTGTAATGAAAAAGGAAAGACGAAAATGTTTCATAAAGTACCTTTATTGATAAGTGTTTTGTGTTCCGCAACTGCAAGCTAATAAACTGATAATCAACTCACTGTATGATAAGGATGCGTAATGTAATGAAACTCTGCTGATCGGTAGAGAGTTATTGCAGTCATTTTACAATATAAATTAAGTACCTTAGTCGCTAGTTTTTAAACTTGTAAGTTATTTCTGTATATTCTGACTCAACCTGAACAGTCATTCTGATTTAAGCTTAATACCTATGAAACTGGCACTGAGTAAGTCGGTATGAATTTCAGCATCAAGTACTTTACCCACAGCACTCGCATTACCAGTGAGTCATGCGAAATCTTATTGCTTAAGCTGTGCTATCACATTGGGTTGAAATTATTTATGCAGGCAAAGCTAATTGTAGCTTTTGATCGCCTTGGTGATGTGGACTTTTTAACAAAGTCTGGCACTATCGTGACCGCATTAACCGGGAATGTTAATTATCCATGAGCCATGGTTGCCACAAATCTTCACTTTAGTCGAACTGACCAACGCTTTGTCAGATTATAAAGTTCCAGCCTTGTCCTGAACAATAATAATAGAGATAAGTAGACTAAGCTGAAATCTAGGTTAAAGTTGCTTAATATCTTGCTCAGATAGTTTTGTGATTTCAGCTATCAGGCTAATTTCAAAGCCTTTGTTTAACATTGATTTTGCTACTTCGAATTTTTCGTCTAATTTACCTTCAATCTTGCCTTCAAGCTTACCCTCTTCATAAGCGGTATCTAACACTGCTTTAGCTTCGTTATAAGACAACACGCTCTTGATATAAGCATCGTATTGGTCGGCATTGAGGTGCGCAATACTGGCAATCTCAAAGCCTTTGGTAAAGATAGGTTCATTTAAAATAGCCGGGATATGATCAAAGTCTTCC
>CAIMEB010000274.1 GCA_903839855.1 uncultured Methylococcaceae bacterium
AAAAATTATAGATAAATATGGATCGACAGAAACATCGGTTCATGCATAACGAATAGGGGACAGCGCCATTCAGCTGGAAGATAAACAGAACTCTATCTTAAACTAAGGCATTATTTGTCTGGACAATGGGGTCCACTTTAATAGTTAATTTAGTCGCTTCTAAACCTTCAGTGTTTTCTTCTAACAGGAATGAGACTCCGCTCCCAATACTTAATCATGTTTACACTATTCTTACCTACACCCAATTCTATCGTGGATTCATTGGATAACAAAATGGCTTTCTTTTAAGGTGGCGTTGTTCTGGATTGTGATAGTGGCACGCTGGTCGGACTTGATAACGATAATAAGCAAGTTTTTTCTCGAACATAACATACCCGCCGTGGTCAGCATCATGTCCCCCCAGTTAAAAAAGGCAGAGCTCTCACTCTGCCTATCTCTTGAAATGCCCCTACAATCCCTCTAAACCACAATAATACTCAACAAACTACTCCAAGCGCCCAGACCATTGCAACCAACGCCTCTAATACGCAGCCAATAAGTCTGTGTGGGTATCAAGCCCTCCAGTAAGATATGGCTACAGTTTTTAGATGATATAAAGTGGTGCCAGTTAGCTTCTATCATGGGATCACCTTGAGTGATCTATACGTCATAACTGGCAGCGCCGGTCAACTGGGCTACACGAGCAATCAAAGAGCCACTGATCACACCATAAGTTGCCGTTGCACAGTAAAGACCTCGGATAATAACTGTGGGCAGTTATTCCACAACAGGTGAACTTATATCCAACAATCACCCAATAAGTGTCGGAAAAACATGCTCATGATTGGGTAATTTCATATTCAGTCAAATAACAACCGGGATCTTCAGCCCAATAATTCCCTGTTGTTTGTGCTGCTCTGACACGGGTATTGCCGTTACAAATTGCTTGATAATTACAGGTACCACACCGACCTTCTAAGGGTCTAGGCACTTGTTTTAATCCAGCCATTAAAGGGTCTGTTGTATCTAGCCAAATTTCTGAAAAGGGGCGTTGCTTTACGTTACCCAAATCATAATGCCACCAAAAAGTATCTGGATGCACATTCCCCAAGTTATCAATGTTCGCCACATTAACCCCAGAGGCATTACCGCCCCATTGTTCTAATTTGGCTTGAATATGATCAACTTGATCAGGAAATCGTTGCTTGACCCAATGCAAAAAATACACCGCATCGGCATCATTATTACCGGTGACAAACTCGCGATCTTTGCCGGCTTTAAGCCAGTCATAACAAGTGTCAAACATCAAATCCATCGCCTGGCGGGTTATCTCAAAAAAGGCATCATCTTTACGATTCCTATTGCCCCTGCCCCCGTAATTAAGATGCGATAAATAAAACTTGTCGATATCATAATCATCCATCAACTGTAAAAGAGCCGGAAAATCATGGGCATTATCTTGCGTTAAGGTAAACCGAATCCCGACTTTTATACCTTTATCTAAACACAACTGCACGCCTCTTAAAGCTTCATCAAACGAACCTTTGACGCGTCGAAATTGATCATGGGTGTCTTTAATACCATCCAAACTGACGCCGATATAGTGGTAATTAATAGCCGCTATCTCATCAATATTATCAGCCGATATTTTGGTACCATTACTTGATAAGGCCACATAAAAACCCATGTCCTTAGCACGACGAGAAATCGCAAAAATATCAGGGTGCAATAAAGGTTCACCGCCCGACAAGATCAACACCGGCACTTTAAAGGCTTTTAAATCATCCATGACCGTGTAAATTTCAGGCGTGGTGAGTTCACCCGGAAAATCAATGTCCGCCGAGGTGGTATAACAATGCTTACAGGTCAGGTTACACCGCCGAATTAAATTCCAAATTACCACGGGCGCTGGCGGCTTACGAGCGGGTTTAAGAGGCGTCGGGGCCAGCAGTTCCCGCATGTAGTGGCTTAAGCGAAACATAGGGAATCCTTAAATAAGGTAACTCAGCGATAAGCCGATAAACACCGCCATCCCAAAGTAATTACTGTTTAAAAAGGCTTTAAAACACAGCGCCTTCTCACGATGAAAAATCAACTTTTGTTGATAAACACATAAACCGGTCGCGACGATCACACCGGCATAGTAAGGCCAAGTCAATGCCTGCATCAGGCCGACCAGGACTAATAAACCGATAATAATCACTTGTAAAACGGCCATGATTTGCCGGTCATAAGCACCAAACAAAATGGCGGTGGATTTAACGCCTATTTTTAAATCATCGTCTTTATCAACCATGGCGTACATGGTGTCATAAACCAACGCCCATAGAACCACGGCTAAGTACATAACCCAGGCGACAGTGGGAATTTGATTGACTTGCGCCGAGAAGGACATGGGCACCGCCCAACCAAAGGCAATGCCTAAGTAAGCCTGAGGCAAATGTGTGTAGCGTTTCATAAACGGATAGCTACCCGCTAAAAAGGCCGCCACAAAGGATAACGCAATGGTGAAAATATTTAAGGTTAATACCAATCCAAAGGCAATCAAACATAATATAACAAACAGCCAAAGCGCTTCTTTAGGCGTTACTTTACCCGCAGCAATGGGGCGTTGCTTGGTTCGCTCTACATGCGGATCAAACTCTCTATCGGCATAATCATTAATGACACACCCCGCTGCCCGCATTAAGACCACGCCCAAACAAATAACCAGCAATACGTAATAATCGGGCTTACCGCTACTGGCTACCCAAAGCGCCCACAATGCAGGCCACAATAAAATTAATATACCAATCGGTTTATCGAACCGTGATAATACCCAGTATTGCTTAACTCGATCTTCTATACGTTCGTTTAAAATTGTCTTTAGCACAGCATTACCTTATTAATTTGGACTCAGCTCTCTTACCATTAAGCACTGACTGTTTAAAACCAGGGCGGTTTTCAGGCGTACAGTTTATTAAAAATGCTATTATAGCGTTTTTATTTTATCAAAGGCTTACGCCCTGTGGATGTAGACACTATCACTATGACAACTAAAATTCTAGTTCTCTATTTCTCACGGAATGGATCAACGGCGGAGATGGCGAATCATATCGCACGCGGCATCAATAGCATCCATGGCGCTGAAGCCATTTTGAGAACCGTACCCAATATATCGACTGTTTGCGAAAAAGTCGCAGACACTATACCGGCTAAAGGTGCTATTTATGCAACACTGGACGATTTAAAACAGTGTGATGGCTTAGCCCTGGGGAGTCCTACCCATTTTGGTAATATGGCATCCCCTCTAAAATACTTTATTGATAACAGCACCGAGGTTTGGTTTAGCGGTGCCTTGATCGGCAAACCCGCTTGTGTATTTACGTCTACCGGTAGTTTACACGGTGGACAAGAAAGTACTTTATTATCCATGATGCTACCACTCTTACATCACGGTATGATGTTATTAGGCATTCCTTATACTGAACACGCCTTGAGAGAAACCACCTCTGGCGGCACACCTTATGGCGCAAGTCACTTTGCTGTTGAGTCTCTGGGTTTAACTGACCATGAAAAAACCTTATGCCAAGCATTGGGCTCACGGCTAGCCAAAACAGCCCTTCTTCTAAAACAGACTTAAATTAAGGCTCATGACTATTAAACCGCTTTATTTTTACATAATGGCATTAATTGGTTTTTTTGGACTGTTTGCTTTGTTAATGCTATGGAATACGGTACTGGCTCCCTCTTCAGGGTTTCCAGTTGCGCTGATTCTGCTCGTCACGGTAACGCCATTGTTATTACCCCTACGCGGCTTATTAAGCCGGAATCCTAGAAGTTGTGCCTGGATGGGCTATCTCAGTTTGTTTTATTTTATTCATGGCGCGATTGAAACGTATGCAAACACGTCTCAGCGTTTATACCCCTCACTTGAACTTATTTTTAGCCTGATGCTGTTTTTTGGCACCACGCTCTATGTCCGGTTTTCTGGAAAATAAGAATGGCCTTATTAAAGCAGCTCCCTCTACATTTTGAGTTTAGAGCTAATCAGACGTTCAATGATTACTTCTCTGGGAGTAATTTAGAAATAATTAACCATTTACAGAACAGTGTTAACCATCATGGCGAGAAACAAGTTTTTATCTGGGGTGAATCAGGACTAGGCAAGAGTCATTTATTACAAGCTTGCTGTCATCAGGCACAGAGCCTTAGACTCAGTTCATTCTATTTTGACTTATCGCCTTCAGCGTTACCCGATTGTAACTTACTAAAGGGGCTGGATGAATTTGATATTGTTTGTTTTGACAACATTGACCAGATAGCCGGACATAAAGACTGGGAACTCGCTTTTTTTAATTTTTATAACCTGCACCGCGATCAAGGTCATATCTTAATTTTATCTGCAACTTGCCCGCCTCATGACATTGCGATTAAATTACCTGATCTTAAAACGCGCTTAAATTGGGGCTTAACCTTAAAGATACAGCCTTTATCGGATGAAGAAAAAATCACGGCTTTGGTTTTTAAAGCCAATCAAATGGGCTTTGAAATAACGCCCAAAGCAGTTCGGTTTTTATTGACTCACAATAATAGAGACTTATCCTCTCTCTGGAGACTACTCACAAAATTAGATCATGCGTCTTTAGCTGCCAAGCGTAAATTAACCATCCCTTTTTTAAAACAGATACTCGCTGAAGAATCCCGTCAACGCTAAATGATTAATGATGGTTACAGCAGGCTATTAGTGAACCTAAAGTCGATGTCAAACAGGCAGAATCGTAAACCTTCTGTGTTGATTGACAGAAGGTTTACGGCATTCAATAAATTAAGCTAAATAATTTGCTTCAGCAAAATCCCAATTAACTAAGTTCCAAAATGCCTCAAGGTAAGCAGGACGTGCATTACGAAAATCGATATAGTAAGCATGTTCCCATACATCACATGTTAACAAAGGTGTTTGGCCAGTTGTTAAAGGAGTGCCCGCGTTGCTAGTGCTGACTAACGCTAAACTACCATCAGCATTTTTTACCAACCAAGCCCAGCCAGAACCAAATGTGGTCACCGCTGTTTTGGTAAATTCTTCTTTAAATTTTGCAAAAGAACCAAATGTAGCAGTAATTGCATCCGCTAATTTACCCGTCGGTTCTCCACCACCATTAGGAATCAAGCTATTCCAATAAAAAGTGTGATTCCAAACCTGAGCAGCATTATTAAAAATAGGACCTGAAGATTTAACAATAATTTCTTCCAGGGTTAATCCTTCAAACTCAGTACCTGGAACAAGATTATTCAGGTTTGTCACGTAGGTTTGATGATGCTTGCCATGATGAAACTCTAAAGTTTCTTCTGAGATATAGGGTACCAATCTATTGCTTGCATAGGGTAAAGCAGGTAATTCGAAAGCCATTTGAGTTTCCTTAAATATAAGTTAAAGGGTTAATAATAAGTACTGCAATGTTTGAAAGACCAAGTATTTTTATAAGCTATTACTTTAGCATTGCTCACCAATAAAATAAAGCATGACATTCTGTATTTCCAAGAGGGAGAACGTCAGCAGGTATAATAGCAAACTTGCTAGTTGAATCGTTACTACTTCCGGTTATCTCCTTTCAGATAACGAGTTTTAGCCTATGCTGGACACACTAGGGACAAGTCGCGACCTGTCCCTACATGTTCCTACCTGAATCGTACCAGCAGTTACTACAACATACAGCCCGTTTCCAGAAACTTGATATGCATATCAAAGGCATGCTGTAAATCATGTGCAATGTGCCCGGGTTTACAAGTCGAAAGGTATTGATACAGTGCCTCCTTAACCATCGGATGCGCACAGTTTTCAATAATAGAATGAGCACGTTGGCTAGGCGATAGCCCTCTCAAATCAGCAATGCCCTGCTCCGTAATAATCACCTTGACACTGTGCTCACTGTGATCGACATGCGTACACATCGGAACAATAGACGATATCTTGCCACCCTTGGCGGTAGAGGGTGCCATAAAAACAGACAGGTAAGCGTTACGCTCAAAATCGCCACTGCCACCAATACCATTCATTAAATCTGAACCTAAGACATGTGAAGAGTTTGCATGTCCATAAATATCAAATTCCAGGCCCACATTTAATGCGATCACCCCCAGCCGCCTGATAAGCTCAGGATTATTTGAAATCTCCTGCGGCCTGAGAACAATTTTATCGCTAAAAAAGTCCATGTTATCAAAGATGGTTTGCAGTTTACCGGGTGTAATGGTCAAACTGGATGCACTGATGCCCGTGACCTTACCCTCCAAAATTAAATCCACAACCGATTCTTGAAGCACTTCCGAAAACATAGTGAATTTTGGTATGTCTGGATTTTTACCCAAGGTATCCATCACCGCATTATTAATATTACCCACACCACTTTGAATCGGCAAAAAGTCTTTAGGAATACGTCCAGCCTTTAGCTCTTTCAGTAAAAACGTTTCAACATGGTGTGCTATCAGTACACTGGTCTCATCATTTTTGGTAAACGCCTCAATTTGATCGGCCTGATGGGTTTCGACAATACCTATTATTTTAGCTGGATCAATCTGCACATAAGGCTTGCCTATTTTATCCATCGTGCCATAAAGTGGAATAACCGGACGCTTAGGCGGATTAGGCAAGGTCACGTTATCGGCGAACTCGGTAATTCGGGAGGAAAAATAACTATTTCTTTCAATAATGATCTTTTTTGCCCGCTCCAAAAAAGTCGGCGAATTACCAATACCCGATGTCAAAAAGACTCGACCATCAGGGGTAACATCAACCGCCTCGATGACAGCCGCCTCTATTTCACCAAAGAATCCGGCACGTAGCATTTGCGCAACTTCACCCAAATGCATATCCACAAACTCAACTTCATTATTGTTAATTGCCTTACGCATACCGGACGCTGACTGATAAGGCGCACGCCAGCTAACACATTTTGCAGCCGCCAGCGCATCATCAACCTGGGCGCCCACAGAAGCACCGGTCATTAATCTTATGGCAAAATCCTCTCCTTTTTCGTGCAATGCCGTCGCTCGCTGAGCCAGTGCAAGCGGGATTACTTTTGGAGAACCTGCGGCTGTAAAGCCACTGAAAGCAACCATGTCATTATGGTTAATAATACTGGCCGCTTCTTCTGGTGTTAATAGGGGGTATTGAGTCATTTGATAATCCAGTCACAGAATAAGAATCTTATTGCCCAATAATTTATCATCAATTATTCTATAGCCCAATTGCCGAAGTTTTATTTTATGGGGCATCAATGCTTAGCTCAACAAATGGCTCATTTGCACGTTCAATGACAAGCTGCTTATCCTCTAAATCTTGAAGTCTCGCTAAAAGGTTTTCATAGAGCTTGGCGGGTAATAAGAAGGATTCTGGTCTATTGTGATTGAGAATAGCACTGGGGCTTTCATTTGTTTCCTTAATTATAGAAGCATAATTACGCTTTAACTCTGTCACACTGACAGTTTTATTGGCATACACGGTATCCATAATAACGCCTATTTGATGCTAATTTAAATTATAAATATAGCATTTTTAGGTGGAGGCTATTATTATTTTTAGTTGGTGTAACAAGGAAGGTGTAACTGTAACTACAGTAAGTTACCCATACTTACATCCTTATTCCATTTATAGCAGTTTGTGTTTCAAAAATGCGATTAATGCTTAATTTTAAACTCGCACTGACCAATGCTATCTGATAGCATTGGCTACGAAAAATTAAACATCCATCAATCGTCAGATAACTAAAGTTTTTTCTCACTATTAGATCCTTTCATGCAATGATCTAATACCGTAAGTATTCTGATTTGGTAGCCGTTATTTTTGAATCATTCACTAGCTGGCTCTCTTAATTCACATTAATTATTCAGTTAAACAAGGTTGAAAATGGAAATTATTCATGAGTTTATTCAAGTCATCTTTGAGTGTTTCTTACGCTTTATCACCGATGATGTTGATATCGGCGATAGCGCCACACGACTACAGAAAATTTCACTTTTATTGGGGATAATATTTTTAAGTTGTTTGTTTGGATGGCTAACTTATAAGTCCTCAACCTTGTGGAATAAAAAGATTCTGAATGTACCTGGTTATAAGGGTCTATCCATTTTTTCGTTTATCGTTACGCTAATATTTTTCTCCACTTTTTTTAGTTTGAACTATTTACGAGAAGTTTCTATTATTCAAACTGAACAATGGAAAGACAACCTTCTAAAAAACAAAACATGGCAAGAAGAAATTTTTCGCACAACCTATGACGCTGTTAAACAGCTAGGTAAGGAAGATTTTAGCCAGTATCCGACACCTGATAAAGGTGGGAGAATCATACCCGTCAACCTGGAATCTTCTCGCCGCACTACCGCAAAAATATATGTAACTCAGTCAATAGAGCAGTTTAAGCGAAGTCATCCGTATTTAAGTTTAATTTTGAAGGCTGACTTAGAAATACCTGAAGAAAAAATTTATCAAGATAATGTTAGGTTTTTCAAAGATAATCCTAATCAAATATATAAACTGGAAAACGCCATAAAAATTGCGGTGGATGAATTAAAAAATAGCTTGGAACTACGCATCCCACCTTTATTAAAACATCAAGGCTATTTATTTCTTTAGTCTATATGGGTATTATGCTTATAGTCTTTATTGTAATTGGTGTGTTTTCTTCTCGGGACATCAAAGTATTTCGTTAATTTTTTAAATGGACAGTATGTTATGAGCAATCATCTTGTCATTGGGTTAGGCGGCACAGGCGGAAAAGTTATTCGTTCCTTTAGACGATTAATTTTTCAACAATTTCATTCCAAAGAGGCTAAGGATGTCAACTTGGAGTACCTTTATGTTGATTCAGATGCTGGAATGATGGCATTGGATGATCCAAGCTGGAAAATATTGGGCAAGAGTGTTCAGTTGGATAAGCACAATCAACTACTTATTAGAGGTGGTGCGGACTTAGCAGCACATTTGGAAAATTTAAGTAGTTACCCAGGAATTCAAGGCTGGATCGGTGATAAAAGCCAATGGCTTGATATCCTTAACAGCATTGTTGGTGAAGTGCTAGGTGGACAGAAGCGACGTTTAGGCCGATTTCTTTTTGCCTGTAAAATAAAAGATTTTCGTGATCGCGTGCAAAGCCTGACCCGCAATCTCCAACAAAAAGGTGGTACGACCGAAGTTACTTTTCATATTTGTTGTGGCTTAGCAGGTGGTACAGGCAGCGGTTCAATTATTGATACCGTTTGTCAAATCCGAGAGTTATATCCTGAGAATCGAATTATTCTCTATACTTTGCTTCCCGATAGGCATCCAAAAACTAATCCACCCTGGGACACGGGCAACTATCACGCAAATGGTTATGTTTCGTTATTGGAATTAAATGCCTTGAGTTTAGGTGCATGGGAACCTCATGATATTACTGGTTTTAAAGAGCGTTTATCATTAAGAGATCCTTTCAATGGTTGCTATTTATTTTTTAACCAAAACGAAAATGGAGTTGCAGTTGATGTAGAAAAAGATATTCCTGAAATTGTCGCCGATTTTCTGTTTCAAAAATTAGTAGTGACTCGTGAGTTGCGTTGGGAAAGTTTAGCCAGAATGGAAAACGCTGAAAACGGCGATGGCTCTCCAGAGTCGACACTTGCGGGTGTTCCAGAACGCAGTAAACGCTTTCTTGCTTTTGGGTTAAAACGTCTCGCCTATCCAGAAATAGAAATTAAAGGAATATCTAACATTTCAGTTTGCTCGTCAAGCAAGCTTGCAGATGCTGTTTAACAACTGGACAGAGTCATTGGGGTTTCACGACGAACCCAAAAATGCCCCGTTCACCCAAGAAGTCAATACCAAAGAAGTTAAAGAGCGTTGGGCAATTACTGATGAGCATCTAACATTGTCGAGGGGAATTTTAATAGAAGAGGTGAACAGTAAAACCTGGCTACCTTTTCCCATGGAATGGCAAAACTTTGTTAATAATTGTAAATTGCTCATCATAGACACCACACAACCCGAGAGATGGCTGCCTGAACTACAAAGTCGTCGTCAGGAACGCTTTGAAAAAACCTTTCGTCAACATGGCGTACGTAAATTTTTTGAGATTAAACTAAGTGGACATGCTGATAATGCCAAAGAGATTCGCCGTCGCATTGAAAACGAATTTTTCGCCGAGTGGAATAATGGCACTAAGTCACTGTACGAAATAAAGCGTCTTTTGGAGAAGTTGCTAAAAAGTCTAGATAACCGCTTGCAACAAGCGGATAACAATATCGTCAGTTATCAAGATAGTGCCGATAAAGTATTAAGAGAGCGAATACAGCCTAATCAGAAAGAATACACAAAAATTGGTCTGTTTTCTTTTGGTAAACGCGACAAAATTTTGGGTGCCCAAGCGCTGGCATTACAAGCTTATTATGAAGCACTTACTTACATGGAGGCATGGCAATTTAGTAAAGTGTTATTAGCGACAACTATCCGCGAATTAACAACGCTTGCTGGTGAAGTCAATCAAAGCTTTAGCCTATTAACTGACATTAACAAAAGCTTTCAAAAAGCTATTGATGAGCGTTGTCAGAGTACAGGTCAAGACGATTTACGTCGTTCGCTAGTCTATTTTTATAAGCCCGAAGTAGTACGGGAATTTTCACAACGACTTGTTAAAGACAAAACCATACAAAAAAACCAAGCACAAGAAGCTAGGCTTGCCTTAATTGCGCAACTGGGTGAACGTCCTAATTTTACTCAGCTTAATACTCGCATTATGAAACAACAATCGATGGATGCGATTGAAATCAGTTGTGAACAAGCAGTTGGAACTGCTCATAATACAGTCATCACCACCGAAAAAGATCAGCCCCGCCAACTTAATGTTAATGTCATTGAAAAATTAGCTAAGAATTTTAGTGGCAATGAAGAAAAACTGACGCGTTATATTCATGACCTGGCAAATTATGCAGGCAATTACCTTAACTTTAATCCTTTAGAGATTAATAAAAAAGGTTCGGGGATTTCCGAATCGCCTACCAAATTATCGTTATTTACCGTTATTCGCCCTATAGCGCGAGATAGGGGCAGTTTTGTCACTCAACTGGATGGGGTTCTCAAAGGTAGTCGTAATATTCAGCCTGAAATTCTCCAAAATGAAATGCGGGAAAGTGAAATTACTTTTATCAGCATTACTAATCTGTTTCCTTTGCGTTATGTTGAACACTTAAGGTTTCTAAAAGAAAAATATGAGCTGCGCCTTGCTCAGGCCAATAACCCTAGCCGTGTTAAATTAGAGCTGTATTGCGAAGGTGATGGCTCGCAGTATCCTCGTCTTTATACTGCCTCCGAGGAAGATATACGTCGAGAAGGACTGCCCTTTGTCTTGATTGCTTACGCTGTCGGAACAATACAACTGTTTAAAAGCCCCACTACAGGTAAAAGTGAACTGTATCTATTAAGTAAAGATGCGGATAGTTTTGATAACGAGCCGACTTTATTAGGTGCGAATTTAACCGAAGCGGTCGATAAACTGGATGCCAAAAACACCGCTTTTATTAAAACCCAAGCGTCTGGTCTGTTGCAAAATAATTATCGACATATAGATAAACAACAAGAACTAAGTAGCAAAATTGTTGAAATAATCGAGGGGATTAAATTGGAATGCCAAGGGGATATTAACTCACTTGTGTATAAAAGGTTTAATGAGGCTGGAAAACAGGCTGTTAAGTTAATTAAAACCTAAACAATCATACTTGTAGTAAATATCAGTCGGCTGCCACATGAACGGAAAACAGATCATTGTAAAATTAAAAAAAGAAGGCTGGACTTTGATTAAAGTTGAGGGAAGTCATCATATTATGAAAAATCCTGACCTCAATATAAAAGTTCCCATACCTGTTCACGGTTCTAAAGATATTCAAATTGGCTTGATTAAAGCCCTCGAAAAACAAACGGGAGTTAAATTACTATGATCATTGCTTATCCTTATTTAGTAGAGCAAGGGGAGGATGGACGTTTTTTTGTTCATTTCGTTGATATAGAAGAAGCTATTACCCAAGCCGATAGCTTAGAGGAAGCTGCTTTTAACGCAACCGAGGTATTAAGCGGAATATTGGCGTGCCGATTGGATGATGACGAAGAAATACCAGAACCTTCCGATTGCCCTAAAAACGCTTATCTAGCATTCCCTAGTCCAAAGGTTCAAGCCGCATTACTTTTGAAGAAAGCCAGAGGCAATAAAACATTAACCGAGTTAGCCCATGCTATGGATACAACATGGATAGCCGCACAAAGATTAGAAAACCCCCAGCATTGGGTAAGTCTTAAGCAATTAGACAAAGCTGCCAAAGCATTAGGAAAACGGTTGATTTTGTCACTTGAGTAGATAAATAAGTGAGTTGAAAGATGGGGCTTAGGAGAATAAGTAATGCTATACTTCACGCGGGCATAGATGCGGATTTTGTAAAAAGCTGAAACTTTGGATTCAAAAGCGTTTTCACCTGATCCTTATAAGTCGATTTCACCTTGTTGAGACAATCGTCAATAGCTTCCTTAAATTCAGAAAATG
>CAIMEB010000275.1 GCA_903839855.1 uncultured Methylococcaceae bacterium
AAAAATTATAGATAAATATGGATCGACACAAACATCGGTTCATGCGTAACGAATATGGGACAGCGCCATTCAGCTGGAAGATAAACAGAGCTCTATCTTAAACTAAGGCATTATTTGTCTGGACAATGGGGTCCACTTTACTATATCGATTAGTTTGTTGATTCGAGGAGTATTTAATGACGAACCTAACCCCAGTAAAGCAATATGCTGACGTAGTGAATGGTGTTATACATATTCATTTGCCCGAAGGTTTTAATGCTAAGCGTGTTGAATTAACAATTGTGCCTATAGAAGATGATGTCTCGTTACACACTTCTTTTCAACAATGGAAATAATTTGTCTCGATACTAATGTAATAATTGCTCCTAACCGCAAAAAAGGCTGATAAAGATAAAACGTTTTTATATCAGTTAACCTTAAAACCTTATCAATTTTCAGTTTCAAGCATTACCGTTTATGAATTATTACGCGGTGATAATCAGGATGAAGATGCTTATTGGAAAGCAATGTTAAGCAATATGACAGCATTGAATTTTGATAGTCATTGTGCCGAATATGCGGCTACTATTTATCAAGATCTTAAAAAGAAAGGGTTGTTAATAGAAGCTGAGGATTTATTAATAGCTGCTACGGCATTGGCAAATAAAATGCCACTAGCTACCGGAAATATCAAGCATTTTGACCGTGTTGTGGGCTTGGAGTTAGTTGTTGAAAAATGAATTTGAAATCATCGCGTTACCTATTGAGCTTGTATCATCTGGATCTGTCTCTTGGGTAGAGCGCGTATCAACTGTTGCAGGAACATTAAATGATGATTTCCCTGATCAAATTGATAATTCTGATTTAAGTGATTATTTTTGCGAATTGATCCGTAAATACTAACCCACTAAAGCCGAAAAAACATCTAAGGTCGGAGTGAAGATTAAGAGATTAAAATCTGGATGGGATAATGATTATTTGCTTCGCATTCTAGGAGTGATTTAAGCGCGATTGCCCTGGTTGCCTGAGCAAGGCGGGTGTTAGAGTGCTTCTGGCTGTTGACGATTACCATACAGTCGATCACCTTCTATACCCATGGCTCTAAGAACATGGGAGGCTTCAATCGTGTCGGTATTACAAGCGGAACCGTTGGCGATAGCGAGTTGATCTTTTAAATGAATCATCAGTGAATCTGAACCCACATCATCGAAGCTGATATTAATAATACAGGCTAATTTTTGCTGTTGATCACCGTTAAAATGGGCTTTGCGTATCTCGTCCAATCCCACAACCGATATCAAGAGTGTTGCCAGTCTTGGTAAAGTAGGCTGTTATTAATGTATAGAGCCGATCAGGTGTTAAGCTGGAATGTAATTGTGCAATCCGTTCAGCCTCACGGTCATAAGTTTCGATGGTTTGTTTGTCCATGATTGGGCAGTTCAGGGATTAAATGTTGATGTGTTTTAATCAAGTAAATTAAGATGCAATGAGTAGTTTGGGTGCAGGCATAAAAAAGGCATTGATAGATTAAGGCCTTTGGTTTGTTAGATTTGCATGTTTTACTGAGCAATAAAATCTGTCATTTTAAGTATGATCAGCTAACCATGTTTCTAAGTCTGACATGGCGTTAAAGTCTAATAAGGCATCGGCTAAGTCTTCTAGCTTTTCTAAAGGATAGGTCGGGAAACTTTGTAAGATTGTTTCAAGTTCAGGTTGTACG
>CAIMEB010000276.1 GCA_903839855.1 uncultured Methylococcaceae bacterium
TCGATGATCCAGTCCGGTGCGCCATTACAACCTTGAACATCCAGTTGCTCCGGGTTACAAATAACACATAAATCAGGCTGTACCACGGTAAAGATTTCTTTGTTGGTCAATATCGATTTTCTTTTATTGTATAAACGCACATCCAAGGGTGCTGCAAAGGCGCGACAGGATTTGTTAACGAAATAATTAAAAAGAGTGCCGGTAAAGTACCAGGATATACTTTGATGCAGCACATTAGGCGCAGGTGACATCAGTTGGATCTTACCTTTAATTAACTCAATGGTCTCATCGAATTGCCAGGTTAAATAATCGGCGTAACTATAGGTTTCGTTTAAATCCAGTTGAGAAAGTTTGTTAATGGGGCTCATAATGTTACCTGATGACTAGGTGTGTATATCAAGGCTTATCTTAACAACAAAGACCGAAGCATAGTGAATAAAATACCAAGATCAACAAATTCCTTTACCAGAAATCAGAAAAAGAAAATATCACTACCAACGAAATAGTTAAAAAGGTTTAGTCATAATGAACATAGATAAAATAGCTAACGCTATTGAAGCCGATGCCGGAAGAGCATTACCTGGCTTGACTGAAAGCCTTGCTGAAATGCAACTAAGCATTGCCGGACGTACTCACACGCCTGAACAGATATTAATACGGATTGCCCGGAATAAATCTGGTAAAACCCAGCAAGCGTTTGCCGACTTGATTAAAACCCCAGTGGCTACATTACGCGACTGGGAACAAGGTCGATTTAGTCCGTCTGGCGCTGTACTTTGCCTATTGCATTTGCTTAGCAAGCATCCTGATTTGATTGATGAATTGTCTCAATTCAAGCACCAGTAATTGGGCTATCCGATTAAAGTGAGGCCGCTTAAGGTTAAGCTATTTTGCTAGGAAACCCAGTCGAGTCATGAACGGCTTGACTGTACAAGATTGGACTAGCTATCTAACGAACAGTTAAACCTCCGAGAGAAACAAAAGATTTATGAACATTACCAGGATAATTTCTATTATCAAGCTAGTATGTTCGAATCCTCATTTGGGGATAATTATCACAAAGGTGAGGTTATAGGGATAGAAAAAGACATACAGCAAACAACAAAAAATAGGCCTCAAGTTAGCTAAAGAAGGCACAACCATTGATATAATAGCTAAGGTGACAGGTTTATCGAATCAGATAGTAAACAAATTTTAAGCTCATAAAAAGCGCTACAAAGGTAGGGCTAAGCTAAGTTCCCCTTAAAATGCGTATTCCGGTGAAAGTTGCCACCCATTCCACGGGAAAGCTGCCACCTAAACCGGTGAAGGTTGCCACCCCATCGGAGCGTAGCGACGCGGGAGGTTTATTTTTACTCTATCTTGTTAGTTGACGTCAAATGAGTTTGTTTTTTTTCGTAGTGATTCTCCTTCCAATTTTATTTTGTAAGCATTATGTACCAGACGATCCATAATGGCATCGGCCATGGTTGAATCGCCTATGCTGGCATGCCATTGATCCAGTGGTAGCTGACTGGTAACAATGGTCGAGCGTGAGCCATGGCGGTCTTCCAGTATTTCCAGAAGATCCCGTCGCTGCTCTGCAGTCAGTTTTGACAAGCCCCAATCATCCAATAACAAGACATCTGTTTTGCCTAAACGATTGAGGAGTTTGCTGTAACTGCCATCGCCTTTAGCCAATGGTAATTCCTGAAATAACCGGGGTATGCGCTGGTAAATAGCGGTGTAGCCTTCTCGACAGGCTTTTTGTGCCAAGGCACAGGCAATCCAGGATTTACCGACACCGGTAGGCCCCGTTATGAGGATGTTAAGATGATTCTTAATCCATCTGCAATCCTGTAAACTCTGTAATAATGCCTTATCCAGACCTCTATTGACCTGATAATTAACATCTTCCAAACAGGCGTTTTGCTTAAGTTTGGCTTGTTGTAACCGGTTTTTAAGTCGCCGATCAAAACGACTGGTTATCTCTCTATCCACTAATAAACCCAAGCGTTCTTCAAAGTTCATTGAGTCAATAGCAGGATGCTGTGTCTGATCCTGTAAGCCGTCAATCATGCCATAGAGCTTTAACGTCTTAAGTTTGTCGAGTGTAGGGTGATTCAACATAAATACGGTCCTGTTTCTATTTGTGTTTATAAAAGCTTCCAGCAGGTTTCTTTCATGCTGTTTTGATAAAACCTGTGGAAGCTAAACGTGTTAATGCCGTGGAGTAATGACTACTCGGTTACTTTTGCTTAGTGGTAATAGGCCGAACCGCGTACATTCGCATGTTGCTGTGGCAGCTCTGAGTCTTCCTCTACCACAACAGACTGACTATCCAGACCATGTTTCAGGATAGACTCGATACTTTTATAACGGCAGGTCCCTAACAATAATGCCCTTTTACAAGCCGCTTCCAGGCGAACATCGCTGTAGGTCTTGGCCAGTCGTAAGATCCCCAGACAACTTCGATAGCCTTGTTCAGGATAGTGGTGTCTTTGAAGAACCACCTGTATGACCTGTCGGGTGGCCGAACCTATTTTTTCGGCCCAGTTGATGAATCGCTCAGGAGACCAGTTGCCATAGTGCTGATGGGCTTCGGGTCTATGGGTATTGAGGGTCGTATGGTGTCCTTTCAGTCTGGATCGAGGGTGACTGGCAACGCGCTCACCCTTGTTAAACACTTCGATGGTGTTTTCAGTCATGCGGACGTCTAGTTGTTGTTTAACGAGGCGATAGGGAACCGAGTAATAATGCCCATCAATTTCAACATGGTAATCAATATGTACCCGCACCAACTTCCATTCCGCATAGACATACGGCTCCATCGGTAGGGCTTTCAGTACCGGGCTTTCCAGGCTCTGAAAGAGTTCGCTACGTGAGCCGGGCAGCTTTTTAAAAGGCCGTTGATTGAGTTTTAATACTAACCCCCGGATAGCCTGATTAAGCTCACTGAGCGAAAAAAACTGCTGATTACGCAGTGATGCCAAGATCCAGCGCTCAACGATTTGAACGCCGACTTCTGCTTTGGCTTTATCTTTGGGTTTTCGAACGCGAGCCGGGACAATCGCGACACCATAATGTGTGGCCATCTCCAAATAAGTCGGATTAAGGTCTGGCTCATAACGGTGGGCTTTAGTGACGCCAGCGCGTAAATTGTCGGGCACAACCAGCTCAGGTAAGCCACCCAAAAAGTCAAAGCAGCGTTGATGAGACCCTATCCAGTCTGGTAACGATTGCGTCCAGGTCGCTTCAGCATAGGTGTAATTGGAGGCTCCCAGTACGGCAACAAAGATCTGTGTGGGGCGGAGCTCTCCGGTACGTGGATCAATGACAGGCAAGGTATGACCCGCATAGTCGACAAATAACTTCTCACCGGCACGATGCGTTTGTCGCATCGATAAATCCCGTTTACCTAACCAAGCCCGATACTGATCACAGAACCAACTGTACTGATAGCCCTTGGGGTGTTGCGCACGGTATTCCTGCCACAGCAGGAACAGGGTGACATTCTTTTTCTGCAATTCCTGATGGGTTTTTAACCAGTCAGGTGATATTCGATCCGTAGTTGATGGCCTGCGCAATCCAGGAAACAATAAGCGTTCTAACTCCGCGTCATTTAGCGTCTCGGGCAAGGGCCAGGATAACCCCGCTGCTGTGGCACGTTCTACATAGTTGACCACGGCGGGTCTTGATATATTACAACTTTGGGCAATCTTTCGATCACTCAAATTATTCGCCCATTTCAGGCGTAACACTTCTTTTATTTTTCGCATAGATAACCTATTAGCTGGCATCTGCTTCCTCTTAATAGTGATGAAAAGAGGCAGCAGAATATCGTTTAGTTATCCCGCGTCAAAAACGCTAAAACGTCACCACTAATGGGTGGCAGTCTTCACCGGATTCAGTGGCAGCTTTAAAATGGAATGGGTGGCAGCATTCGGCTGGAATTGGGGGCAACTTTGGACCGGAATACGCATTAAAACGAGGGTCTGAATACCCTATTCTGTTCTACGCGCTTATTTTTTCATATAGCGATTCAGGCGCAATGTCTGCACCATTCTCCCAAGCTATTGTGCCGCCATCAATACTTGCGGCTTTAAACAGGTTCAAATCCCGCAGCGGTTCAAAAACAGTCCATTTACTAATGTATTCTGAGAAATCGACGTTACCGCAAGTACCATCATCAAATACAATGTTAAATATGTAGTCTTGTTGATAGTTAATTTCAATGACTTTATTCATGTTCCACATAAACGCCAACACCTTAATTTAATGGTTGTATTTTAGTAATGTCTTTACCTTCTTGTGCAAGTTGCCAATCTTCTTCAAGTTCGGCAACATGCAAATCAATCCATTCGCGTACCAGTTTGGTCGCTGTTCTTGAATTTAATGATCCTTTGAGGATATTCCCGTTAAAATCAAACAAAGCATTTTCTCCCTGATATTCCGCATGAAAGTGCGGTGGGTTATGATCATCGTAGAACATTCTAATAATGATTCCGAAAAATCTGGAAATTATTGGCATAGTCAACCCTCATAAAAACAACATAACAATTAGAAAGAGATTTTGATAAGGAGAGGAACGGAATCAGGGCAAACTTTAATATAACTTTACTCTGACCCTAGTTATTACTGACCCTAGTTATTAGGATAAACTATCCAATACTCTTTTACGCCGCTTTCTTGATAAAGAGTGAATTTCTCTTGGGTTTCACGCTTGGAGTTTCCAGCAGATAAAATTTCGATGATCCAGTCCGGTGCGCCATTACAACCTTGAACATCCAGTTGCTCCGGGTTACAAATAACACATAAATCAGGCTGTACCACGGTAAAGATTTCTTTGTTGGTCAATATCGATTTTCTTTTATTGTATAAACGCACA
>CAIMEB010000277.1 GCA_903839855.1 uncultured Methylococcaceae bacterium
AATAATATTCTGGGTACAATGATTCTATACTGTCTTTTTCGAAGAGTTGTTTTTGTTTTTCATTAAGTTCTAAAACATCATGATTGTGTAAGCCTATAAAACGGGTGGTGCCTTTGTAAAT
This sequence comes from uncultured Methylococcaceae bacterium, assembly GCA_903839855.1. Lineage (GTDB taxonomy): Bacteria > Pseudomonadota > Gammaproteobacteria > Methylococcales > Methylomonadaceae > Methylobacter_C. The sequence goes on from CAIMEB010000277.1 coordinate 122, forward strand.
ATAATCAGTGCCGCTACCCAAATCAAAGTAAAGGATGTTAATGGAGATAACTTTGGTGATGCTAGCGTAAGAACTATTATCTTCCATGTGTTCAAGGGCTATTTTAGAGACCGCATAAAATATGCGCTGTAGGTAATCATACTCTCGATCATATTGTATTTCGATGATGATTATTTCTTGCTTGCTGTTGCGTACTTTTAGATCAACGCGGTTGAATTTATCGACTTTAGTCTCTTTGTTGCTTTCGCTTTCTAGCACATCCAAAATAGTGATGTCTTCTTTAAGCAATTCACTTAAAAAACCTTCAAGGATGCCAAAATTAGCTTTACTGCGTAGTAAACGTTTTATGGCCCAATCAAAGGTGATGAGTTTCCGTTTAGAGATCATTTTAAATTACCTATAAATTAAAAGCGGATAAGTTGGTAGATTCAAGCTTTTATTATGACACCGAGTGTGTAGTCATTGAGATTAATTCAGACAGGGCTACCCACTTAAAACGGGACAGTTATTAAAAACAGAGGGTTATGAATAACACGATTTCTAGCCTTTCTAGGAAGAGGGTGTTCACCCATCTCATTAACTAACCATGAGAGCAAGTCAGGAAACTCCCTATCAAATAAACGCATGGCCGCTGTGGTTCCATCCAGACGCTTAATTCCGTAGTTAAGCCAGTGTTGTGTCACATCATCAATGGCGAGATCAGTTAAAATCTCGATGACCCACAACCACCAAAATTCGATAGTAGTTGCCAGTCCTTTGAATTGATTGCGAAACTTATTCATGATCTGCTTTGAATCGGCTATCTTTTGTTCGTGTGCTATTTTTTCAAAGCCTTGCGCACAAATTCTCTTCCTGAAGCGCTTTTTCAAGTAATGTATCCTCTATTCTCTGGATTTTTTACCCCCTTTTGCAAGGTCGCTGCACGCTGTTTCTCGGCTAGAGCCTTACGGCGTCCTAACTTTGCTCCCAACCATTTACTGATGTCATACTGTACATGAAAAGTGTCTGCTCCAGAGATGTAGATAGACTGATAAAAAATCCATTCGCTCTTACGCACTTTATTTATTCTTTCCTCAAAACAGAGGAAATACTCTTAGTCATTAATGGGATAAGAAATTATGAAAACTAAAGAATTATAATTTTTAGAGGAGCATTAATTGAAGTTATCAGTTTTATTGGGATGGATTTCAACCAGGATTGTTTGTGGGCCATTCATTTTTTTAATCAAGACCGTGAATTGGTTAAATTCAATGTGTTGTCCCTCAATGGGAATGTCTTGAAGCTTGGACATAATAAGTCCTCCAATAGACACTTCATCTTCTAGTTCAAGCTCTTCATTTTCAATGTCGATGCCTAATATTCGTTCCAGGGAAAAGATAGGTAGGCTACCTTTGACCAATAGAGTGCCATCATCCAGCCGATTCCAATCGTTACTATTCTGACGAAACTCGTCTCGTATTTCACCCACCATGGCGCTTAATAAATTATCCAGAGTGATAAAACCTTCGGGTGTTTCTCCTTTTTGTCCAATCAAGGCAAAATGTCCAGCGCCCATCCGAAAGTAACGAAACAAATCCATAGCGGGGGTGTCAGCCGATATATATTGGATAGGTCTTAGAAATTGATGAAGATCATTAATTTCATTATCTTTTTGCTGAGCAAAGAATAAATCTTTTAAATGAATAATTCCAAGTACATCAATACCGTTAGTATCAAAATAAGGATAACGACTATAACGTTTCTCAGTAATAGTCTTTAGATTGGTTTGTAATGAGTTGTCGCGATAGAGCGCTACGAGCTCATGAACAGGGCGCATTAAATCAGAGACTTCGAGAGTACTAAAGTCTAAGGTTTTAGCCAGAGTATTCCATTCGTCCCGAGTAAAACGATCATCTTGATCATTACCACGAATAATGAGTTTAAGTTCATCGGCAGAATAATGCACATCATGACCGTGAACATTTCTTAAGCCCAAAATACGCAGTATTAAATTCGCACTGGAGTTCAGTAACCAAATAGCAGGATACATAAGCCAATAAAAGCCATAAATAGGCCCGGCACACCATAAGCTAATTTTCTCAGGGTTTCGAATAGCCAGAGATTTTGGTGCTAACTCACCGACGACAATATGCAAAAAAGAGATAATGGAAAAAGCACAGGTGAAAGAAATACCGTGAATTAACTCAAGAGAGGTGATGCCTAGTTCGGAAAATGTTTGTTCCAAGAGACCGGCGAAAGCGGGTTCGCCGACCCAACCTAAGCCCAGAGAGGCTAAGGTGATACCTAATTGACAAGCAGATAAATAGGCATCTAGTTTAGAATGAACGATAGTAAGAATACGGCCTCGCCACCCTTGCGTTTTTGCAATCTGGCGAAGGCGTGTCTGTCGTAATTTAACGAGACCAAACTCCGCTGCGACAAAGAAGCCATTGAGAGCAACTAACACTATAGCGACTATGATCAGAACAAGATTATTCATAAAGTAGTTTGTACATATTTAAATAATAATTTAACACCTGAATTTTTTAAATAAATCAATGTGTATTTGCACTTATAATAGGCTCATTTTTAAGTTTTTAAAAAGTAGATTATGCAATATATAACGATAGAAACGTTGTGCCGCGATCATTTAAGAATTTGCAATGCACAAGGTATTTGTTTTTTCAATTACCTTGGAATCAGTGTATTTCTTTTTTTACTCACGGGATGTTCGGAACCCACTATTCAGAAGTTTGAAGGCCCTGCTCAAGGAACGACTTATCATATCAGTTATTGGTCTAAAAAATCAGTAGATCCAAAAAGCATCGAAGAAAGTGTAGCCCATGAACTGGATGCCATCGATAAAACACTTTCTAACTATCGACCTGATTCTGTTATTGAGGTATTTAATAGCACTGAAAATACAGAGAGCCAGGACGTAGGTAATGAAATAGTAAGTTTAGTGCGTATAGCAAAAACCGTTTATCAAGCGACCCAAGGTTGCTATGATTTAACGACTGAGCCCTTATTCAAATTATGGGGATTTAAAGGAGAAGCCCCGGCTATTCCTCAGCAGGCGGCTATTGATAAGGCCTTAACTCAGGTAGGTATGGATAAGCTTGAGGTAGTTGATGATACACATCTACGTAAAGGACAAGCCGATTTAAAGGTCGATTTGTCATCCATTGCTCAAGGGTATAGCGTTGCTAAGATAAGTCGAGTGTTAGAACAACACGATATTACGGATTATCTGGTTGAAATAGGCGGTGAACTACAAACCCGAGGACAAAAGCCTGATGCACAGCCTTGGCGTATTGCTTTAGAAAGACCCTTACCCGGTGAGCAGCATATACAAAAAAGAATCACAATGCCTAAAGATGGAGTGATGGCGGTGATGACGTCTGGAACCTATAATCATTACTTTGATTATCAGGGACAACGTTATAGCCATATTCTCGATGCCCGCACTGGGCGCCCTATCACTCATAACCTGGTTTCTGTGACGGTCATTCATGACGATCCGACCGTAGCGGATGCCTGGGATACTGGCTTGCTTTGCTTGGGTCAATCTGCGGGAATTCAAGCCGCTAATCATGCACATATTCCGGCGTTGTTCATTCAGCAACAGAATAATCAATTGTTAGAATCACGAAGTGATGCGCTTAACGGGTTGGATAGGGTTGTCATTGAATAATTGGATCAAGATTATGTCGTTTAAAACATTGAGTCATCGCCTTTTTTCTTACTGGGGAGACTGGACCTTGGGTAATCCTATACGAGTATTGTTACTCGTTGGTTTATTCACTTTTCTCGCTTTTCAATATACTGTGAGTCATTTAAGCATTGATACTGACACAACCGATATGGTTGCGCCTAATGCGCCTTTCCAAAGAAATCTGCGTCATTTTGAAAAGGCTTTCTCGCAAGATATGCATACTCTTTTAGTCGTGGTCGAATCGGATACCCCCGAACTTACCAAGGCAGCAACAAAACGCTTAGGGCGGTTATTAAGTGCTGATAAAACAAACTTTGAGACTGTTTACCAACCTAATGAAAGTGAGTTTTTTCATAAGAATGGTTTGTTGTATCTTGAAAGCAAAGACCTGCAAGCACTATCGACGAACTTGTCTCAAGCTCAGTCATTTATAGGCAGGATCTCTCAAGAGCCTAATTTGACCGGCTTCTTTTCAATTTTTGATGATGCTTTAAATACAGCTAATAAAGATCAAGCGGTACCGATAGATTTACCGGCACTGATTGATAAAGTGTCTTTTGCCTTACATAAAAGCATCAGTGGTGAAAATAATCTACTGTCCTGGGAATCCTTAATAGCGGACAACAAATTAAGTAGTCACTCGGGCAATAAAGGTTTTATTACGGTATCGCCCAAGTTTGATTACACTCAGATTCGTCCCGCTGAAAATGCTATTAATGCTGTTCGTAATGCCATTGCTCAAATTCAGCAACCGGATGTGCCTTCTGTAAAAGTATGGATGACGGGTGAAGTGGGTCTGGAAGATGATGAATTGGTGGGTATGAGTACGGGTACCTTTAACGCCAGTATCTTTTCAATTGTCGTCGTTTTATTTATTTTGCTCTTGGCGTATCGATCCGTTTTGTTGACTATCGCTACGTTAATTTCACTTGCTTTAGGCATGGTTTTCTGCGGTGCCTTTGCTGCGTTTTCAGTGAAAGAACTTAATCTGATATCGGTTGCATTTGCCGTCTCCAATATTGGTTTAGGTGTTGAATACGCGATTCATTTTTGTCTACGATATCAAGATAACTTATTGCATCATGTAGAAAAAAACCGGGCGCTAAGGAGTACCTTAATTTCTACCAGTCCCTCTTTGATACTCTGTGCGAGTACTACGGCTATTGGTCTGTATGCCTTCGTACCCACTGATTATAAGGGTGTTTCTGAATTGGGTTTGTTAGCGGGTACCAGTTTGTTTATTTGTCTGTTAGTGACCTTAATTGTATTACCTGCTTTAATCCGGTTTATACCGACTCCGGCAGAAAAGTTAAAACCACCGACTGCACATCCTTTGTTAGCAACGCTAGCAGAAAAGATGGCAACTTATACATTGCATTATGCCAAGCCAATTACACTATTGACGGTTCTGATTTCGGTTGTTTCTATCGTACTTATTTTTAAAGTTAAAGTTGATTTTAATCCGATTAACTTACGTGATCCTAATACTGAATCGGTTATTGCTTTTAAAAATTTAAATAAAGATCCCGATACTACACCGATGACTTTAACAGTCTTGGTCAATGGTGAGGACAAGGCGAAAGCGATGCAGCAAAAGCTGTCTACGTTAGCAACGGTGGATAAAACAATCAGTTTGTTTGACTTTAATCCATCCGATCAACAAGAAAAATTATCGACTATTGAAGAAATGGGTTTGTTGCTAGGTTCGCAAGCCGGTTATTTTCCTGCTTTAAAGGTGGACAATGATCCTATTCCCGGAATTAATCGTTTATTAAAAACCATTAATACGATTCTGCCAGGTAAGAAAGATGCGCATGAAATAGCCGCGCTTAAAGCCTTCAAAGCAGAGCTAGAAGATATATTAATTGAGCTGGATACCCGGCAACAACCCAGTCGTCGAATGTTTATTGAGAAAATTCAAACGACGTTGCTGGGTACTTTGCCCAGTGCTATGAATGAACTACTGACTGGATTAAATGCGCAAGAGGTCACCTTAGCGGATTTACCCGCTGATTTTAGAGATCGTTGGTTGAGTAAAGACGGTAGTTATCGTATTCAGATATTCCCTAAAAAAGATCTTAATGATCTGGATAACTTGCAGCAATTTATTTCAGATGTGCAATCGATTGCACCTGAAACAACCGATTTGCCGATTATTTATTGGGAGTCTATGAAAGAGGTGATTCGCTCTTTTCAAAAGGCGATTACTATTGCGTTGGTGATTATTGCTTTATTGTTATACGGTATTCGTCGTAATTTGACAGACACTTTATTAGTGATGACCCCATTAATTCTAGCTGGATTATTTACCATGGCGAGTACTGTATTAACCGGTACGCCGATTAATTATGCCAATATTATTGCCTTGCCGTTGTTATTGGGTTTAGGCGTTGATAATGGCATCCACATGGTTGAAAAGTTACATCATTCTTTATCAGAGAAACAAAACATCTATCAATCCAGTACCGCTAGAGCTATGTTTTATGGTGCGTTAACGACGGCTTCCAGTTTTGGTGGTTTAGCGTTCTCGTCACATCAGGGTATTGCCAGTATGGGGTTAATTATCACCATCGGCATATTCTGGATTATGACCTGTACCTTTGTAGTATTGCCAGCCTTAAGTAAGATTGTTATAAAAGAGAAGCTTTAATTACAATAGGTTCCAATAGTTAAATACATCCAACAGATTAAATTCATGAGCAAAGACACTATCCCTAAAGTAATCGGCTACAAACAACTGAAGAAATTGCGTACTGCACTGGCTATTTCTCAAGGTACGAAGCTCTTATCGACACTACAGCAAGAAGCAGAAGGCACTGTCTCTCATGACCAAACTAAACGGGTCACTTACCTAACCGAGCTTTTTTCTCGGATTCACCGGGAAATGTTTCAAGACTGGAAAGAGCAACCGACAGTTTGCCATCGACCGGGTACCATGACAGATCCTGATAAAAGAAAACAGTTTCGCGAAACCATCGAAAGTCTGGTTCTGGATGGTGATGTCAATAATGATACAGCCATTTTTGATAACAATGGATTTGTTATCAAAACAGAAAATATTGCCGAGAGACTCGCCAGCTTTTATTATAAAATGCGTTGCGTAAGACCCTTCTCGTATGGAAACCGCTTAACGCTGGATTTCTTTATTACCATGCTGGGTAAATTACCCGCTATAAAAAGCGTTTATGAGCAGGGAATCGACTTTAGACGTATTGAATCCTGCGATGCCGCCGTGCTACACAATCCTGATAGTTCTTTACGCGAAATCACCCTTGCTTTTGAACATGCTCTTGACCCAACCCGTTGTAAAAGCCTGCAAAATAAGCCTAACGCTTATGGAAAATGGCCAGAAAACAAATTGTTTATACACGGTATTCCATTCCTGTCCCACACCACAGAAACCGGCATACTGTGCTTAGTCTCCGTCAATGGCGGATTAGTACCCTTGAACAGAATTTCCCAAGAGCTATTTGTCGCAGGAAAACATTTGGCAGATTACCCCCTGTGTGCGTCTGAAAACATGATTGGCTATTTACCCAAAACAGAGTCTTTACGCCAAACAGGACGTTATGAAATTGACGGTATCAGCATTGAAGAAGACGGTGCCGCCCCGCTCTTCTGCCTTGATATTAATATGTTAACCGGCTTGCGCTCACCTGCCCATACTGAAGTCGTGCAACTCCTCAAGCAGTGTGAAGGCGAAAAAGCATTGATCTTTGACCTGGTCTACAATGAAAGACTAAAAGACCGTATGCTATCAGCCGCTGAAAGTGACAGTCGATTACAACGTGCGGTTGAAATTGCTTACGAACGACTCAGTAAAATTACCAAGAAATTAGATAAAGCGAGAGACTGCGTATTTGAAGGTAAAATACCGGTACCTGACCCCCATTTATTTATGTCCATGGGTGGTGCCGGCTCAGGAAAAACAGCCGTCGAACAAATAGCTCATGCCTATTGCGGTGATAACTTTGTCGTCGCCTCATTGGATGAATTTCGTAAACAAAGTGATCTTTATCAAGTACTCACGGCGGCAAGCCACCACAGTGACGATTATGTCTATGTCGAGCCGTTTGCAAACCGTTTGCGCGACGCTGTTGCAGAACACGCCCGATTAAAGCGTATCAACATTCTCTATGATGGTACCGGTATTCCTTATCAACCTCGCTACTCCAATATAGTCAAGCAATTTAAAGATGATGGCTTCTACACTCAAATCACTGGCGTCGATGCTTTTATTACCAAGCCAGAAGGGCGTGAAACCGAGCTGGTTCGTTCCAATGTCATTACCAGCGTCAAAAAACGATTTGAGAAGAGCGGTCGTGCATTGCCTTGGGTGGTCACTGTCGATAAGCATATTCGGGCGCCCCGTTCCTTTTTAAACGCACTGGAACATGATGCGCTGGATAAGATTTCTTTGTTTGCCAATGATGGCGAAAAAGGCACTCATTACTTAGTGGCGGAAAGCTTTTACTTTTCAGACCAGGAAATGAAAGAACTGCAAAAAAGCCAACTCTCTGGTACCTTACTAGAAACCCTAACCATTGCTATCAAAGAACGCGAGGACTCCCTCTTGAGAAATTTAGTGGGTGATGACGATGAAAAGCTTCAGGTATTAATTAACAAAAATAAAACGTTTGATGAAAGTAATGTAGCTTACCAGATTTACCAACACAGAAATACCAATCGTGTCCTATTGATCTATAACGCACATCGGATGGTTGATTTCATTGAGAAAAGACAACTGAACCCTAATGCCTCTGGTGAAGAAGGGCTTTTGCATAAATCTGAAGCACTCGCATTCCATATTGATCCTTATTCTAAAGACCCCTGGATAACGAAGCTTCAGTATTAAAATTCTTTTATACCAACGCCCCCATTATGCGTATGACGACACTCGACAAAACCGGCCTGACGGATGATGAATCTATTTTTTCAATTCATCCGTTGCCACCCCCTGAACTATTATTACGTGAGTTTCCGATTCACGGTACACCTATAGAAAATTTAGTCTCCAGCACACGTCAAAACATCAAAAACATTCTGACAGGCCAGGATCATAGACTACTCGTTGTCATCGGACCTTGTTCAATACACGATCCACAAGCCGCGATAGAATACGCACAAAAACTACAACAGCAACGAGACATTTACGCAGACTCATTGGAAATTGTGATGCGGGTTTATTTTGAGAAGCCAAGGACAACACTGGGATGGAAAGGTCTGATCAACGACCCGGGACTAGACGAAAGCTTCCGTATCAACGATGGCTTGCGTATTGCCCGGCGCTTGCTCACCGAAATTAATCAATTGGGCGTGCCCGCTGCTGCCGAATTACTGGACACCATCTCACCACAATATATTGGTGATCTAATCAGTTGGGGTGCAATCGGCGCACGCACTACCGAAAGCCAAATACATCGAGAACTGGCATCAGGAGTCTCTGCGCCAATAGGATTCAAGAACAGCACCGACGGTAATATTCGAATCGCTGCTGATGCTATTCAGTCTGCAGCAAATCCGCATCACTTCCTGGGTGTACACAAAAATGGTCATGTTGCTATTGTTCATACCACTGGCAATCAATATTGTCATGTTATCTTACGCGGCGGTAAACAACCAAACTACGATGCTGCTAGTGTAGAACGTATTAGCCAAGAGCTGGAAGCAGCGAAGCTTAATTCTCATTTGATGATCGACTGCTCACATGCTAACAGCAATAAACAACACGAGAATCAAATCAATGTCGTCAGTAATGTTGCAGCGCAACTGGCTAATGGTTCGCAATGCATCTTTGGCGTGATGGTAGAAAGCCACCTGAAAGCAGGGGGACAGAAATTCACGGCTGGCAAGGATGATCCGACTAAGCTCGTTTACGGTCAGAGTATTACTGATGCCTGCCTGGGCTGGGAAGATACCATCAATCTATTGAAAACCCTTAGTGAGGCTGTCATCGCTCGCCGCTACAAAAACAGCGGTAGAAGTGCATCCTGGCCTGACTAATCAGACAATATCTGCTAAGTTACCTTTAGTCTCTAACCATATTTTTCTATCGGGAGAGCGCTTTTTAGCTAGTAGCAAATCCAGTTGTCCAGAAGTATCATCATTCTCTTCAATGGTTAGTTGAACTAAACGACGGGTATCAGGATTCATTGTTGTTTCCCGAAGTTGACCTGGATTCATTTCACCCAGACCTTTAAAACGCTGAACATTCACTGGGCCTTTTAATTTCTCTGCTTTAATTCTATCCAGAACGCCCAAGCGCTCAGCCTCATCTAAAGCATAAAACACCCGTTTACCCACATCAATCCTGTATAAAGGCGGCATAGCGACAAACACATGCCCCTCTCTGACTAAGGCGGTAAAGTGTTGATAAAATAAGGCACAAATTAAGGTAGCAATATGATTACCATCAGAATCCGCATCGGCAAGTATGCACACTTTTCCATAGCGCAGTCCCTGTAAATCACTGGAACCGGGTTCTATTCCCAAGGCAACGGCAATATCATGAACCTCTTGTGAGGCCATTACCTGACTAGACTCTACTTCCCACGTGTTAAGAATCTTACCTCGCAAAGGCATAATCGCCTGAAAATCACGTTCACGAGCCTGCTTGGCTGATCCCCCTGCAGAATCACCTTCAACTAAAAACAATTCAGTCCGAGCAATATCTTGCGCTGAGCAATCCGCCAATTTTCCCGGTAAAGCCGGCCCGGTGGTAATCCGTTTACGGATAATCTTTTTATTAGAGCGTAATCTTTTCTGTGCGCTAGAAATGATGATCTCAGCTATTTTCTTGCCTTCTGCCGGATTCTGATTCAACCAAAGACTAAAACTATCTTTAGCAACTCCAGATACAAAGGCTACACACTCTCTTGAACTTAAACGCTCTTTCGTTTGACCAGAAAACTGAGGATCTTCTAACTTAACTGAAAGGACAAAATGACAATTTTCCCAGACATCTTCAGGAGCCACCTTAACCCCACGCGGCAAAATCCCTCTAATATCACAAAACTCCCTCATGGCTTCTGTCAAGCCTGCACGCAAACCGTTAACGTGTGTTCCACCTTGAGCGGTAGGCACTAGATTGACATAACTCTCATTCAGCACTTCAGATGGATTTTCAAGTGCCCAAACAATTCCCCACTCAACCGCTTCATGTTTTTCTGCAATATCCCCCATAAAAGGTTGCTCAGGAAAAAACTCAATATCCCCTACCCTATCCAGCAAATACTCTTTAAGACCGTTCTGATAACACCATACAAACTCTTCACTACTTTGTTCGTCCTTTAAAGTAATCTTTAAACCAGGACATAGCACCGCTTTAGCCCGAAGCACGTGCATTAATTTGCTAACCGATATTTTACTGGAATCAAAATACTTTTCGTTGGGCCAAAACGTAACGGTGGTTCCAGTATTATTACGCCCGACTGTCCCTGTTTCAACTAACTCGGTTTGCTTTTCACCATCAGCAAACGTCATGGCATACACTTTACCGTTTCGTTTGACTTCAATATTTAATTTCGCTGATAAGGCATTAACAACAGAGACGCCTACGCCATGCAATCCACCCGAAAACTGGTAGTTTTTATTAGAAAACTTACCACCCGCATGTAACTGAGTAAGAATAACCTCAACGCCAGAAATGCCCTGCTCTGGATGAATATCCACCGGCATGCCGCGACCATCATCACTCACCAAAACCGAACCCTCTTTGTATAGAATAACATTGATCGTTTTGGCATGACCCGCCATGGCCTCATCGACACTATTATCAACCACTTCTTGTACCAAGTGATTAGGTCGGGTGGTATCCGTATACATACCGGGTCTTTTACGAACCGGCTCCAATCCGCTTAATACTTCTATCGCGGCCGCATTATATTCATTACTCATTATTACCAAGCACTCACAAGCTAGTTATGTTTACAACTTTATTTACAGCTATATTTACAACATTTAGTTAACTTCATCAGTCTTGGATTTGTTTTTCAAAACTACTTTTGCTTCATTCCAAAAAGCGTCTAACTCCGCTAACTCACAATCAACTAAGTTTCGTCCCGATGCCTCGACCTGCGCTTCAATATACTGAAAACGCCTGGAAAACTTTTTAGTACTTTCCTTAAGTGCAATTTCAGGATTAACCTTCAAATGCCGAGCCAGATTAACGGCAACCAACAACAAATCACCTATTTCTTCCTGAATATGTGCTTGATCACCCGATTCCCACGCCTCCTTGACTTCTTCTAGTTCTTCCAGCACCTTTTCAAAGACCGGGGGAACGTCAGGCCAATCAAAACCATGCTGTGCAGCACGATCCTGTATTTTTTCACATGCCATCAAAGCAGGAAGGCTGGTCGCAACACCGGCTAACACACTAGACTTCTCTGACGTTTTTTGCTTCTCTTCACGTTCCTGCGCCTTAGCCAGCTCCCAAGCCTGATGACGCTCGGCATCTGAATTAAAAACCGCATCAGCAAAAACATGAGGATGTCTGCGTATCAACTTATCACCGATGCCAGCCGAGACATCTTCAAAACTAAAAAGCCCCCGTTCTTGAGCAATTTGAGAATGAAAAACCACTTGTAATAAAAGATCGCCCAGCTCAGCCCTTAAATCATCCAGATCATTACGTTCAATCGCGTCAACAACCTCATAAGCTTCCTCAATGAGATAAGGAATCAAAGTAGTAAAGTCTTGCTTAATATCCCAGGCACAACCATCTTCTGGCCGACGTAAACGGGACATAATATCTAACAGTTGTTGCGTATTTTTTAGCATAAAGTAGGTTTAGGTTTAAAACGAAAAACCAAAGTTTTCATGAAAACGGTGTTTAAAATCGGGGAGATGAATCGAATGATTCTGAGTACCATGATGCTCTATCTTGATAGCGCCCATTAACGAAGCAATTCTGCCGGTGATTTCCCAATCCAACTCATTCATCAATCCAAATAGTAAGCCAGCACGATAAGCATCGCCACAACCTGTTGGATCAAGCACCGCTTTAGGTTTGGCTGAAGGTATGGTAATACATTGACCTGCTGTGTATATTTTGGAACCCTTAGCACCTAAAGTAATGACTAAAGCCTCTACCCTGTCCGCAATTTCTTCTAAAGACAAGCCAGTACGCTCTTGCATTAACTCAGACTCGTAATCATTTAAGGTGACCCAAGTCGCTTGATCAACAAAGGCAAGCAACTCAGCACCATTGAACATAGGCATACCTTGACCTGGATCAAATATAAAGGGAATGCCTAACTCAACAAACTGCTCTGCATGAAGAATCATACCTTCTTTACCATCAGGGGACACGATACCGATACTGATATCACGATCTGTCGGTATGGCGTTTAAATGTGAAAAACTCATCGCGCCGGGATGAAACGCAGTAATCTGGTTACCTTCCTCATCGGTAGTGATGTAGGCTTGGCCGGTATATTGATTATCCAGCGCCTGAATAAATTCACCCGATAAACCATTTTGATTCATCCATCGGCTATAAGGCTCAAAGTCATGCCCAACCGTAGCCATTGTCAATGCTTCTTCACCCAATAAATTGAGGTTATAGGCAATATTCCCTGCACAACCACCAAATTCACGTCTCATGACAGGGACTAAAAACGATACATTTAAGATATGTACCTTTTCTGGCAAGATGTGATTTTTAAATTTGTCATGAAACACCATGATAGTGTCGTAAGCCATAGACCCGCAGATTAATGCGCTCATTGATTTTTCCTTAAATTAAAATTAATGCCCAGGTCGTTGCCGCCCAAGCCAACGACATCATGACTGCAGCAGAGCCAATATCTTTCGCTCTACCGGATAACTCATGATGTTCAAAACCTACCCGATCAACCACGGCCTCTACTGCTGAATTTAATAGTTCAACTAACATAACCAATACAATACTACCAATTAGCAATAATTTTTCAATGGTAGACTGTCCCAACCAGATGGCTATGGGGGTCGTCACTATAAACAGGATAACTTCTTGCCTAAAAGCCTCTTCATGTGTCCACGTTGCTTTAAATCCAGCAACAGAAAAGATACATGCATTAATTAGTCGCTTAAATCCTTTCGCATTTTGATTTGCCATTACTGTATTGATTACCTTTTAAAAAAATGAAGCAAATTGTACTTAAAATAAATGAAAAAATGGCTACAAGTTATTATGTTACGCTATCTTATTCTATAAAAGCTTGATAAGCCTCTGCATCCATTAACTGTTCTAACGTGGATAAATCATCTGATTTGACACAAAATATCCAGGTACCATAAGGATTATCATTTATTTGCTCAGGTTCATTTGATAACACCAGATTCGTGGCAACAATCTCACCTGAAACAGGGCTGTATAAGTCTGAGGCTGTTTTAACGGATTCCACGACAGCACATTGTTCATTCGCTGTCACTTGTCGCCCTAACGCTGGCATTTGTACAAAAACAAGGTCACCCAATTCTGACTGTGCAAAATCAGTGATACCAACGCGAACAAGATTGTCTTCTTCGACCAAAACCCACTCATGGGAGGATGCATATTTTAAATTAACAGGTAAATCACTCATAGTTTAATCTCTTTATAATACAGCAAATAAGGTAACACGATTCAGCTTATTGGAAACAAAGGTTGATTTTGAACCTTGAACCTTCAACTGTGAACCTTTAGACTACACAAACTTATATAGTACCAAACATAACTAAAACATGCCTGAGATACTGATCTACACAACTAAAATTTGTCCCTATTGCACTATGGCAAAACGTCTGCTTGACAAGAAAGGCCTCACCTACAAGGAAATTAATGTGGATGCCGAACCGAGTCTAAGAGAGGAAATGATGCAAAAAACGAAACGCCGGACAGTGCCGCAAATTTATATTGGTGACTTCCATGTCGGTGGTTTCGATGATTTATATGCGCTAGACCAACAAAAAAAACTGGATACTTTACTGGGCAAGGCCTAAAACAACAGGATAAATCATGAACATTAACTCGACGATTGTATCGTCACCCTGTATTGGTCAGTGTTTACTAAACATGGATAATATTTGTATCGGCTGCTTCCGAACTATCCACGAAATCACCGTTTGGAGTCAAGTTGATGACGAAACACGTGACGTTTTTCTTGATAACATTGAGAGCCGGAAGCAAAAACCCTAACATCATATTAAAAACGTTTATATAAATCGGAGGTATTGCAAATGAAACAATTACACAGAAAAGACCTATTCGGCTGGTCAGAGTTTAACAAGGAACGCAATCTAGATTTTCACAGTGTACTGTGGGTACGTGAAGAAGGAAATATATTAATTGATCCATTACCCATGTCGGAATATGATCACAGTCACTTGCAACGCTTGGGCGGTGTTCATATTATCATCGTAACAAACAGTGACCATTGTCGCGATGCCGAACACCTCGCACTGACCACAGGTGCGCAACTGTACGGCCCAGCGGGTGAAGAAGATACCTTCCCTATTAGCTGCGACCACTGGTTAGTCGATAACGAAGAAGTCTGCCCGGGATTGATTGCATTTCAGCTAGAAGGTTCTAAAACACACGGTGAATTAGCGTTACTTTTGGAACACACCACACTCATTACCGGCGATTTGATTCGTAGTCATTTAGCGGGCGAGTTGTGCTTATTACCGGAAGAAAAACTAACTGATCTTCATAAAGCCGTTAAATCCGTCAAACGTATTGCAGAACTGCCCAATATCAAAGCAGTATTGACCGGCGATGGCTGGCCTATATTTAATCATGGTAGCGAAGCGCTACACCGTCTGGCAAAATTATACTAACGGGATGAAAACAACACATCCACTTTAAATTCCAGAAAAAAAATCAGAACTTAAAGTGGATACACGGTAGTCTGATAGAATCAATCGATAAAATCGGCATCCTTCATTTACCGGTTTACACTTTATGCAATTCCTGGCTTTATAAAGTCCTGAAAACGGGTTTCTTTCGATGTACAAATGAACATAAACCTTCAGTTCATTGTACAATGAAGGTTTATATCCATGCCATTAGCT
>CAIMEB010000278.1 GCA_903839855.1 uncultured Methylococcaceae bacterium
CGAGCGAGGATCGGGATTGGGTCACTATTGAATTAATTCCAAGGGTTGAGTATTTGTACACCGGTTGGCTTAAAATCTGCCACATTACGAGTAACAACGGTCATGTCATGAACGATTGCAGTGGCTGCGATTAAGGCGTCATCCAGGGTAATTGTGGTCATGGCTTTACTCCGTAATATTAAACAACTTACTGTTGTAAGTAACCTGATTGGTACTGTTTTAGGGCATTAAATTGAGCTGGGTTATAGTTAATTTTATCATCAATGCTGGTGAAAACATAGGCTCTGTTTTTATAGCGTTGATGTGATCCATTGTGATGGTAAGGCATAAGCGTTTGGGCGAGGGTATTACGGGTATGATGGCCTTGTGATAAAAAAAGCCGTCAGAAAGACCACGCCCATGATCCGACCGATAAATCTTAATCCTGTTATAGTTACAGGTTTTTTGGCGTCAATAGACTCAGTCAGGTTAAGACTGTTGTAATTTTTTATCCAAGAGTCGACAAAAAGCATGATCAACTTGCCCAGCGTTATGTCAGGCTAATCAAGGAATTTAATGGATATTCAGCAAATACTGGCTCTATGTGAATCGTAGTGGGTAAAGCAATAATATAGCCATGAACAGTGAAATATTATTTAGCTTGGCTTTAGGCCTACAATCCCCTTGGCAGGTCAAAAACATGACCTTTTCTTCAGATGAATCAGCCCGTAGCGAACTTCATCTGCATATCGACTTGATGGTTGATGATTATGCCGGCTATAAAGCACTCTTTACTGGAGAAGACTGTATTGAATTAGCGTGTTTAGCGCAACCCCGTAGAAAACTGTATCAGACCTATCGCCTTAGGTAAGAAGAACTGGCTCTTTGTAGGCTCTGAACGTGCAGGCAAACGAGCGGCCGCTATACAAACACTGCTCGGCACTGCCAAACTGAATGGTTTAAACCCAACCGAATGGTTGAAAGATACCTTAGAAATACTTCCCACTTGGCCTAATAGTCGTATTGATGAGTTATTGCCATTAAGTCCAGAATGGATTACAAACATTAAACAGAATACACCCGACAAATCTACATGGTAGCGTTATACGCATACACCCCAGTTATTCCGGTAACGCAAAGATCCGCTGGAGCGTTGAGTTAAGCATTTAACTTTACTCTGACCCCAGTTATTGCTCCAGTTATTCGTTATGCTTGGACTTCAACAAAGGAACTTGCAAAATGTGGTAGCGGAATATATTGGCCTTCTTCTTTAAGTCCTTCAATGTGGAACTCGATAGCTTCTTGAATAAGTTGCAGAACCTCTTGCGATGATTCGCCTACAGCTATGCAACCGGGGAGATCAGGGACATAGGCACCAAAGCTTGTTGGGCCTTCCTCAATAACAACCATATAACGCATATAAACCTCTACTACTTAAGTCCTGCTTGTTTCAGAACGTTGATAAGTGTTCCCGGCGGAACCTCTACGCTGGGTTTTCCAGCAACAATAACCGTACCGGATTTGATGGGATGGGATGGTGAAATTGGCGATGACTCCCTTTTTGCCGGACTTGCTGCCAACCATCCAACTCAATTGTTGCGATAAGATCTTTAATTTTCATGCGGCGAGTTTAACACGATTTATCTTAATGCTTAACTAGGAACACACCCAACGCAAAGATCAGTCATATGGGCAACATCTTTTCGTTGCCCAACATTCAACGATAAAAATCAAAATATCGAGAGATTTCTTCAAGGCCATTCGTGCGTTTTAACGCGAAAATGTCTGGCACTAAAAGCATGTCCCCCGACCTACCGGGCTTGGCTGGAACGTTGAGTTAGACTTGAATGTACAAAGTCTTTCTTGTCTGTTTTTATTAAATTGACGGTAGTATCAATTTCATTTTGTTCTACTTCATATTGGTCTCCAATATTTCCAGCTTTGACATCACGAATAGCTTGTAGTAACTCTTCGCCTATATTACGGCTAGCATCACGTTTTAAAACTTCATTTTTACTTAGAGACATAATTAAATTCCTCAGCAATTTTTTTCAAAATATGAGCGGGTATATTTTCAGTGGCATTTTTGCCATAGATAACCAACAAAACGATAGCTCCATTTGTCAAGTGGGTAGAATAGATAACCCGAACTCCGCCACGCTTACCAAAACTGCCAGCAGACCACCGAATTTTGCGACAGCCACCAGAAGCGGGAATTAAATCGCCAGCATTGGGTTTACTGGCAAGATAGGTACAAAATTCTGCGCGTTCTTCTTCTGACCAATAGTCAGTCCATAATTTTGTAAACAAAGGAGATTCGATAATCGATAATCGATAATCGATAATAGTAAGCATGAGATATTGTACGACATTCTGCGATATTGCAGAGGATATTTACCTTGCTACGCAGTAGAACTCTCCAAATGACAACATAAAATTGTTGACAACGCAGTCCCTTTGACCGACTTGTTAGGCCAGGAAATATAAGCCAAAGCCAAACAGCCTCCCATTAAAAACAACAATTGAAGCATTTAAATAACTCTGACCCCAATTTTCATTGAGTTAAGCATTTAACTTTACTCTGACCCCAGTTATTCAGTGAATTCAGATAGCCACCAATCAGATAAATTAAAATATCCTATTGTTCCTTTAATATTTTCTTTTTCACCGAAAAAGCCTAAAAGACTCATGTGTTTTCCTATGGTACATATGCCTAACGCAAAGTTCAGCGTAGCGAAGCTCCGCTGGAACGTTGAGTTAGGCATTTAAGTTTACTCTGACCCCAGTTATTCTTCATTTCATTATGGCTAACGTAAAAGTCAGGTTGGGCAACATCTTTTCGTTGCCCAACATTCAACGGTCAAAATCAGAATATCGATAGATTTCTTCAATGCCATTCGTGCGTTCTAACGCGAAAATGTCGGGCACGAAAAGCATGTGCACGACCTACCTGGCTTGGCTGGAACGGATGGTTAGGCGCGTAATGCTGATATGAAATCATCTAACGACACACCGGCTTGTTTGAGTATTCCAGTTAGAGTTCCAGCTTTCAACTCTTTATGGTTAGGAACAACACAGCCTGAAGAACCCATTCGTAGAACAATGTGGCTACCGCGTTGCCGAACCACCGAAAACCCCAGCAGCTCTAAAGCCCGAATTACTTCTGCACTCGAAACGACGGGGAGCTTAGGCATGTCTGGGTACTTGAAAAGTTGTCAAAAGCGGGCGGGCATAAGTAATCAACGGAAACTCTTCAAGATAGAGTTCAGTTGCTTCACTCAAATTAGCCAAGGCCTCTTCAACCGTCTCGCCTTGAGTAGTTGTGCCTGTTTCAGGATTGAAGGCAACGTAACCACCTTCTGAATCTGGTGTTAATACTGCGGAAAATTCCATGATTTCTACCCTTTAAATTTAATGA
>CAIMEB010000279.1 GCA_903839855.1 uncultured Methylococcaceae bacterium
CAAACCCTTAATCGCCGTTAATGCAATCTTGGCTTTTTGTGCCCCAGTAAATACCTTACGTTTGCTTTCACTCATTTTCTGACCTTTTTTCACGACAGGGTATATCTTAATCTATTGTCCTGATTTTGGGATCCACTATAGTCATTGATGTTTAATTGACCTAAAGTTATCCCCAGAAGCTGTGGATAACTTTGTGGATTACCGGTTGAGTAACTTTCTAACTGCCTAATTTTCATTAAATTTAGTTAGATTGTCTAATACTTATACAGCTTGTTAAGATAATTACGAATCAATGACTTACGTCAAATTTTGTGCTGTTTTAATGAATATTTTAAGTCTTATTTGTCGTAACACACTGGTAACAATCACACAATAACTATTTGTGGGTAAGTACAGTTTATGATTTACCGCTAAATGATTTGTAAGGTCTTCTATTTATTGTTGTTGAGGTAAATAAGTTATAATGCGCCTACAAACATGTCTTAAAGTGAGGAGATTAAATTGCAACCGCCTACAACTCCAATAAAAGACTGCTTGTCCTATTCACCGATTAATAAAGCACACTCAATTGTTGATCTATAACCATAGACCATAATATCTCTGCTATTGTTGAGCAACATGATGACAACAAGCATCAAGACTTAACACCGTTTATGAATAACTTACATGATAAAAATAAGCAATTATTAGCTCTATTATTGACCGATAAAATAACAAATCAGATTAATTTAAGTTTACCTAAGTAAGGAGTCATTAATGCCCATTACTACTTGTATCAGCACCCAATCCTATACTCCACCTCCTTCTTGTGTTAGCGCTATTAATGATACTTTGAAAAATGCTAAACCTTTGATCATGATGGTAGGATTAGCAACTCTGGTAATGACGGGAATTGAACAAAAGGTATTAACTACTTCTGTAATGACAGGAGCCAAACCAGAGACCCCAGCATTTATTCCTGAAACTCAAAGGTCGTTTTCTGAATCTGTTGAAAGTAATCAACGTTTAGATATTGATAGACTTGATTTAAAAATCCTTGCCAGAATAAGAGCGATAGGCTCTTATCCTGATGGATGGGATGATGATAAAGGTAGGTCAGCAACTCAGCAGTCAATATCTGACGCAGAAAACTTTATGTGGAAATTATTTCCTACTGTTAAAGAGCCTTTTATTACGTTAGCATCTGATGGCGAAATAAATTTTCTTTGGATATTACCAAACTTTAGGTTAGACCTAGGTATTTATGGTGATGGCAGTTATTCTTACTATGGGAAAACCTCAGGGGTGAAGAATTTATAGCTGACGAAACCCCAATAGACGAGAATCTACCTGAAGAAATATTGGCATTAATAACAAATAAAGCGGCTTAATAATCATTCAAATTTTTTATAATGCGATATACGCTTGAAGATGAGACAGTCTCTCATAGTAAATTTGGAATAGTTGCCGATGATGAATATTTATTACGTGTGATCTATTCTCCTGAGCACATTATAAATGGCTCTGTGATTGAATCAGCTATCTCTTTAGACGATTTAAGTACAAGAGGATTTAGTCTGGATCACTTATTTCAACAATGCCTTGGTTTATAGGGGCAACTTTTCATTCGCTAAGGTATTTATGACACTGAGCATTAAAGACCTGAAGGAGCAAAATCTTATCCTGCTTGATACGGTGAGTGGAAGCCGAGCTTATGGATTAAGTATGCCCGAGTCTGATACCGATACGCGTGGTGTGTTTATCCTGCCTCAAGATCTGTATTTTGGGTTTAGTTATATTGAGCAAGTCAACAGCGATAGGAATGATCATACCTATTATGAGCTGGGTAAATATCTCAAATTGTTAGCCAAGAACAACCCCTCCAGCATTGAGCTGTTGTTTGCGCCTCAGGAAACAGTTATTTATAGGCATCCATTGATGGAACAGATCAAACCTGAGCGTATCTTGTCACGCTTATGTCGAGATAGTTTTGCAGGTTACGCAATGAGCCAGGTAAAGCGAGCTAAGGGGTTAAATAAAAAGATCTTTAATCCGGTGTTGGATGTTATGCCGCGACCCATTGAGTGTTGCCATATCGTTGAGGGGGATAGAACCGTTGCTACTGAGCAATGGCTTTCCCAACATGATTTGCTTGCCGAACGGTGTGGATTGACTGCACTGCCCCATGTGCGCGATGGCTATGCATTGTTTTATGCCGATGATTACGAGCAGGGTGCAACGTGTTTTAAAGGCTTGTTTCGCTCTGAAGGTAGTCAGGGGGATTCGAAGCTATCGCAAGATGTGTGTTTATCATCGATACCCAAGGGGATGCAGCCTCGGGCATGGTTAGTCTTTAACAAAGATGACTATTCACGCCGTCTACGTGATTATCATGACTATCGTGCCTGGGAGCAGTCTCGTAACCAAGAGCGTTACCAAGTGACCTTGGGACACGGTGGCGGCTATGATGCAAAGAATATGATGCATACCTTCCGTCTGTTACGTATGGCTAAAGAAATTGCAGACACTGGACGGCCACAGATTAGACGCTCAGACCGTGATGAATTACTGTCGATTAAAGCGGGTCATTTTGATTATGATGAGCTAATGGCTAAGGCGACTGAAGAGCTAAAAAAACTAGATGAGTGCTATGCGGTATGTGCATTACCAGCAGAACCCGATGTTAACCAAATTGAGCGCTGGGCGATTGAAATTCGCAAGGCTTGGTATTCTAAACTTAGCGATTACGATTTACGACAATGTCAAGAACGTGCAAGAGGCAAACAGACTAGTTAAGGTGTAGATTTAAATCTTAACTAGATTCATCGCTTCTGGTATATTGAGTCGCATAATTCTGAACTAAGAAAAGCGAAAACGGGAAAAATCAATCCCAATGTAAAGGTCTGTATGTTGTGGAAATCTGCACGTACCAAACCCGCGCTCAGACCGTGACGCCTTAATCGCAGCCACTGCAATCGTTCATGACATGACCGTTGTTACTCGTAATGTGGCAGATTTTAAGCCAACCGGTGTACAAATACTCAACCCTTGGAATTAATTCAATAGTGACCCAATCCCGATCCTCGCTCG
>CAIMEB010000280.1 GCA_903839855.1 uncultured Methylococcaceae bacterium
AATCATGAAATTCATGTTTTTGAGGTTATTTTATGTTGTTTCAAATAAAATAAAACATAACACATTGATTTATAATAAACTTAAATTACTCCTGTTTAATTTAAAATCAACAAGTTATAAAAACTTGAACATCGAGTTATAGGTGCATTTCAAGCCCCCTTTTTAGGGGTATACTTAACGATGGGCATAATTCTCGATGGATCATAATTACTGTTAATTGGATATAAATGACTACATTTCCATTTTTAATACAGCAAAATTGTCACCTTTCATGGGATAGTTTATTTACAAACCAAAACGTTTTAAATGACTTAGCGCAAATTTCACTTAATATTGCAAATCAACTTATTGAGCCTCAACCGAACAATATTTTTAGAGCCTTCCAGACAGATTTGAATAATTGCAAGGTGGTCATTTTAGGGCAAGATCCTTATCCACAGCCAACAGTTGCAACAGGTAGGGCATTTGAAGTAGGAAACATCACAAATTGGATGGCATTACGAACAGCTCAACATTCAAATGCCTCGTTAAGAAATATATTAAAGCTATTGCATAAAAATCGTCAAAATCATCAATCAATACAATCTATTAATGTTGTTATGAACGATCCAATTTTCATGAATCTTATATTGCCTCCAAATCAAATATTTAATAATTGGGAGCGACAAGGAGTATTACTTTTAAATACTGCTCTTACTTGCCCACAAGGCAATACTTCACAATCAAATGCCCATGCAAAAAATTGGAAAAACTTTACTGAAGAAGCCATAAAGTTTATCGATACAAATATCAACGGTGTGAGCTGGTTTCTATGGGGTAAAGGTAGAGGTTTTTGCCATCTAATTTCTAACGGAACTAAATATTGCTCTGAACACCCACGTAATAACAATAATGGTCCTGGCTCCTTTTATTATGAAAATCATTTTAGCAAGGTAACATTAATACGATGGGTTTAATATGAAAGTGCCCAACAAGTCAGTCAAAGGGACGCGCCGTCCGTTGGCGGTTTAAAAAATCAAATTTAAATTTAAAGTAAGCGGCGCGCCCCTTACCGTAACGTTGGGCAGTCGTATTCTCAATAACATTATTTGACCATCGCTTCAAATTAACATACTATTTATGGTATGTGGAAAATATACGAACATAAGCAAGTTGAAAAACAATTAAAATCGTGTCCAATCGAAGCACAGAAAAAGTATGAAAAATGGAAGGACATTGTTGGTATATCTGGGTCGCTGGGACTGATTCTGATAAAAGGCTTTTCTGACGAGGCGTTAAAAGGTGAATGGAACGGTTATAGATCTTCGCGCTTGAATAGGCAATATCGGGTCATTTACCAAACCAATATGGATGAAGTGTTTGTTCAAGTCGAAAAAATGGCTACCCACTTAAAGCGGGACAGTTATTAAAAACAGAGGGTTATGAATAACACGATCTTTAGCCTTTCTAGGAAGAGGGAGTTCCCCCATCTCATTAACTAACCATGAGAGTAAGTCAGGAAACTCCCTATCAAAAAAACGCATGGCCGCTGTGGTTCCATCCAGACGCTTAATTCCGTAGTTATGAATGACCGTTAAAGCGCGAAGACGTTTTTCCGTCAGGCCGCGACCATTGTGGTGCATTTGCGATAGAAAACCATTCCGCCCTTCTACCGCTGAAGAGCTACGATGAAATTGTCGCGTCATCCATTCGGCCCAAGTTAACCAGCGCTCTAATTCACTTGCAGGTAATGTAGCCGTCAAGGTATCCGACTGTAACGTATTGACTGCTCGCCGCCAAGCCTGTTGGTATTTTACCCGTTGCTTGGGATTCTTGGTTTTATGTAATTGGTGATGCCAATAGACTACCGGCAATAATGTGTGAGTAAGCCAGTGTTGTGTCACATCATCAATGGCGAGATCAGTTAAAATCTCGGTGACCCACAACCACCAAAATTCGATATTGGTTGCCAGTCCTTTGAATTGATTGCGAAACTTATTCATGATCTGCTTTGAATCGACTATCTTTTGTTCGTGTGCTATTTTTTCAAAGGCTTGCGCACGTATTTCCAAACCAGAAATGACTTTTTCAACGTCTGTACACGTATTATCAATTATTGAAAAAGGGTGAACGTCATCAGCAACTCCTAGCAGATTTTCCTGATAATCCATGAGTGTTTCTTGAATTTCAGCGCACGAATTCTCTTCCTGAAGCGCTTTTTCAAGTAATGTATCCTCCATATCTGGATTTTTTACCCCCTTTTGCAAGGTCGCTGCACGCTGTTTCTCGGCTAGAGCCTTACGGCGTCCTAACTTTGCGCCTAACCCATCATGATTGACAACCACTCGCCCCCGACCATGAAAGCCGAATGAATTAAATGGGTAAAATTCTACTCTAATAAAGTGGAAGAAGTTGGGGTAGAGGTCGTTTAACGAATGGTGGGATCG
>CAIMEB010000281.1 GCA_903839855.1 uncultured Methylococcaceae bacterium
AACTGTCAGCTCTACAGTTCCCAAACCGGCAGAAAAATGTCCTCCTGAAATACTCACTGTCTGTGTTAAGTAATTTCGAAGTTCTTCTGCCAAAGGCTTTAACTGCTCTTTTTTTAACTTGCGGACGTCAGCAGGTGTATTTATTTTGTTTAGCAGTAAGTAATCAAATAATGTATTCATAATTTTTAATAAAGGGGCTCGCGATAAAACATCAGGATGATGCCAATCTGAAATAAGGCGGCAACTGAAAAAAAGCCGGCGAATTCTTTACCTGGATTGTCTAGTTTTAATTCCAACCAACGTCCACAGGCCAAAATCAAAGAGAAAATACCCATGGTGGTATGCCCTACCTGGATAAGAAACGCGCTTTTAGCCTGAAAGCCAACATGGGAATGTGTGAGTAGCATTAAACCACCAAAGGCCGCCAGCACTGGAAAGACATAAGGTAATTTACTCTCAGGATTTTGGGTTAATCTTGCACTTAACTCAAAGATACCCAGAAAAAACACGAGAAAAGTTGCGATTCTATGTTGCAGCACTTCACCATTATTAAACGTACTTTCCCAAAAGCCGATAGGGCCTAATGGCCAGGATTCTGCATCACTACGGAAAAACAAGAAAATTCCCAAACAAACAAAACCCAACGGCCAATAATTTGTGATGACTAAATATCTATTCAAAATGGCAGGTATTACAGGCAGCTTTCTGGTGTATGACAACATAGCCAAAAAACTCATCGCAGTCAGAAAAATACCCGCGATATTATGATTGTAGTTTGACCATTCAGTTGCCGCTACTGACGGAACTTGATCAATAATAGCAACTCGACCCGCCTCACCGGCTAATAATGCCGAATGAGTTGGTGAGATGGTTTGAGGAATTTGCGGGTGAAACGTGTTTAATACCTCTTGCCAGCTAGCCGTCAATGTTGGAATATCAATCGCAGGTGGCTGAGAAGCTAAACTAGCCGCTGTAAATAACAGAGTAATTAAAACTAAAGATTCTGCTTCAATATAATAAGGTACGCGTTTAATCAGTGAGTAATCATTTGCATTGGATTGATAGGCCATCACCGCATTTTTGTTCAATACGGCAAACCCAAGTGCTAAAGTCATCAAAATGAGTTTAACGACCAGTAAATTACCATAACCGGTTCCAATAAGGCCGTTCCAACTGTCTATATATTGCAGAGCCATTGGTAAGCCCGACAATAAAATAACAAGCACTGCCGTTATTCCAAACACTGAGAATCGGCTCAACATTAAATGCCATAATTGGCTAGAGACTTGTTTATTCTTTTTTAATGACCAAAGATTAAGCAACTGAAAAACACCACCTACCCAAGCAGCAGCGGCCAATTGATGAATCACTGTCAAGGTCATCAATACGGCTTGATGATCAAATCGCCCAGCTGCGTGAACTAGCCAGGCACCCGAAGTAATCATAGGAAATGCGACTAACAAGGCGCTTATCCAGTAATTTTTTGCACAGGCATTTTTTCTTAAGGACTGAAAACAATACCCAGCCAATAAAAAGGTTAATAGCGCGCGCGTTAGTCCACCAACAAATTGTGTCGTCTCAGCAAACTCAGGAAAAGGCCAGCGTTCTAATATCGCTGTCATTAGCCAGATCTTCAACACAAGTTTAAATAACTGTGCACCCGCTAAATAAAAACCGCCTTTATAAATAAGTTGTACTGTTTTCTGTAATAGAGCTGTACTGGATTCCGTCTCACCATGCCAAGGGCGTAACACAAACAGTCCCCAAAATAAGCCACCTATGACTAACGAATAACAAATTAGATCAAATCCTCCGACTAGAGAATCGAGAAAATCAGCTATACCCGCCATTAATTAACCCTGCTTAAGAGACTGAAAAATGAATAACGTCTTCAGTCAAATGACCATCAGCGGCAAAAACTTTAAATTTAATAGCATATTCGCCAGGCTCCAATGCCGGAACATGGACAATAACTTCACCTTGCTTTCGACCGCTTTCGACTTTTAGTAATTCGTATTTGTCCCCTTTTCGCACTAAGTAAACCTGCGATAATCCCAGTTCTATTTTAGAGTTAAAAGTAAGCTCGACCTTATCTGCTTGACGCGCACGAATAGGTGTACTTTTTAAAGAATAAGCTGTCACGACTGCATGCGCAGACACTAACTCAACTTGAGCCAATATCAATATTAACGATGCTAATTGAAACCACTGTCTCATTAAAATAACCTCAACTACCTTTTTTGCTTTTTAAAGCATGGCTAGCCAGGTTTTTACCTAAATCCCAAATTGAACCCGGTATCTGGTGCGTATCAGCAATCGCCTTATCAAAGGCAGTGACAATATGATCACGATCTTTGAGGGTTAAATTCAAAGGAGGCAGTAATTTGACCACGTTCATACCATGACCTGCAACCTGCGTTAAGATGTGATGTTCCTTGAATAAAGGAATAGTCACCATTTGGCAGAATAAACCTTTATTAGCCGCTTCAAGCATAGCCCATGCCGCCTTTAATTTAAGACTTTTCGGAGATTGAAACTCTATAGCGATCATCATGCCTTTGCCTCGCACTTCTTTCAGAAACTCATACTGTCCAGACAATGCGTTTAGACTATTAATAATATCAGTGCCGACTACCCTACTGTTTTCAACCAGTTTTTCATCTTCCATAACGCGCAAGGTCGCTAAACCTGCCGCCATCGCCATATTGTTTTTTCCAAAGGTAGAGCCATGTACAACTGCCCTATCCATTCTATTAAAAACGGTATCCATGATTTTATTGGTTATTGCAACAGCGCCCACTGGGGCAAAACCACCCGACAAGGCTTTTGCCATACAAATCATATCAGGCTTTACATTCCAATGATCAATCGCCCAAAACTTACCTGTACGCCCCAGGCCTGTCTGGACTTCATCTGCAACAAATAAAGTCCCATACTTCTTACAAAGCCGCTCAACCTCAGGTAAATAATTATCATCAGGCAGATTCACACCTTTACCTTGAATTGGCTCGATGATGAAGGCTGCAACATCCTTGTTGCTTAACGCTTTTTCCAGGGTATCGATATCGTTAAAAGGAACGGCACTACAACCCGGTAACAACGTGCCAAAACCTTCCCGAAAAATAGCCTCTCCATTTAAAGATAATGCGCCCATTGTGAGGCCGTGATAGCCATGCTCACAAAAAACTATTTTGTCTCTTTTAGTGGTGTAGCGTGCAAACTTAATAGCGGCTTCGACGGCTTCAGTTCCAGAATTACAAAAAAACATCTTATCGATATTTTCTGGTGTGGTTTTTAACAGCTCTTTAGCCAATAAGCCGCTTAAAATTGAGACATCCAACTGTACCAAGTTTGGCAATTCCAGTGTTAGAGTTTCTTTTAAGGCATTAATAACGGTTGGATGATTTCGTCCTATGGCAAACACACCAAAACCACTTAATAAATCAAGATATTCAGTCCCTTCCTGATCATAAAGATACTGCCCTACAGCACGTTGATAATGACGATCATAACCAATAGTCTTTAGCATTCTAACCATTTGGTTGTTAAGATGCTGCTCATGCAAATCGAATTTATCAGTGCTATGTTGAGCAAAAAGTTCGGCAATACTGAAAGTCATAGTAGAAATTCAAAAATAAAAGTTAATGTTAAAAAATAATTGATCTTAACAACCTATTGATCATTAAGTTTTATCGCTATCATAAGCCATCACATAATCCAGCCGCGTAGCCAACGCCTTTAAGGTTCTTTTAGCGGCATTAAAATTCCGCCCCAATATAATCAGTCCAGGAATTTCAAACGGATGTCTTGCGATAAATGACAATAATTTAGGCGTTTCAATGATACCTTGAGCATTTAGCGACTGATTGATTGCTTGAGGCAAATCCATGCTTGCGGGATCTACAATCACTCTAAAGGCTAAAAAAGACAACCGGTGCTGCTTTGCAACCTTTGCAATAGCGATGCTTTCCATATCTACAGCGATAGCCCCTGTACTGACATGCAATTGTTTCTTGATAGCGCTTAAAGAAACAATATCCAGGCTTTCTAATAACGTCCCTGTATAAACCGACGTATTTTTAGGCAGATAGTTTTTAATGACTTCAGGCAAACTAGACGAAACATAAAAATCATCAACTAAACTACCGTCAGCATCCCTGAGTTTATCAACCAAAACCAGGTCACCCGGCTTTAGTAACTCGCTTAATGCACCTGCGCACCCCCAACTCACCAGTCGTGTTGCACCCTTTTCTACCAGCAATTGCGCTGCGTTATTAGCATTAATATCACCCGCACCTGAATGCGCAACTAATAACTCATTGTTAAGTTTTAAATAACTTCCTCTCGCCACTTTTTGAGACGTTAGCGTAGCCAATTCTTCTGGTAAAGCAACAATAATCCCAGTAATCACTTTTTATTCAGTTCATTGCGGTAACGCGCTAAAGCCCATAAAGGGAAGAACTTATCATAACCATGATATTTCAGATAAAACACCCGTGGAAAGCCTGGAGCAGTAAAACATTTATCATTCCACACACCATCAGCCTGTTGATGATGCAAGATAAAATCAATACCGGCTTTGACCTCAGAGCTACGCGCCTCACCTGCCGCCATTAGTGCTAAAACAGCCCACGCAGTTTGGAATGAGGTACTGAAGCGATAACTGCCCGCCACATTTTTATCATGATAACTGTAATTGTCTTCACCCCAGCCACCATCTTCGCGCTGTTTACCTTTTAACCAAGCAACCGCTTTGGTATACATAGGATCGGTTTTAGGCAGATTGGTTTGCTCTAATCCCAGCAAAGTTGACCACGTTCCATAAATATAATTAGTCCCCCAACGCCCAAACCAAGAACCATCGGCTTCTTGTTCGCTACGTAAATAATTAATGGTTCTTTCTAACGCAGGTAAATATTCATCATGATTTTGAGCAACTTTAGCCATTAACATCGCACAACGCGCACTCACATCTGAGGTTGGTGGGTCTAATAAAGCACCATGATCAGCAAACGGAATCTCGTCTAAATAATAATAGGTATTATCCACGTCAAACGCGCCATACCCACCATTTTTAGATTGCATGCCCACAATCCAACGGGTCGCACGATGAATCGATTCTTCCAGATTGGGTAGTTTGGATTCTGCCATCGCAAAACCAACTACAGCCGTATCATCTACGTCAGGATAATAGGGGTTTTCAAATTGAAACGCCCAACCACCACCGGCTAAATCAGGTTTAGAATTTCGCCAGTCACCGGGTTCATCTGAAAGTTGTTTACTTTTTAACCAATTGTAAGCGCGTATCAAAGCCGGATTACTGTTTGGATTTAACTGAGTAACAGTACTTTTATCGGCTTCTTGTAAAGCTAAAGCCGCCAGAGCCGTATCCCAAACTGGCGACAAGCAAGGTTGGCAATAAGCATCATGTTCATTAATGACCAATAATTTATCAATCGCTTGTTTAGCGGTTACCACTAACTCATGATCTTTTGGCATACCTAATAACAACATGGCCTGGTAAGCCCCCATCATCGCAGGACAAATACCACCCAGACCATCTTCACCATTCAGTCTTTCTATGATCCAGTCTTTTGCTTTAGCAATCGCTAACTCGTGCATTTTTTTAGGAATCAGCGGGCGGGTCTGTTTCCCTAAGAAATCTAACCCCAAAAATATTTTATTCAAGAGGGTTCTTTCAGGAAAATAATGCTGTTCCTCATCGGGATGCGTTACAAACAATTCTAGGATATTAACCTGTTTAGGGTTTTTAGCTTTTGCCTGCAAGGTACAGATAATAAATAAGGGCACCATGACTGTTCTTGACCAATACGCTACTTTATCCAAATGGAATGGAAACCAACGTGGAAATAACATAATTTCAACAGGAATATAAGGGACACCTCGCCAAGGTAATTGCTCAAACGTTGCTAAGGCAATACGGGTAAAAACATTGGCTTTGACCGCACCACCTTTACCGAGAATATATTCTCTTAAACGCCTCATGTGCGGTGCGTCAGTTGAATCACCGGCTAATTTCAAAGCGTAATAGACTTTTACACTGCAACTGATATCACCAGCCCCCCCCGTAAATAAAGGGTAACTGCCATCTTCTGATTGACGTGATCTTAAGTAGGTCGCAATTTTAGCTTGCAGATCTTCATCAATCTCGCCCAGATAATTCATCAAAAGGATGTATTCAGAAGGAATTGTACAATCCGCTTCTAATTCAAAAACCCAATAGCCTGCTTCACTTTGTAAGCTTAGTAATTTTTCTTGTGCCCTAGCAATTGCCTTATTTAAATCATAAGCCTTTGAGTAGATTGCTGCTGAAGAGCTACTTTGATCGCTAGTGCGTAATAGTGTATTTGCGTCAGTAAACATAAGTACGTCCTTAAAGGTCTAAATTAGCTTTTGAGGATTCTATTGAATATGTCCAGTCAGGCGTTTTCAAATCTTGACTGGTTATGTTAAAAAGTAAGGAAAGCATATAATTACTACGACCTAATAACTTGGTAGCAAGTATGGTGGTCTTAACACTCTTGCGGGTAATTTTAACCTGATCAGATTGTCTAAAATCCAGGTTCTTTTTAATCTTCTTCAAAGTTAAAACAGCCATGCCCAACGCCCATAAACAAAAATTACGTATTCCTGTTTCATAGGTAGGTATCATTAAGGTATAGGTCAACGCATTTTGTAAATGACTATGAGCAATACTAATAAGATGCTCTAAACCTTTTGTAAATCCCTCTTGACCTACCTCCGAGCTTATATTTTTAAGATCGAACCCTGTTTCAGTAAAAATATCCTGAGGCAACCAACACACCCCGCGTTGCGCATCATCCCAAATATCTTTTAATATGTTAGTCATTTGCAAACCCTGCCCAAAAGAAACAGACAGCGATAAGAGTTTTTCCTCATGCTGAGCGATCTCTGGAGAATAATGGCAAAAAAGCTTAGCCAACATCTCTCCTACACAGCCAGCAACGTAATAGCAATAGGTATCCAAATCAGCCAGTGTTGCCAACCCGTTATGTAAATTCTGCGCCTGATAGATTGGCATGCCTGCAGCCATGGTTTCAACACAACACGCTAAAGCCGCAATTTGCGCTTCATCAAGGCTATGTGTGATTTGAATAACACGGGGCAACACATGAATTAAGGTATGCTCCGCAGGAATAGTCTGATCAGATAGTAAGGGAGCAAGATCAACAGCAAACAACTCAGCATTATTGCCTGTTTTTACAACCTCGATAAACTCCGAACAAAAATACTTTTTTTGTTGTGCCGAGAGTGACACCTCATCTTCAATAGTATCAACAATACGACATAACAAATAAGCATTAGCAACAGCGCCATAAAGCTTTTGCGGCAACTGGGGAATAGTCAACGCAAAGGTTCTAGATACGCCTTCAAGCAGAAACGCCTGAAAATCGTTATCCGATAATTGGCTCAAAGATTTTGGGTTATCTAGCGATATAAGGGATTCGCTCATAGGCACATTTAAATATCGTCCCAAGTGGGTTAGTAAATTAATTGCTATCAATAATAGCGTGTTTGTTGGTAATTTGCAAAGTAATGTTGTTTTAATGTAAATCCCTTTAATTAACTGACTTGAGAAGGCGTTTGCCGAGAATAAAAACCGTTCGTTAATATCATCTGTTGTATTTAAACCAATCATTCAATCAATCACCTTTGTAAACACTAAATTATAGATAATTTAATCTAAAAACTGGAGTCCTTAGTTAAAACATAGTATCCTAGAGAGTAGTAGATAAGCGATTGTATTATATAGTCAGGCTGGATTGACCCGTTAACTGTCAGACCCCAAAAAAAAAGGGTTTCAAGGTTCAACATAATCCAACCTTATTGTTGTTTTATTACGACACGCTTATTTTATATATGATTTTTACGATGATCAATACAATGATCATTAACCGTTTTTTAATTTTGGAGATTTCACACGTGGGTGTTCCTTTACGTCAGCAGTTAAAAGTAGGTAGTTATTTAATTAAACAAAAATTTAAAGGAGTAAAAAAATATCCTTTAGTACTCATGTTAGAACCCTTGTTTCGTTGTAATTTAGCCTGTGCTGGTTGCGGTAAAATTGATTATCCAGATGACATTCTCGACAAACGCTTATCTTTTGAAGAGTGCATGCAAGCCGTTGACGAGTGCGATGCCCCAATGGTTTCAATTCCAGGTGGAGAACCGCTTATTCATAAAGAAATGCCGCAAATTGTCGCAGGCATTATTGCACGCAAGAAATTTGTCTACTTATGTACCAATGCTTTGTTATTGAAAAAAAGAATAGATGATTACACGCCCTCCCCTTACCTTACTTTTTCAGTCCATTTGGATGGTATGAAAGAAAGACATGATACTTCTGTCTGTCAGGAAGGTGTTTTTGAAAGAGCGGTTGAAGCAATCAAAATCGCACTGGCAAAAGGCTTTAGAGTCACCATTAACTGCACCTTGTTTCAGGGTGAAAATTCACAAGAAGTAGCTGACTTCCTGGATTATGCTATGGAGTTGGGCGTTGAAGGCGTCACGATTGCACCTGGATTTAGTTATGAACGCGCTCCCCAACAAGATGTCTTTATCAAAGGTAAAGAGGTTAAAGACTTATTCAGAGGCATTTTTAGTATTGGTAAAAAACGCAAGTGGAAATTAAACCATTCATCGCTTTATCTTGATTTTCTGGCGGGTAACCAAAACTATGAATGCACACCTTGGGGTAACCCAACCCGAAATGTTTTTGGTTGGCAAAAACCTTGTTACTTACTTGCCGATGAAGGCAATGCCAGCACATTCCAGGAACTCCTGGACACCACACCCTGGGATAAATACGGCAATTCTAACAACCCCAAATGCGCCAGTTGCATGGCTCACTGCGGCTATGAAGCAACCGCAGTTGAAGATATGCTAAAACACCCTATCAAGGCATTATTAACTTCAATTAAAGGCCCTAAAACTGAAGGCGACATGGTTCCTGAACCAATATCAGCCTATTCAGAAGAAAAACCGGTATCGACTCTCTCTGGTATCCCGATTAGAGTAGAAGTTCTGGATTAAAACGATTACCGACTGCAATTTGCTAGGGTGATAGGTATCAATGAAATTTACTCTGAAATTTACTCTAGCAAATAAATATTAATCATTAAATATATAGCTAATATAGCTAAGACTATAATTCTTACAAGGTTATTGAGTATGATTTTAAATAAGTTGAGATTATCTTTGTTTTGTCTACTGTTCTTTTTTGTGACAACCAACGCTTTTTCTGAAGTAGAGACAGCTAAACAGGTTGTGGAAAAATTTCAGTCAGAATTAATATCTGTTATGAAAAATGGCAAGCAATTAGGGTATGCCGGAAGATATAATAACCTTCGTGATCCGGTATCAAATAGTCACGACTTGTCCAAAATAGCCAGAATCATTGTAGGCAAAGAGTGGGAAAAACTGTCTGAGGCACAACAAACAAAACTTGAGGATGTCATCGTTAAACTCAGCATAGCCTCATACGCTCACAACTTTAAAAACTATTCTGGTGAAACGTTTACCTTTGACTCTGAAGAAGAAACCACCCGGGGTGGCGTGGTTGTCCATAGCCACTTAAACATACCGGATGACAAACCTGTTAAATTCGACTATATGCTTAAAGAAAATGGTACTAGCTGGCGAATTATTAACATCATCGCTAACGGAGTCAGTGATTTGGCGCTCAAACGATCCGAATATACCAGTATACTTCAACGTGATGGATTTGATGCTTTAGTATCAAAAATTGATGAGAAAATAGATAATTATTCAAAACTTTAATACACAGGCTCCACCAAGAATGAAAAACACGCATAAAATTTTATTAAGTGTACTGCTAACCCAGTCTTTATTTCTGAGTGGTTGCGCAACAACTCAAGAAGCGGAGAAAAATACAGATACAATAGCGTCTGATGACCCGTATGAGAGCCTTAATAGAAAAATGTTTAGCTTTAACGATAAAGTCGACAACTATGTTGCAAAGCCCATTTCTGACACCTATAAAAAAATAACACCTCAGCCGCTTCAAACGGGCATCTATAATTTCTTTAATAATCTTAAAAACGTTAATGTGATTATTAACGATGCCCTACAAGCCAAACTCTCTCAAAGCGCTAAAGATGCAGGTCGTTTGGCAATTAATTCTAGCTTGGGTTTAGGCGGTTTATTTGATGTTGCCAAACATGTCGGGCTTGAACAAAATGAAGAAGATTTTGATCAAACGCTTGCTGTATGGGGAATTCCCCAAGGCTCTTATCTAGTACTTCCTTTACTAGGCCCAACAACCCTGCGGGGTATTCCGGGAGCGGCTTTTGACACGGCTGCCAATCCATCTACCTATGTGGGAGTACCTATTCAAGCTATCTCATTATTAAACACTCGTGCTAATGCAGAAGGTTCATTACAGTTTATCAACGAAGCAGCGATTGACCCTTATGTCTTCACACGAGAATCTTATTTACAATGGAGAAACAATCTGGCTACGGATGGAAAAGCTAAAGCAACGTATGATATTGACGATTTGGACAGTGAACCGCTGAACACGACTTCTGCAAAAAACACCGCACCAAAACCAGATTCAGTCCCAGATACCTCAACAGCTAATGAAACGCATCATTCCTTAAGCCTGGAAGCAGAAGCAACTCAATCTAAGGTTACCGCAGCATCCGGCGACAACACTATCAATCACCTGACTAAGGATTCCAAGAAGAAAAAAAGGAGACATTCACATAAACAAACACACTAAAAAATATGCTTATTCTCAAACTACAGGGATGTAACTGCTAGTAATGTAATAAAGAGTGGACTTCATAGTGACTTAATTTTTCTCTACCACTCAAGAAATCCAACTCAATTACAAATGCACATCCCTCAACCTTAGCGCCCATTTTTTCAATTAATTCGCAACTCGCCTTTGCTGTACCACCCGTTGCCAATAAATCATCGATCAATAACACACGATCCTTGGCATCAAAAGCGTCAATATGCGCCTCTAATATCGCTGAACCATACTCAAGATCATAAGCGACACTTTGCACATCATAAGGTAGTTTCCCCGGCTTTCTTAGTGGCACAAACGGCAAACCTAAATCCCAGGCAACCAAGGAACCAAAGATAAAACCACGCGCTTCCATGCCTGCCACAGCCGTAATGTCTCTACCTAAAAAAGGGTGCATTAACTGATGAACCGCCAATTTTAAAGCAACCGGATCCTTTACCAAAGGTGTAATATCTTTAAAAAGGATGCCAGGCTTAGGAAAATCAGGTATATCACGAATTTTATTTCTTATTCTATCCATTGGCTTAACGATTAAAGATGAAAAAAAGTAATGTAAAAACTAGTAGTAAAGATGAGCTAACCACAAAAGCTTTCGATTTTCTCAGCAATTCCTTTCGCATCCAGCCCGCAAATAGCCAGCAATTCCTCACGGGTACCCTGCTCTACAAAGCGGTCAGGTAAGCCGATGTTTAAGACGGGCATGAGGATGCGCTGAGCTTGCAG
>CAIMEB010000282.1 GCA_903839855.1 uncultured Methylococcaceae bacterium
AACTGTCAGCTCTACAGTTCCCAAACCGGCAGAAAAATGTCCTCCTGAAATACTCACTGTCTGTGTTAAGTAATTTCGAAGTTCTTCTGCCAAAGGCTTTAACTGCTCTTTTTTTAACTTGCGGACGTCAGCAGGTGTATTGATGGTTTCTAATAGTGGGAAACTACCTAATTTATTCATGTGTTAGTCAATTCCTTGAGTCGACACGGCGTTCTGTGGGATCTCATTTATAATGAAGACCGCGAGGCTTTAACAAGCCATAAAAGGTCTCGTACAAAAATCACCTGTAACTTTGAGAAGTGACCGGCATATTAATCAAAGTATGTAATTATCCAGATTAATTTCGTAGTAATCAAGTAGGTAATTAATGAGTTCGTTGAATAATATAAAGCGATAAGTCGCGTAATAAATCAGCTTCCTTGCCAAAACCACTCAGAGACTCCAAGGCTTTTTCATGGAGCTCTTGAGCCTTTTGCTTGGCTCCTGCTAACCCCAATAACGCCGGATAGGTTGGCTTATCATTATCCTTATCTTTACCTTGAGTCTTACCTAAGGTCGCGGTATCACTTTCTTCATCAAGGATGTCATCTTTTACCTGGAATGATAAACCAATGCACTTTGCATAATGATCCAGCTTTAACGCCATTTCGGGATCAACACCCTTTTTGGCAAGCGTTGCCATATTGACACTGGCTCTAATCAAAGCTCCGGTCTTATGAATATGCATGTTCTCCAACTCAGGAAGATTCAAGCGTGTTCCCACTGATTGCAAGTCAATCGCTTGCCCCCCTACCATTCCCTGAGAACCACTGGCTTTGGCCAGAGCCACAATCATTTTTAAACGCCCTTCTGCTGTTGCTGTAATGGTTGGATCATGAGCCAATACTTCAAAAGCCAAAGTCTGTAATGCATCACCCGCCAAAATAGCAGTAGCCTCATCGAAAGCAACATGGCAGGTCGGCTTTCCACGCCTCAAATCATCATCATCCATAGCCGGAAGATCATCGTGTATCAAAGAATAAACATGTATAAACTCAACCGCACAAGCAGGTCCGTCTAATGCCTCTACTGAAACG
Organism: uncultured Methylococcaceae bacterium; assembly: GCA_903839855.1. Classification (GTDB taxonomy): domain Bacteria; phylum Pseudomonadota; class Gammaproteobacteria; order Methylococcales; family Methylomonadaceae; genus Methylobacter_C. The sequence continues at coordinate 1,077 of CAIMEB010000282.1, forward strand.
CCTAAAGCCAACCCTGCACTATAAGTCAACATCGGGCGCATCCGCTTTCCCCCATTCAGCACGCTGTAACGCATGGCCTGATGAAGCTTTTGTGGTAACAGCTTATCACTTGGAAGGCGCTCTTCAAGGGCTTTTTCAACCCGGGCTTGACTAAAACTGAGGTATTCTTTTAACGCATTACTCATCGGCAAATGACTCCAAATTATGTGTACCGTTTTTTTCTATCAAAATCTGAACTTTCTGTTCGGCTTCTTGCAGAGCCTTTTGGCAAATTCTGGTTAAGGTAACCCCTCGTTCAAATGACTTTAAAGACTCTTCCAGAGAAATTTCACCTTGCTCCAACTGATTTACTAATTGTTCAATTTCTGCAAGAGAATCTTCAAATAAAGTTGTACTCTTTTTTTTCGACATATAACTTAACTGGCTAGATAAAAAAGGAGGGTAATAATAAGCCGGACATTATATATCAAATTGAACAATCAACACATAATTGATCATCTGGGGTTTTTTACGCTGAGTCTGTGGCTGTGTTGCCAAGTGTTTTCAATCGCTTAGTTAAGCGAATCCAGCGCGTTGAAATAGCCGCGACTTATAGTCGGGTGGTGGGTAAAGATTTAGGTTTTATAGGGACTCAAGTAGCGCGGCTTTCGTTTTTTGAAAGATCCCTGGTTTATGGCAAATACTTTATTTCTCAAAATTGCTTTAAATGACTAAGGCTCCCTCCGGTCGCCCCTGCCCGGCGATCCCGCCGGGCTAAGCCTTTTCCTGACCTGACCTGACTTGATGGACCTCAGGCAAAAACGAAAGCCCACGAAGTAGTAGGCATAGCCGGGAGGGTAGGCGTAGCGGAAGGCCGAACGCGCCCACCTGGCGCGGTAGCTCCAAGAACCGCCGCGAAGGCACCGGGGAATATCATCGCCTGTCATTGGCCCCAGTGGATCGATTTGCACTTGTTCGTCATAAGTCCGTTGACCCTCCTTACACCACTCCCAGACATTACCGTGCATTTCATACAATCCCCAAGGATTGGCAGGCAGGCTTTTGACCGGTACGGTCTTTTTACGGAATTCACCCTTCTCGTCTCCGAAATAAGGATAGTTACCGTCATAGTTAACTTGCTGCGGGTTAATGTTGGCGCCGAAACTAAACGGCGTAGTCGTACCCGCACGGCACGCATATTCCCATTCGGCTTCGCTGGGCAAATCGACTTGGCAACCTGGCAACAAACTTTGCAACCGTTCTTGCAGGCGCTTTAAAAACGCTTGCACGTTATGCCAACTGACATTCTCCACTGGCTGTTGGGGATCATCTTTAAAACTACTGGGATTATTGTCCATTACCGCCTGCCATAAGGCCTGAGTACAAGCAGAATCGGCCAGCCAGAAACCTTGATTAATAGTTACCTCGTGACGTGGTCCTTCATTTTTGAATCGTTCTGGCTCATCCTCCGGCGAACCCATCCAGAAAGTGCCAGGCTCTATCCAGCGGAAGTTTTGTACCACTGACTCACCGTTAGGTACCTCAAGCCTAAACTCAGCCCAAAGTCCAAATTCATCATCGCCCCAAGCATGAGCGAAGGGGGGTGGAAACGGGTTGGGGAAACGGGGGATTACGCTCATCACGTATGAACTAATTCAATAAAGAAAAAAGTCGGCAGCCCAAAGAGCTTTCGGCGGGGTTGCTTCTGCGAACCCGCCTACCCACACTCTGGGTGCCTTGCGGTTTGTCAACTGGGAACTGCCCCAATTGAACGGGATGCGAAGTCTGGTCCATGGTAAGCGATGTATCCGCATCGCATTGCTCATCGAGCTCAGGCAAAAACGAAAGCCCACGTTGTTGTTGGCATTGCCGGGTTGGTTGGCGTTGCGGTTGGCCGAACGCGCCCTCCTGGCGTTGTTGTTCCAAGAACCGCCGCGAAGGCACCGGGGATTTTTTTGCAATCACGACCTGCATCCTGAGCCAATATTATACAGGTCTATTTCAGTGTCGTCATTACCTAACAAGCGCTGCCTGAAGGTCAAGCTTTGGGTCGCATTTAAAGTGGCTAATAGATTGTCGTAGGCTCTTTGAGAGTGTTGTTCGCTCACAGCCGCATCGGCAAGTGCCGTATTGATCCGTCTTAAGCCCGCTCTATAGCGCGAAAGTTTACGCGAACTGGGCAATACGACACCCTGCCGGACACGAAATCCGCAAAAGCATAGACCTTGATGACTCTGCCGGATTTGCACGGTGGATTTAACCGTCAGCTTGCGTGATTGCCACACAAAGTCTCTCAGCAATTGCAAAGTCTCGGTTGCTTCTTGACGCGAACGACACCACCAAACGATGTCATCCATATAGCGAACATGGGCGCAAACCGATGCGTGATTCAATAAAAAACGATCAGCGTTGTCCAGATAAGCATTGGCAAAATGTTGAGAAGTTAACGAGCCGATGGGCAAACCGCAAGTGTTGGATTTAAGTTCACCGGAAGCAATAATTCGTTCCAGTAACCGTAAAAAGGCTGTGCCTTTAAAGCGTGTGGACAACAGATTATTCAATATGGCATGATCAATCGATGGAAAATAACTCTGAATGTCTACCTGAACCAACCAGGGATAGCGACGCAAATTATTCTGCACCACTATGATGGCGGCATGTACCCCTTTGCCAGGACGGCAAGCAAAACTGCTTTCGACCAACATACGTTCAAAGCGGGGTTCGGCTAAATTCATAATAGCGTGATGTAATACCCGATCCGCGAAACAGGCGGCGGTAATTTCCCTGCGTTTGGGATCGTGGATGATAAAACGACGGCAACGGCCAAGCGGCACCTGCTCCTGCAAAATAGCATCCGCCAAATGGTTAAGACGACCCTCCAGATCATTCATAAATCGCGCGACCGCCGGTCTATTCTGTTTGCCGCGTGCGGCTTTCCAGCTTGCACGCAGTAAATTCTCATGGTCAGCTATCTGTTCCAGAGGGATGGCTTCACGTTGCATGACGATCCTCATTACGTAGTTCGGCTTGAGCAGCTTGAAAATGGATCAGTAGTTTTGCACCATAGCGTTGAACACGCGACGGCCCTATACCGTCTATACTGCCCAACGCATTTAGGCTGTCCACCCTACGCCTGACAATTTCAGCTAATTGTTCGTTGGTAAACAGCGCATAAACCGGAATACCTTCGGCATCGGCCATGCCTTTTCGCCAATTACGTAACTCGGCATAGAGGGCAAAATCCTGCTCGCTAAGTACCGTTTTGTAATCTACCCGACCACTCGTAATATTTGATTTAGCACGGGAATCTGGCGATTTTAAAGCGTCGGGTAATGTCGCATCGGCTGGGGTAACCGTGGCGCAGAGCGCCCAATAGGAATTGGCGGAGTCACAGACGAATTGCCTCTCGATATTGACCACCCGATGGGTCAGGCAAAATTGATTGAACTCGTCTTGCGCCGGTTGTGGTGACAGCGCAGGAACAGCGAAAAAATGTAAGGTCATGATCGATGTTTGGGGTTGGACTTAAAAATTGAGCCTATTTTACTCATTAAAGTGTTTTCATTCGACTTGATAGGCTTCTGACTCTCGTCTGGGCTCCCTCCGGTCGCCCTGCCCGGCTTGCCCGCCGGGCTTCCTGTTACCTGACCTGACTCGATGGACCTCAGGCAAAAACGAAAGCCCACGTCGCGGATGGCATAGCCGGGCTGGTCGGCGTAGCGGTTGGCCGAACGCGCCCTCCAGGCGTAGTCGATCCAAGAACCGCCGCGAAGGCACCGGGGATTATCATCGCCAGTCATTGGCCCCAGTGGATCGATTTGAGCTTGCTCATCATAAGTCCGTTGACCATCTTTACACCACTCATATACATTACCGTGCATTTCATACAATCCCCAAGGATTGGCAGGCAGGCTTTTTACCGGTACGGTCTTTGCTCTGTATTCAACTTTCTCGCCGCCGGGATATGGATATTCACCATTGTAATTAACTTGCTGTGGGTTAATGTTGGCACCGAAACTGAACGGCGACTGAGTTCCTGCACGGCACGCATATTCCCATTCGGCTTCGCTAGGTAAATCGACTTGGCAACCCGGCAACAATTCTTGTAGTCGCTGTAAAAACGCTTGAACATCGTGCCAACTGACTTGCTCCACTGGTTGCTGGGGATCATCTTTAAAAAGACTGGGATTGTTGCCCATTACCGCTTGCCATAAGGCCTGAGTACAAGCAGAATCTGCCAGCCAGAAGCCACGACTAATGGTGACTTCGTGACGAGGTCCTTCATTATCGTATCGTTCCAGCTCATCCTCCGGCGAACCCATCCAGAAAGTGCCGGGTTCGATCCAACGTAAGCTTTGAATGAGTTTATCAGGTGAAGTCATTACACTCAAATCGGCTCTCACACCGTATTCATCCAAAACAAAGCTAACTTTGGAACCCGTTCTTTCATCATAATCATAAGTAATATATTGTGGGGCAATATCCCTAGGATTGACTTGCTTGCTTAGTTGATTCTCCACAATTTGGTATTGACCATTTTCCGCTAAAACCGTTTTGAGTAACGGCTCTATTGGAATGGGCCAAGTACTCCATTCACCAAATGTTTGACCACACAGCGGCACTGTTCTTACCCAAAGCCCTGTACCTAAAGCATCCCAGCCCCAAGTAGCCGCCCCGCGTGGTCTTTTTACACTTGCCAGTGTCAAAATTTCTTGGCTGCTGGTCAGCTTAATCAACGTCTGCTCCTGCAATCCGCATACGCGAAAAGGCAAGTGAGCCATTAAGAGCAAGATTCTTGATCCAGTGCTTTCGATGCGTAAACCACCTTGATCGATAGTAATTGGCTCAGACAAAGCAATTTGGTTACGTTCTGGAGGGGTAGACTGTAGCACAATACTACAGGTGACTGGATCGTTCACTAGCCAGCAGGATTGACGTTTACGGTCATCACTAACAAGATCGGCTGGATCTACCCAGTCAGGCGGTTGTTGCCAAACGCCGCGCACTTCAGCAATCGCCTGCACCAATGGGGCCAGCAACTCTATGAAATCCTTACCCATCTGATTATCAGCGCGTTGCACAATTTCCTGCGCCACGCTCCACCACACCCCTGCTTTTTGCAAACCGTCTGGCTGTTTTAAAGTAGCGGCCAGTTGGCGCATAAAGCTGTCTGCCTTCTGTAGTCGTTCTTGGGTTTCTTCAGAAACTTGCACCCCGTCCAATTTAGCGTGCGCATACCACAAAAGCGTTTCTTCATGATTCAACACTGCGCGTAAATGGGCATGATGCAAGAAACGCAGTCGCTCCAAATCTACATGGCAGTCCTTTAAGTGCTCGAAAAAATGCGCCTGATGTTTGGCTTGTACGGCATGGCGTATATGGGCAGCAGAACCCGCTTCCACATCAGCATGACACCAAAATGCACCTTCAAGTCCGGCATTCAACGGCGCTTTTGTATTTAATCGCCGCAAAGCCCGTAACAACGGCGGATCGACCCGACGGGTAACGGCAGCCATCGCCAATAAATCGTCCAAACCGTCGGGAACGCTCAAGCCATTACCCATTGCACGTTCTGGATGAATGCGGGCATCAGGACTCCAACGCAATAAGGTTAGCTTCTTAGGCAGCCCGGCATCGAGTTGCTCCGCTGCCAAAGGTAACAGTGCCAGTGGCTTGATTTGCGCTTGCGTCAGTTGCCGGATAAAGTCTTGCCAGGCCTGATGCGTGCTTGAGTCCCGGCCTTCCAGTAAACCTAAATCGCTGACCAGCAAAACCGGCGTATTGGCAACCGGCATACGCCAAGTGTGTTTGCTTGGCAACACCCCACGACCCTGCTGTTCTTCTACCCAATCAGTCCAGTGCTGCAAAGGCCCGTGGTTGATAATACGGATAGACACACCGGATTGACCACAGGCTTTAAGCAAATTCTCGGCTAATGCATGCATGTCTTGTCGATAAGGCCACAGTCGTTTAGCAAAATCTAAAACCACTAGCCATTGAGGATGCCAACTTTTAACGTGGCAACGCGGCAAATAACGGGGCAGTTGTTGTAGAGCTATTTGTTTTACCAAACGCTGCACATCCATACCTGCCAAGCGGTTACTTGACAAATAGTGTTTAAGCGCAGGTAACAAGCGGGCTTTGGGTACCAGGTCTTCATAGTTGACCAACCTTATTTTTGAAAGCGATTTGGCATCCACTTCGGTAATGGGTTCATAAACGGCAGCGGTTGGTTTTGAGGATTCTGTTTGCGTTCTTTGTTCGCGTGCTTGCCGATCTACAACCAGATTAACGAACGGCATCTGTAATGGCAGTTTGAAATGACTGGTTGAGATAATCGGCTCTGGAGGTGGAGGTAAGACACTATTATCAGGCTCTTTCGGCTCGTTCGACAGGGGGCGATACTGATAACCGAATTGATGCACCCCATCGTCATCGAGCCACAGCTCCGTGCGCGGCGCTATCGAAAGCAGACGCAGTAAATCGGCTCTACCAACTTGACCGTTGGCTGATGAAGGTGCAAAAGGTTTCAAGCTTAATCAGCCTCTGACGGGGTAGCCGCTGAGGGTATCACCGGGGAACGCCCCTGATTTTGTTCCCCGTGTTTGACCAAGGCATAAGGGCTTATTTGATTCAACCAGTCTAGTTGACTTTTATGAGGCGTTTTGCCGCTTCTTGTTTTCGTCAGTTCATGCAGCGCCGTGAGCAAGTCGATGTATTCAGCCAAGCCCACTTTGGGATACCCCGCCTGTTCCGCAGCTTTACGATCTTCCAGCACTTGTTCGGCGGCTGTTTGCCGAGCCGCTTCATCAATAATCAAATGGTTATGCACCTTGCCCCGCTGAATCAACCACTCAATAAACGGCTTATCATCCTTTGGTGGATTGAGATTAAGTACAGCACAGCGACGAATAAACGCGGGTGGCAATTCGCGCTCTTCGTTGGTGGTAATAATGATCAACGGCCAGCGTTGATCGGGTGCATGGATCGTGCGATTGTTTAAAGGAGGCACGTCAAAACTGCGGTTACCCAATACATCCAACAAGGCATTGGGTAGATCGGCATCAGCCTTATCGATTTCGTCAATCAGCAGCACCGGAATACGGCCTGGGTCGTTGTTTATCTGATCCAGTGCGTCCCAAAGCCGTCCCCGCTTAACATACCGTTCATTGGTTTTGTCAAGATCCTGGATTTGTGCATCTGCCAAACGCTCAACGACATCAACGCGATACAATAAATCCAGTGCTTCAAAGCGTGGGTGAATCACTTCAACCAAAGGTTCATTTGTTTTCAGGTGCTGTGCCGCCGCTCGCGCTATTTGACTCTTGCCACTCCCTGCTTCACCGCGGACTAATAAGGGTCGTCGTGCAGCAAAGGCAAAAATCAGGGCATCAATTTCCGGCTTGCTCCATAGGTGACCGGCAGCAGGAAAGCGGTTGCTTTGCGCTAATGTCACTTTCGTTTCTGGTATTAAATCGATAAATGGGTTAATGGTGTTCATAGTGGGTGGGGGCATCTATTACACTTCTGAAATGGAGGGTTAATGTTAATGGTCAATTAAGTTAAGTGTTCGCTTCGAAGTCTCTTAAGGTGCTGCCAGAATTCCATAATTTTAGAAGCCAATTCTTCATGCGTCATGCCCATTAAAACTTTAGCGGTATCATCCGACTGAAAAAGTGTCGGTACTTGATATGTGTTTGAAACCGTAACAGCACTATCCACTGAGATAACACCCCCAGTTACAACTACACATATATTAAGCTTATCAATTTGGTATGATTCTATTCTATCTTTAAGTTGAATGATTTCAAATGGGTTCAGTTTCTGCGAATCGAGTGTACTGAGATCGACTTTTTGGTTGTTTTCATATAACGCAACATACATTGCTCGCTCAAAACTATCTGTTACATAATCGCCAGATGCTGGAACATTAATCTCAAAAGCATATTCCGGGACAGGAAGGTGCGTTTTGTAATCTGGCAAAACTTTTAAACTGCCTCCAAACAACGCGGTAGCAATAATTGCACATAATATACGTTCATTACTGGGTACAAATACAACATAACCACCTTGTGTTGATGCGGCATCAACCAAACGCAGTGCCGCAAACAAATACAAAGCCGTAACCGCTAAAAACACATCATGCTTATCAGGCTCTTTTAAATCACCAAAACGAACTTCATTTAAGGCTTGACGTGAAACCTTGAACAAATCATTAACCTTTTTAGGATCATAATGACTAAAGCGATTGATAATTTCAGGCGCATCCACACATTTCATCAGTGCTTTCAATTCAGTCAGATAGGGTTCAGATTTTTTTAATAACTTTACAGCAAGATTCTTATGGTCTTCATAATAACTTTGGGGAGGGTCTATTTGCTCAAGCTGCTTTTGTTCAGGGAAATCTTTTGTGTAGTGATCTCTGGACTTTCCTTCATTAATGGCGAGACGCTGAAGGATTAGGGTGACGAATAGCTCCGGGGTTTTTTCATCCAGATCAATAAAACCAGCAAGCCCATTTAGGTCTTCATCATCCACCAAATCAAAACGACTGAGGAGAACTTTTTTTGACTGATTTGATTTAATCATTGAGAAGATGGCTCTCCACTCTAAGCCACACCATTCTTTTCGTTTATAGTCGTGACAAAGTACAGTAACAATCAAATCAGTTTCTTTTTTGTATAGCGGCGGTAGATCAAAAGCAAGGTTTGCATAAGCAAACTCGGCCTCATGAAAATTGTCGTACAAAATCTGCTCTTCACCAAATCGCTTAGCCAAAATCTGTGCGGTAGCTTTGACAAACTCCCGCTGGCATCCTTCATTTACCGGTTTACACTTTATGCAATTCCTGGCTTTATAAAGTCATGAAAACGGGTTTCTTTCGATGTACAAATGAACACAAACCTTCAGTTCATTGTACAATGAAGGTTTATATCCATGCCATTAGCT
>CAIMEB010000283.1 GCA_903839855.1 uncultured Methylococcaceae bacterium
ATCTCTTCTAAGGTGAGAATTTCTTGCGAGGTGAGCTGTTTTATATAGAGCATTTATAATTTAAAAATGACTCTATCATACGCTAAACATGCCAGGCCTTAGTTAAATTAATTATTCATAAGTACTTACTACCAGAGTCCGAACGAAACCATCGTATCCAGTACATCAACAATTTGTGCCAATGCTGACAAGACCTGGAATACTGCGACCCAAGACTGGAGCGTTCAACAGCTTTGAAAGGGTGGGATATTACCATCTCGCCCAAACAGGTATTTTGAAAACTGCATCATCCCTTATGTTATTTGGATAAGCGATAGCTATAAAACAGGCCACTTCTCTAAGCACTCTGTCGAGAATGTTTAGAGAAGCGTCCTGCTTCCGGTGCTTTGCATTGCGACGATAGTTCCTTTTATCGACATAAACCAGTGCCTTGTTAAACTGGTATGCAAACTTTGCCACCGGGTTTTGAACAGGAACAGCCGCTATTTTTTTAGTATTATTACGTTTTTTCATCGGTTACCTCTTATAATAGTCAGAAATAGGTCTTACTTGACAGACATTAATATAGCGACTCAGAGTAAAAAAAGCTTGTGAAATTCAAAAAAGATTTTGATGTAATTGTGGTGGGGGGGGGTCATGCCGGTACAGAAGCCGCATTGGCTGCTGCTCGAAGTGGTGCGAGAACATTATTGTTAACGCAAAATATCGATACGTTAGGGCAAATGAGCTGTAATCCGGCCATTGGTGGGATAGGCAAAGGCCATCTGGTTAAAGAAATCGATGCATTAGGTGGGATCATGGCGAAAGCGATTGATTTAGGCGGTATTCAATTTCGTACCTTAAATGCCAGTAAAGGTCCAGCGGTTCGCGCTACACGGGCGCAGGCAGATCGTAAGCTGTATAAACAAGCAGTTAGATTTACCTTAGAAAATCAGCCTAACCTGGCTTTATTCCAACAAACGGCCTCTGATTTGATTGTGGAGGGTCATAAAGTCGTCGGTGTCAAAACCCAAATGGGCTTAGACTTTATGGCACAAGCCGTTGTACTGACAACAGGCACCTTTTTGGGGGGCAAGATTCATATTGGTTTAGAAAATTATAGCGGCGGTCGTGCAGGTGATTCGGCCTCTATTGCGCTGGCTGATCGACTGCGTGAACTGCCCTTCCGTATTGAGCGGTTAAAAACCGGTACACCGCCGCGTATTGATGGTCGCACTATTGACTTTAGCAAACTAGAAGAACAACACGGCGACACACCGGTGCCGGTGTTTTCGTTTATGGGTAAACGTGAACAGCATCCCAGACAAATACCCTGCTATATCACCCGCACCAATACTAAAACGCATGACATTATTCGTGCAGGACTGGATAGATCGCCCTTATACTCGGGTATTATTGAAGGTATAGGTCCGCGTTATTGTCCCTCGATTGAAGATAAAATCGTTCGCTTTGCTGATCGTGATACTCATCAAATTTTCGTGGAACCCGAAGGTTTGGATACCCATGAAGTTTATCCTAATGGCATTTCCACCAGCTTGCCTTTTGATGTGCAATACGAATTAGTCCGCTCAATGCTAGGTTTTGAAAATGCCGAAATAGTGCGCCCAGGCTATGCCATTGAATATGACTTCTTTGATCCTAGAGACTTAAAGATGTCTCTGGAAACCAAACATATCGATGGTTTATTTTTTGCCGGCCAAGTAAATGGTACCACCGGTTATGAAGAAGCCGCTGCCCAAGGTCTTATTGCTGGGCTTAATGCTGCCCGTTTGGTGAAAGGGTTAGATAGTTGGTGTCCAAGCCGTGACCAAGCCTACATCGGTGTGATGATTGATGACTTGATTACCTGCGGCACGCAAGAACCTTATCGCATGTTTACCAGTCGCGCAGAATACCGTCTCTTATTGAGAGAGGATAATGCGGATTTACGGCTAACTGAAAAAGGCCGTGAATTGGGACTGGTTGATGATGCGCGTTGGCAAGCGTTTGAGGCAAAACGTGCGGCTGTTTCAACCTTGCAAAACGATTTAAAGAAGAAATGGATTAGAGCAGAAACTGAAGAAGCCGCTCAAGTAGCTGAAATCTGGGGTAAGCCATTGCTCAAAGAAGCCAGTTTAATGGAGTTATTGCGTCGCCCCGAAGTCGATGTACAGCGTTTGTTATCGTTCCTCGAAAACGGTGAAACCATCGATGAACAAGTCGGTGAGCAGGTTGAAATTCAGGCCAAATATGCGGGTTATATTGTCAGACAACAGACAGAAATTGATAAAACCTTGCGTTATGATCATTTACGGCTTCCTGAGACTCTTGATTATACGGGTGTCCCAGGACTCTCCAATGAAGTCAGTCAAAAGCTGAAAGCACAACGCCCTGAAACATTAGGACAAGCCTCACGCATTCCAGGGATGACGCCAGCCGCGATCTCATTGTTATTGGTTTACTTAAAAAAGAAAACTGCCTGATGGATACCTGTAGAACATCTCTGATTGCGGGTCTTGATGACTTGGGGCTCACGCTTGATGAAACCCAGATTCAGCAATTGCTAGACTTTATAAGTCTGCTTGAAAAATGGAATAAAGCCTATAATCTGACTGCCATCAGAAAAAAAGATGCCATGGTCAGCTTACATTTACTGGATAGTCTGGCTATCGTGCCTTTTATTGAGGGTAAAAGTGTCGTTGATATTGGGACAGGAGCGGGCTTACCCGGTATTCCTTTAGCAATATATTTTCCTGACATTCATTTTACCCTATTAGATAGTAATGCTAAAAAAACCCGCTTTGTACAACAAGCACTATTAGAGTTAAAACTTAAAAATGTCAGTGTCTACCATAATCGCGTAGAAGACTATCATCCAGGTCATTATTTTGACACCGTTATTACTCGCGCATTTGCTAGTTTGACGGATATTGTGGCGTGGACAGGACATTTAATAAATGAGCAAGGGGTGTTATTGGCAATGAAAGGACAATCAACTGATATAGCCGAACTTGAAGGCGCGAAAACAACGCTAATCCCTATCAATGTACCTGGCATAGACGCAGAAAGATGCCTGGTTAAAATTCAATTGACTAAAGAATCCGAGGAACGTGCGTGGGAAAAATAATTGCCGTAACCAACCAAAAAGGTGGCGTAGGAAAAACAACAACCAGTGTCAATTTAGCGGCCTCTTTAGCCGCTGCCAATCAGCGCGTATTGCTAGTTGACCTTGACCCACAGGGTAATGCAGCAATGGGCTGTGGTGTGGATAAACAGACGGTTAATTACTCCAGTTATCATCTATTAATGGAAGATGTGCCGGCATTTCAAGCCGTTATTTATCTACCCACTATTGGCTTTTCAGTGATTGCAGGTAATGCGGATTTAACCGCAGCTGAAGTTAATTTAATCCATGCTGACCGTAAAGAAATGCGTTTGGCCGATGCATTAAATCCAATAAAATTTCAATACGACTTTATTCTGATTGATTGCCCCCCCTCTTTAAACATGCTCACCTTAAATGCCATGGTAGCAGCTGATAGCTTGTTAATTCCTATGCAATGTGAGTATTACGCACTGGAAGGTTTGTCCGCTTTAATGAGCACACTGCAAAACATTCAAAGCACGGTGAATTCAAACTTGCATCTTGAAGGCATTTTAAGAACCATGTATGACGATAGAAATCGTCTCACTAAAGATGTATCCGAACAACTGATTCGTTACTTTGGAGATAAAGTCTTTAGGACCTGTATCCCCAGAAATATCCGTTTAGCTGAAGCACCCAGTCATGGCTTGCCGGCATTAAGTTATGATAAATCTTCTCGCGGAACCTTGGCTTATATCGCCTTAGCGAATGAAATGCTGAATAAAGAAATTAATGTATGGCAATAAAAAAACGGGGTTTAGGTAGGGGGCTTGAAGCTTTATTAGTGGATGTGCCGGTTACAGAAGATAATTCTCAACAACAATCATCACCCTCTACTGGCATAGCAGGCATAAATAGTAACGAGACTGATATTTTAATTGAAAAACTTGAAACGCCTCCGTTCATCGAAGAAACCAACGCTCAATATGCCAATACTTTAATAGACAGCCTCCGAAAAAAAAACGCTAATCTTTTGCACGAAGCAGAGGCGCTAAGAACATTGATTGATGAGCTAACTCAGATAATTGAGCGACTATAAGTCATTTGTTTTTGCATTAAAAATAATTTACTTCACCAAAACATCGCAAGGATAATACGATTATCCTTGCCATTAAGATGATTCATTAAAGAGAAAAAATGTCTTCAAATAAACGTGGATTAGGTCGGGGGCTTGATGCCTTATTAGGTGATGTTTCTGTTCATGAAGAAAAACATCATTTACAAGCCCTACCAATTGAGTATATGCAGCGTGGTAAATACCAGCCACGTAAAGATATTGATCCTGAAAAGCTACAGGAACTCGCTGACTCCATTAAAGTACAAGGAGTCATACAACCTATTGTGGTACGACAAATTGCCTTTCAAAAATACGAAATAATTGCCGGAGAACGCCGCTGGCGGGCAGCTCAGTTAGCTGGACTTGCTGAAGTGCCTGTGGTCATTAAAGAAATAGATGACCGGGCGGCCATGGCTATTGCGTTAATAGAAAATATTCAGCGTGAAGACCTTAATCCTTTAGAAGAGGCAGAATCTTTAAAGCGGTTACTGGATGAGTTCAATATGACTCATCAACAGGTTGCCGAAGCCATTGGTAAATCGCGCACCACCGTGACCAATTTATTGCGCTTAATGGAGCTGCAACCTGAGGTAAAAAAACTATTACTAAGCAATCAAATAGAAATGGGGCATGCAAGAGCCCTGTTGTCTCTAGACGGACACAAGCAGGTGGCTATTGCCAATAAGGTTGTCAAAGAGGGCTTAACCGTACGTGCAACAGAACGTCTGGTTAAGGAAAGTAATGATGCACCCAAAGTTCAAAATACCAAAGTGATAGACAACAATACACTACGGCTACAGGATGAGCTTACAGCAAAATTGGGTGCAAAAGTGACCATCGACCACAAAGAAAATGGCTCAGGAAAACTGGTCATTACTTATTCCAGTCTTGATGAGTTAGATGGCATTATCGAGCACATTAAAGAACATGAATGATCCGTTAACACGTCTTAAATTTATACACCCAATCGAATATTCTGCGCTTGATTTTTAGGCGCTTATGCGCCTGACTAATTTTAATATCCACTGATTGCTATACTGCGTTTAAATTCTCATCCTCATAAAGTCGGACTTTTTTCCAACCAGCAAACTTCTCATCATGAAAGTCTATATCGTTATCGATAGAGACCTCATAGCAAATTCTAAATAGCTTGGCGGTACGAAACGCATGTAATTCATCGTCAGCAGTTACTTTATCGACATTGCCAACCTGAAAGGTTTTGTTTCTGGACTTACCATTACAAACCCAAAAAACCGTATAGCATAAGTAGTTTTTATCTTTTCTATGATCGTATTTGATTGTTCTGGAAACACCCGTCACACCCGTCGTAGTCTTGTTTTTTGGCGGTTTGAGGAATCGGGTCTTACTTCCTTTTAAAACCACCAACATCTGGTCTCGCCAGGTAATTGCAGCATTAAGTGACTTATTCTTGTTTCCCCAAAGCTTATGAGAAAAATAACGACTACTTTCCTTCCCACGTCTTACGATACGAACTTGATAACCAAACACATCAGGTTCTGTTATATGTTTATTTTTTGCCATGAAATACGCCTCCAATAGAAGAGTATATCATATTCCTAAGTAACGGAAAGCCTAGGGCGCCGAACTTTTAAAATACAGAATAAGAACCAACCTTCTATTTCAATATTTGTAATTTTGAAGCTGCAAATTATCACTCAAACACATATAAAAGCAAGCTCAGAATAACAACATCCTCCAAAAACCGATTGCGAAAAGTATTGATGGTATTATGGTCTGGGTGAGTATTAATGACACCTATGCAAACACGTTCATTTTGCTATTTATCTTATGGTTGTATTTTAAAAAAAATGTAATATAATTAAAAATAAGCGGCAGATAATATTTAACTTAGCAACACAGATTGATTGACTCTGCGTTCAGTATAAGGTGTAAGAAAACGGATTGATGCATTCAAACATAAAAACATATATACGCAGAGTAATTCGATGAAGCAACGTAAACGCAATGATGTCACTGCGGAAAATCCGCAGCCTAATGAGTTCAAAGTACGTGATGAATTACCTGAAAAGGTTATTAGTTTTCAAAATCGTTCAGTTACCGTTAGAAATTCTTGCCTACCGCCTAATAAAGCCCAGTACTGGTTAGTTTTTACAGATTTTCTGGCTGTCCTAATTGGCTATGTGTCAGCTTTTGTTCTAGCCTTCTATACAAATGAGGTTCTATTTGACCGTGATTTACCTTGGGCTGATCCGGTTTATACCAATCATCTTAGGGATACCGCAGACATTAAAATCCCGTTATAATGGTGGATATTGCGAATATAACCCAGACCAACAGAGATTAAAGAAGTGATAGCCCCGTCAATCCCATTTACAGAAGAGCTTTCCGAATTGATCACCCGCTTGGTGAAA
>CAIMEB010000284.1 GCA_903839855.1 uncultured Methylococcaceae bacterium
AGCTAATGGCATGGATATAAACCTTCATTGTACAATGAACTGAAGGTTTGTGTTCATTTGTACATCGAAAGAAACCCGTTTTCATGACTTTATAAAGCCAGGAATTGCATAAAGTGTAAACCGGTAAATGAAGGATGCCACTTTTTGTCAGTTAAAAACAGGAAGGATATGCCTTACTCCTGAATTTAAGGTTTTAAAAGTGTTATTTTTATCAACAGGCTATGCCATCAATTAAAAACTTAAACTAGATGTTAAAATAGCTCCTAATAATAGGGAGAGGGCATTTTGTACCCCAAATAAAACACGTAGAAATCCTAATCGTTTTTTACGAAATGCTCTGAATTGCTGTAAATTTCTACTCTTTTTGACGCATAAACTTAAAGAGGATTATACTCATCAAGTCAAATGTGTAGTTTGCTGTAATCAGTATCGCTAATATCTTCGATGAAGCAAAAGCACAGTTCGGTTTTCTATAATTAACACGCTAAAATTTTCGAGAGAATGTAATTATGAATAAAATTGTCATCACCCTACTAAGTACCTTGGTCGTATCTGGATGTGCAACTTACGGAGGTTATACGCCAGCTATTGACGATAGTATCTACAATCACCCGCAACAGCCTTATCAAAATCAACCGTCTTATCAAACGTCTCCACCACCCCAACAACTCTATCAGCAACAGCCTGTGCTTGATAAAAAAGGCAGACCTGTTAAAGATCAATACGGTAACCCCGTTTATAAACAGGTTCCTGTTGTAGATCAGTACGGGCAACCTGTTTATCAGCAAGCGCCACCACCACCGCCACAATCTTATCAGCCTCAGCAGCAGGGCCCCCGTAACTCTGCGAACCAAGATGGGGCAGAATGTCAGCAAATCGCAAGAAATGCTTCAAATACAGCGACCGAAGCGGTAACGGGCGGCTTAGTGGGTGGACTCGTAGGAGCCGCCGGGGGCGCAGCACTTGGAGCAATTTTGGGTGATCCCGGAAAAGGAGCTGCTATTGGTGCAGCAACAGGGGGGATTGGTGGAGGAGCTTATACAGGAATTTCTGCCGATCAAAAGTTTAAACAAGCCTTTAACAACTGTATGAGAAGTCGTGGTCATAACGTAGTTAATTAATCAAGCCAAAGGTATGAGTAAACAGAAATTATCGTTACAGGAACAATTATTAAAGTCCGGTTTAGTAAGTAGTGCAAAGGCTAAAAGTGTTAAATCCGATAAACGAAAGCAAGAACAACTGCAGCGTAATAATAATTTAGTGGTTGTTGATGAAGCGAAAGAATTAGCTAAAAAAGCCCATGCTGAACAGGTAGAAAGAGACCGGGCGCTTAATCAATTAAAGCAGCAGCAGGAAGAGCAAAAACAGTTAATTGCTCAGATAAAGCAACTGATTGAGCTGAACAAACAGCCTAAAGATGAGGAGGGTATAGCGTATCGTTTTGATGATCATCATAAAGTAAAGACTATTTATATCTCTGAAAGCATGCGTGAACAGCTTATTCGTGGGCGTTTAGCGATTGTAAAGCTGGGCGAAAGTTATGAAGTTGTTTCTGCTGAGGTCGCAAAGAAAATAAGCTTACGTGATCCGTCTTATGTGATGGTGGATAATTCGCAACCGGTTGAGGAGATCGATAAAAAAGATGACCCTTATGCAGACTATCAGATACCTGATGACTTAATGTGGTAAATGAGTGTTCAATTAAAAGGGAGGCGATGAACACCTCCCTTTTTGGGCTACTTTTTAGCGCTTTCTTGCGTAATCAGTTTGTTTATAACTGCTATCATGTTTTCATGAGAGCCTGCCAAGGTGCCGTTGGTTTTATATTTACCATTAATAATAATAGCGGGTACCCCGGTAATGCCATATTTAGCACCCATTTGTGGAGCTTGTCGCATTTTTGTATCGACAATAAATGAACTATAAGCTTCATGGAACTGTGTTTCATTAACACCGTGTTCTACAAAGAATTTGGCTAATGAGGCTTCTGTATCAAGATCCTGTTTTTTATTTTGGATAGCGTCGAAGAAGTCAGCATGGACTTTGTCAACGACACCTAATGCCTCGGCTGTAAAATAGGCTTTAGCATGTTTGCTCCAGGTTTCATTAAAGGCGGCAGGTTGGCGGATAAACTCAACGTTTTTTGGTAAGCTCTTGACCCATTTTTCTATTAGGGGTTCAAAAGCATAGCAATGTGGGCAGCCGTACCAAAAAAATTCAATAACCTCAATTTTATCGGGATGTTGTGTGGGTTGTGCGGGAGAAATTATTTCATAGCCTTGCTCATCTGCGGTAGATGCCAACGAAAAGAGGGATAAAAACATGATTAGGGTGATTCGGGCGATGTTTTTAAACATAGATTGGATTCTCAACGGGGGTAGTAGAGTATAAAAATTGCAGATAATATCCCATTAAGATATTATCTACTCAGTTTAGTTTAGTTTAGTTTAGTTTAATTTATTTCATCATTGAAATGCGATAAGAAACGGCTTTAATTTCTTCAATAGTCATTTTCTTGGCAATCATGTGCATCATATTTTCTGGATTATTACTGCGAGTATCGTTTTTAAAATCAGTCAATGTTTGTATTAAATAATCGGCGTGTTGTGCTCTAATAGCTGGGAATGCTGCCGGTTTGTTGCCTTCGCCAAGTGGTCCATGGCAGGCTATACAGGCAGAAACCTCACGAGCCAGGTCGCCATTACGATAGAGGTCACTGCCTTGAGCAATGAGATCTTGAATCGTTTCTTTTTTACCAGCCGTTTTTTCAGCTTCTTCATCATCATCTAAAATGGGTAAGGTGTTTGCTGAAATTTCTTGGGTAGCGTAGTAGGCAGCAAGATTTGATATGTCTTTAGGGCTTAATCCTGCGGCAATAGCGTTCATCATTGGATTTTTACGAGTGCCGTTTTTGAAGGCCTCTAATTGCTTGGTGAAGTATGACGGATTCTGTCCTGCAAGCTTTGGAAAGGTTGAAACCAGGCTATTGCCATGCTCGCCATGGCAACTAACACATGACTCGGCTTTTTCTTTTCCTGCGTTAATAGAGCTTTCTGCATGTAGAATACCTGAAGTACTGGTAAACGCCAAGGCTAGTGAAAGTGCTAGCAGTTTTTTTTTCATCGGGATCCCCTTTGTAATAAATTAGTTGTTGTGCGCTAGCCTTAATAATACTTATATGTTGGCTGCTGTGTGTGGCCTGATTTTACCCTAATTAGTCAGCTTAAGCGAGGCAACGATGAACCCAGTTTATCATCAAGCAAAATTTATTAACAGTTCGCCTGATCTTAGGGATACACCTCAAGATCAAGGTAGAGAAATAGCGTTCGCTGGACGCTCTAATGCCGGCAAGTCGAGTGCGATTAATACACTGACCAGACAAACCGGTTTAGCGAGAATTAGTAAGACACCGGGTAGAACTCAGATGCTTAATTTCTTTGAAATTAATGCTCAGCAACGTTTTGTTGATTTACCGGGTTATGGTTATGCTAAAGTACCGGTCGCGGTGAAAAAGAAATGGCACGAGTTGATGGAAAAATATTTAACGCAGCGAAAATCCTTGTGTGCCATTATTTTAGTGATGGATGTTCGGCACCCTTTAACTGACTTTGATTGGCAAATGGTGGAATGGTGCCAGCATACCGGTTTGGCATTACATATTTTATTAACTAAAGCCGATAAGCTAACTTATGGCGCGGCAAAAAATACCTTGTTGCAGGTTCAAAAAGAATTAAATGATATTAACTTTCCTTTGTCGATACAGATTTTTTCGGCATTAAAAAAGACGGGTATTGACGAGCTCCATAAGGCTTTGGATGATTTGTTTAATCAGGAAGATTATTAGGGTCAGTGCCTATTACTACTACCTTCGGCTATGAATTTATAACAATGACTACGTGCCTATTACTTGCGAATTAATTGAAGAAGACAGTAATGATGAAAAGGCTAAGTTTAAACTGGAAATCCAAGGATAGATTTTTAAATCCTGTTTATTCTACTAAACAAAAAGTTGAAGAATTGATCATTCGGTGCGATTAATGACTGATTCAGGTAAAATAGCAGACGGAAGTCAGAGCAAAGTTATAGTTTAAGTTTACTCTGTCCTCACTTATTTCTAGAACAGATAATTAATGTAAATCGACAAACTTTCACAATAAAAACAAGAGAGAAATTTAAAAAGAACAGGATAAAAGGCGACGTATAAGCATCATTTTTTCACTTTAACAGCGTTATTATTGGATTAACTAATGAAAGATTCGCCTACTGTTTGGGTTACTGCTTATATTGGTTTAGGCAGTAATCTTGATAATCCTGTTGCACAAATTAAATCAGCGCGTACAGCAATATCTTTACTGAATGGGGTGGAGGAGTTAGCCTTTTCCAGTTTGTATCATAGTTTACCGATGGGACCTCAGGATCAACCTGATTATATCAATGCGGTAATGTGCATAGAGACCCATTTAGCGCCTATCGCATTATTGCGTAGTCTTCAAGCAATAGAGACGATACAGGGGCGTGTAAGAAAGGGCGAACGCTGGGGTGCTAGAACCTTGGACTTGGATATTTTACTTTACGGCGATGAAGAGATTGATGTGCCTGATTTAATGGTGCCTCATACGGGCATTTCTGAAAGGTCTTTCGTGTTATATCCGTTATTTGAAATTGCCCCACAATTGATTATTCCTGGTAAGGGTATTATAGCTGATTTAGTGGCTAAATGTCCTTTGGACGGGTTAAAACAGATGGTTTAAATGAGTTATATGACGCATCAGTCGACAATAAAGCCGCTATCGGTTAATGATCTCGCCTCAATGAAGCAGCAAGGTGAGAAGATTAGCTGTTTAACGGCTTATGATGCCAGTTTTAGTGCTTTAATCGATAAAGTGGGCATTGATGTAATGTTGGTAGGCGACTCCTTAGGTATGGTGATTCAAGGGCATGACACCACCTTACCGGTCACGATTTCCAATATGGTTTATCATACCCGTTGCGTCAGCCAGGCCAGAAGAAGAGCGTTTGTTATTGCTGATATGCCTTTTATGAGTTATTGCACACCGGTTATTGCCGCTAAAAATGCCGCTAAATTAATGCAGCAGGGAGGTGCCCAGATGATAAAGTTAGAAGGCTCTCATGTTGAGGTCGTTAGTTTTTTGGTTAATCAGGGTATTCCTGTTTGTGGACACTTAGGTCTGTTGCCGCAGAAAATTAATCAATTAGGTCGCTATAAAGTGCAAGGTAGAGAGTCAACCGAGGCTGTGCAGATAATAGATGACGCTCATCAGTTACAGCAGGCGGGTGCCAATTTGTTGGTATTGGAATGTGTGCCCGCAGATCTTGCCAGAGAAATCAGTATGCAACTTCGTATTCCTGTGATTGGTATTGGTGCCGGTGTGGATTGTGACGGGCAGGTTTTAGTGCTGCATGACATGCTGGATATTGGTATTCTTAAGCGTCCCCGGTTTTCAAAAAACTTTATGCAGGAAGCCACTACCATAGAGTCTGCTATTGATGCTTATCATCAGGCGGTTAAACAATCCAGATTTCCAACTACTGAGCATAGTTTTTAAGTTTTATGCAGATAATTAATAGTGTTAATGAATTGAGAGAATTCATTAAAGCGTGGCGTGTTTCGGGAGAAACCATTGCCTTTGTGCCGACTATGGGCAATTTGCATGCCGGGCACTTGCAATTGGTTACTCAAGCTAAAGCCGTTGCTGATCGGGTTGTCGTGAGTATTTTTGTTAATCCTACTCAATTTGGTATCGGTGAAGACTTTGAGTCGTATCCGCGTACTGAAAAAGAAGATCAAGAAAAGTTAGTGAGTGCAGACGTTGATGTCTTGTTTCTTCCTTCCGTTGATGATATTTATACATCTGATGCCCGAACAACAGTGACTGTGACGGACGTTTCTGATTGGTATTGTGGAGCCTATCGGCCTGGACATTTTGTGGGTGTGGCAACGGTTGTTTGTAAATTATTCAATATCGTTCAGCCTCAGATTGCTTTATTTGGGCTTAAAGATTTTCAACAACTGACAATCATTAGAATAATGGTTCGGGATTTGAATATTCCGGTTGAAATAATGGGGGTGGATACGGTTAGAGAAGCTAACGGTTTGGCGATGAGTTCCAGAAATACATATTTAACCGCGTATGAAATGCAAGTGGCTTCAGAGTTGTATCGGGTATTGTGTGTTACTCGTGACGCTATTTTATCAGGCGTCAGTCGTTATGCTGAATTGGAGGAGTATGCTTTGCTGGCATTACAGCAATTGGGGTTTAAGCCCGATTATCTATCGGTGTGTAGAAGTATTGATTTAAAGAAAGCAACGCTAGAAGATCATGATCTGGTGTTATTAGTTGCGGCCAGATTAGGAAAAACACGTCTTATCGACAATATTTATTTTTCTAAGTAACTTTTTTGTGGTAAAAATATCAGGGCTAAAAATGCAAGAAATACAAGGCTTTTGTTGCAAGTAGGGGTTAAAGCTTATCTGGGGCGGATATCTAAAAAGTTGATGGAATGCTGTTAATGATGGATAATGTCCGGTTTTTAAACGTATTTATAGTGTTTTATTATGCAAATTACGATGCTTAAAGCGAAGTTACACCGAGCTACAGTGACGCGTTCAGAGTTGGGTTACGAGGGTTCTTGTGCGATTGATGGCACTATTCTTGACCTGTCAGGCATCAAAGAATACGAGCAAATTCAGATTTACAATATTAATAACGGTGCGCGTTTTACTACCTATGCTATTCGTGCAGAAAACGGTTCGGGGGTTTTTTCGGTTAATGGTGCTGCTGCGCGTTTGGCGTGTCCAGGGGACTTAATTATTGTGTGTGCGTATACAATACTGGATCAGCAAGAAGCCGAGCAACATAAACCCAAGCTGGTTTATTTTAACGAAAAAAATGAAGTATTACGTTCTGCTTCATCTATTCCTGTTCAGGTTGCTGGTTAGGTTTTTACGCTTCAGGTTAATAAAAACCCGCTAGACCTCAGGGTCTAGCGGGTTTTTTATTGCTTATAAAGTAAAAGTTGATAATTTATAAGGCCGATTACATTGCATGAATGTCTTGTTATCTGTATCCTGCAGCCCATGCAAATAAATTTAATAACAGTAGGAAATCGGATGCCTGGCTGGGTTCAGCAAGGCTATGATGAGTATGCGAAACGCTTACCGCGCGAATGTGAGCTGGTGCTTAAAGAAGTCGCGCCCGGCAAGAGAAGCAAGAACAGCGATGTTGCACGTATCGTAAAGGATGAGGGTGATAGAATGCTAGCCGATATACCGCAGGGCGCTCATATTGTGACATTGGACATTCCTGGTAAGCCTTGGACGACACCCGAATTGGCTCAAGCGATGCAACGCTGGATGGAAAGTGGTCAGCACGTGGCTTTATTGATTGGAGGACCAGAGGGTTTAGCAGATTCAGCCAAACAATTGGCCAAGGAGTCATGGAGTTTATCCAGGCTTACTTTTCCACATCCTTTAGTGCGTATTGTTGTTGCTGAACAGCTCTATCGTGCCTGGAGTATTCTTCACAATCATCCCTATCATCGATAATGGCAATACAGCTTATTCTTGCTTCAGCTTCTCCACGTAGAAAGGAACTACTGGATCAAATTAATGTCCGTTATCAGGTTTATCCGGTCGACCTTGATGAGAGTCCATTGCTCAATGAAAAGCCGCTGGCTTATGTGCAGCGATTAGCGGCAGAGAAATCGGCGGCCTGTGTTGCAGCGCTTAAAACCAAACTACCCGTTTTAGCCGCAGATACTTCGGTTATTCTGGGTGATATGATTATGGGAAAGCCTCAAACTCAAGCAGACGCGGTAGCTATGCTGTCCCAATTATCAGGTAAAACCCATCAGGTTTACAGTGCAATTTCACTCAGAGGACGTGAGCATAGTCAGGCGGTGAGTATTACCGAAGTGACCTTTAGACGGTTAACTGAGCGAGAAATTATAAGTTACTGGGATACGGGTGAGCCGATTGATAAAGCAGGAAGCTATGCTATACAGGGAATCGGTGGAATTTTTGTTGAATCCATTGTAGGTAGTTTTTCGGGGGTTGTGGGTTTGCCATTATTTGAGACTGCTGAGCTTTTATCGAAGCAAGGAATAGAGTTTTTTAAATGAGTGAAGAAATTTTAATCAATGTGACCCCACCTGAAACCAGAGTAGCCGTCATTGAAAATGGTGTTTTACAAGAACTCATTATTGAAAGAACCCGAGAGCGAGGTCTAGTGGGCAATATATACAAAGGTGAGGTTTGTCGGGTTTTGCCCGGTATGCAAGCTGCTTTTATAGATATTGGCTTACCTAAGGCGGCTTTTATACATCTTTCTGATTTATGTTCAAAAGATCTGGAAGAAAAAAAGTCAGATGTTATTGAACATTACTTACGTGAAGGCCAGGAGATCGTTGTACAGGTTGTTAAAGATCCTTTAGGTAGTAAAGGCGCCAGATTAACGACAGAAATTTCTATTCCCTCACGTTACCAGGTGTATATGCCTTATGCAAATAATACCGGTGTTTCTCAGCGGATAGAAGTCGAAGCTGAACGAATGCGCTTAAGGGCTTGTCTGGATAATTTCAGACAAGAAAATAACTGTGGTGGCTTTATTGCCAGAACAGCAGCAGAGTGCATTAAAGAATCGGTATTAATGGCAGATATGACTTTCTTGTTAAAGTTATGGGAGTCTATCTTAAAAAAAATTGCAGTGGCTAAGACTAAGCAATTTATTCATAAAGATTTGCCTTTAAGTATTCGAACTCTGAGAGATCTATACAAAGAAGGCATTGATCGGGTTCGTGTAGACTCCAAAGAAACCTATCATCGCTTACTTGAATTTGCCGAGGTGTTTGTTCCCGAAATTGTACCGGTTATTGAACATTATTCAGGGGAATGTCCGGTATTTGATATTTACAGTGTCGAAGATGAAATCAAAAAAGCCCTGGATCGCAAAGTTAAATTGAAGTCAGGCGGGTATTTAATATTTGACCAGACTGAGGCAATGACCACTGTCGATGTTAATACGGGGGGGTATGTCGGTGGGCGTAATTTAGAAGAGACCATTTTTAAGACGAATCTTGAAGCGGCTCAAACGATTGCCCGCCAGCTTAGACTTCGAAATTTGGGCGGGATCATCATTATCGACTTCATTGATATGAAGAGCGAAGAGCACAAGCGTTTGGTGTTACAGGCATTAGAACGCAACCTGGAGAAAGATCGGGCAAAGACCAAAATTACAGAAGTGTCCGTATTGGGTTTGGTTGAAATGACCCGAAAAAGAACGCGCGAAAGTCTGGAACATATTCTTTGTGAGCCTTGTACAGCGTGTGGAGGGAGAGGCGTTTTAAAGACAGCAGAAACCATGTGTCTCGAGATTTTTAGGGAAATTATTCGGGAGGTCAGGCTGTATAAGGTCAAAACATTGTTGGTACTCGCTTCCAATGAAGTTGTCGATATGCTGCTTGATGAAGAGGCGGATATGCTGGCTGAGCTGGAAATATTTCTGGATGTGCAGATTAAGTTCAGGGTTGAAGCGCAATATAACCAGGAACAATATGACATTGTTTTGCTTTAAGGTGATTCCAGTAATATGATCCACCATATCAAACGCGCAACCCGGCATTTAATATTTTGGTCTTTGATTGCTTGTGCCGTTAGTTTAACAGCGGTACGACTGGTGTTGCTCAGCGTGGATCGTTATAAGGCAGATTTGTCTGTGCGTGTAAGTGAGTTAATGGGAGTGCCTGTCGAAATAGGTCATTTGCACGCTAATATGCGCGGCTATTCTCCTGAGTTGGTATTGAAGGATTTCAGAATACTGTCTGCGGTTACAAATGAATCGCCTATCCAGCTTAAAGAAATACGCTTAGGGATCAATTTAGTTGATTTTTTGATGACCGGTGATCAATTCGCTTCGTCATGGGTCACTTTGGTCGGTGCTAAACTGACCATCAAGCGTAAACAGGATGGCAGTATTGCAATTGTTGGTTTAAAGGGCGGCGATGAAAAACCTTTTTGGTTGTTGCAAGGGAGTCAATACGAAGTTTTACAAAGTGAAGTGAGCTGGTTGGATGAGCTAAATCAGATAAAGCCCGTCACAATAGGTGAGGTAAATGTTGCTATCCTTAACAAATCGCAACAGCACCAGGTAAATCTGCTGCTCAAGTTACCTGAGGCTTATGGTGAAGAGTTGACAGCCTCTATGCGATTTAAGGGCAATATTTTTGAGACTGCATCAATTAATGGCAGTGTTTTTGTAGAAGGTAAAAAGATAAAGCCGACTGCGTGGGTTCCAGTGAGCTTATCTGTACCTGTGAGCATTTCTTCAGGTAGTGTAGATTTTAAATGTTGGGGTGAATTGCATCAGTCTAAGTTAGATTCTATTGTGGGGGATGTGCAGTTAAAACAACTGACTCTGACCAGACCTGATAAGGCGAGCTTTTTTGTTCAGCGTTTAGGCACTCAATTTCACTGGTTTCAGAATGACGGGCAATGGCGTTTGCAAATACCAAAAATGCTGCTTGAAACAGGCGATGATAAATGGCCCGTTATGACCCTTAATATTTTTGGTGAGCAGACTGAAGATAATAAATTACATAAGCTAGGTTTATTCATTGATACGCTTGATTTGCAGAAAGTCGCTTATTGGGTTGATTTTTTTGCGCCGCTTTCTGGTGATCAACGATCCTTGTTAAAACAGACCCAATTAAAAGGTTCTTTAGAGCAACTTTCTTTATTTGCAGACTTAGATGAACAGCATTTTGCAATTAAGGGTGGTTTTTCTCATATTAATGTAGCACCCTCTCAGGCGATACCCGGTGTAGAAAATTTAACGGGATACTTAAAAGGGACTGACCAACAAGGGCAGCTTGTTTTGGCAACCGAAGAGGCACACCTTTTAACGTTGGGAATTTTCCGTCAAGCACTCGATATTACAAAACTGACGGGGACGGTTGACTGGCAACAAACGCCCGATGAATATCTATTCTCTAGTGCATTGCTGACCTTAAATTCTCCCGATTTAGAAACAGGTACCCGGTTTAACTTGCGTATTCCAAAAGCGCAAGACCAGTCTGCGTTTTTAGATTTGCAGTCTGGTTTCTCAATAGCCGACGTCAGTAAAGCTACGCGCTATTTACCCGTTAATACGATGAGAAAAACCGTCGTCGAATGGTTGGATAGAGGGTTGGTAAAAGGACGTGTACCCAAAGGGGATGTTTTATTTTACGGAAATCTCAATGATTTTCCTTTTAGTAAGGGTCAAGGTGTTTTTGAGATTCCCTTTCAAATTGATCAGGTGGACTTAGTGTATCTTTCCGCTTGGCCGAGCTTGACGGCATTGGGGGGTGACGTGTTATTCCTGCAGGATAGTTTACAGGTTAATTTAAAAACCGGTTCGAGCAAGGATGTGAAAATTAATCAGGCAATGATTACTCTTCCTGATTTAAATGCAACTGAGCAACTTTTTGTTAAAGCAACCTTAAATACAGGGATATTACAAGGCCTGGAATTTCTACAGCAAACACCGCTCAAATCGTCAGCCGATAATTTGTTAAACGCAATAGATCCACAGGGTAACACTGATATCAACCTGGATTTAAAACTGCCTTTAGCGGAGGGGGTAAACCAGGAAATTGATGGAGTTGCACACTTGGCTAATGCCAAACTTAAAGTTAAGGCACTTGACTTGGATGTAATTCAAATGAATGGAGAAGTTAACTTTAATGAGCACGGTTTGTATAGTAACCTCATTACAGCCGAGGCATTAAATAATCCTATTAAGGCGACTATTACGAATTCTAATCTTTTATCGACAGTTAATGTGACGGGACATGCAGATGCCAGGGATCTTGAAAAACAATTTAAGTTGCCTGGATGGCATTTGGTTCAAGGGGCAACGGATTATGTGATTAAGCTAAATTTGCCTGCTGATCAAAGCGCCCCTGAATTGTTAATAGATTCAGGACTAGAAGGTATGGGATTAGATTTTCCCAGTACCTTAGCTAAAACAAGAGAGCAGCAACGCGCTTTGGCCATGAGGTTTAACTTAGGATTACATGACTTATTACCCATTCAGATTAACTACGATAATCAATTAAAAGCCGCAGTCAATTATGATTTGAAGATGTTTAAAATAGAATCGGCTGATATCTTATTAGGCAGGGGTGATATGCCTAAAAATCAGCGCCAAGAGCACGGGATTAAACTATTTATCAATAAAGAGCGCTTGCCTTTGCAAGACTGGATAAGTCTGGGTGGTTCTTTGGCAACATCACAAGATACTGAAGCGACAGATGTACTGGGTAGTATCAAAGAAATTATAGTTCACAGTGAGCATGGCTTATGGAAAAAGGCTGATTTAGGGTTGATTGATATTGCATTAAAGCCGACGGACAATTTTTGGATCGGAAACATTGACAGTTTGATGGCTAAAGGTACATTTAAAATTCCTAAGACTTTTAATGGCGCCGATAGTATCAAGTTAGACATGGATGAACTGGATCTTAGTGTGATAAAGCCACTTAAATCTCAAAGCGTAACAGACTCAACATTGATGCCAGAGTTTATGCCGTTAATACAGGTTAATAGCCAGAAAACACGTTGGCGTGATGTGGCCTTGGGGAAGCTTATAATAGAGACCGAACGTATTTTTGATGGGATTATCTTTAAGCGCTTTGATTTAACGGGGGATGATCAAAAATTGAGCTTGTCAGGTTACTGGACAAATAAAGGTCGTTATTCTGCTACCCATGTAGAGGGGAGTCTTGCTATGTCAGAAGTTGGACAATTACTCGCTAAATTAGGACTTAGTAAAGATTTTACTGAAACCAATGCACTGATTAATTTTTTCGCAGACTGGGGAGGGGCGCCCTATCAGTTTTCTTTAGATCAGTTAAAAGGCCATTTAGACATTGATTTTAAGAATGGTCGTATTTTAGGGATAGAACCAGGCTTTGGTCGGGTGTTGGGTATTTTGGCAGTTGCTCAGTGGGTAAAGCGTTTTCAGCTTGATTTTAGTGATGTGTTTGGAGAAGGTTTGAGTTTTTCAAGCATTAAGGGACGTTTTGATTTGCTGGGAGGCTTAGCCTCAACGCGAGATTTGATAGTGGATGCAGTTCCGGCAAAAATTGCTATTGCGGGGAATGCCGATCTGGTTCGTGAAACAGTTGATTATAGTGTTAATGTCGTACCAAAAAGTGCAGATGCGGTACCTGTTGCTGGTACAATAATGGGCAAAATAACCGATTTCATAGGCTTAGCGTTAACGGGTAAAGATCAGCAGGGTTTTTTCTTTGGCTCCCAGTACGTAGTAAAAGGAGCTTTTGGAAATGTACAGATTATCCCTTTACACGAGAATGATGGTTTATTGCAAAAAACATGGGATGGCATTACAGGATTTCCATGGGTTAAACAAAGTACGAAACGATAAGAAGATACGATATGACTAAATGTGCAGCAATACAAATGGCTTCAAGCCCCAATGTTAGTTTTAACCTGTTAGAAGCGGAGAAGCTAATCGCTGAAGCGGTTGACGCAGGGGCTAAACTGGTTGCATTGCCAGAAAACTTTGCCTTGATGGGAACACACGAAACAGATAAGCTGAAGGCTAAAGAAGTTGATGGTGTCGGCCCCATACAGGATTTTTTAGTTGCGGTTGCAAAAAAATATGCTGTCTGGGTCGTGGGTGGAACAATGCCTATGGCTGTAGATAATGCAAACAAGGTACGCGCAGCTTGTCTGGTCTATAATGACCAGGGTGAACGGGTAGGCCGTTACGATAAAGTGCATCTGTTTGATGTTAATGTACCCGGTACTAATGAAGTATATCGAGAGTCGGATGGCATTGAACCCGGCACTGGTTTTCAGATATTTAATACCCCTTTCGGAAAGTTAGGGATTGCTGTTTGTTATGACTTACGATTTCCTGAGTTTTTTCGGAAGATGAGTCAGACCGGTGTTGATATAGTGGTAGTTC
This sequence comes from uncultured Methylococcaceae bacterium, assembly GCA_903839855.1. GTDB lineage: Bacteria > Pseudomonadota > Gammaproteobacteria > Methylococcales > Methylomonadaceae > Methylobacter_C. The sequence continues at coordinate 13,995 of CAIMEB010000284.1, forward strand.
CTTCAGCCTTTACCGCTGAAACAGGTGCCGCTCACTGGGAGGTTTTATTACGTGCCCGTGCGATAGAAAACTTATGTTATGTGATTGCACCCAATCAGGGTGGTTTTCACCTTAATGGGCGTAAAACGTATGGGCATAGCATGATTGTTGATCCTTGGGGAGGGATTTTAGATTGTTATAAAACCGGCGGTGGTTATGTTTTAGCCGAAGTAGACTTGGAACGATTAGAGAAAATAAGACTCACATTCCCTGTTTTAAGACATAGACGTTATTTTTGTGAATAAATATGGTAAACCTGATTAAGATTTTATTCGTAGCACTGCTGTTAGTTTCTTGTACAAACAATGATAAACGCTATCGTGATACCAGTGCGTTAGAGCGTCCCCCTGCGTTAAAGGTCAATAAAAAAGCCAATGGTACGGAAAATATTGATAATAGTACGGCAAGAATAAAACAGAATGGGACGGGATTAGGATCAAGGGTTTATCTAACACCAACAGCGCCGCCTTTGTTGATGATTAAGGAGACTTATGATTTAGCATGGGAAACGTTGGGGCAGGGATTAAAACAGAGTCATCTCCAGGTTACAGACCGTGAGCATGATAAAGGGCGTTATTTTGTTACTTATAATCCTGATAAGCGGAGTGATGAAGAGGAAGAGGGTTTTTTTGATAAAGCCTTAGGCTACTTTACCGATAAAGATAATGGCGAGCGTTATATTTTGACGGTGACTGCAAAAGGTGCTGAAACACAAGTCAGTGCCGTGATTAATACAGAGCCTAAATTAAGCGCCAAGTCGGTTACTAAAAATAGTACAGCACTACCACCCGCCGATGGTGCCGATAAGTTGTTAGCATTGATCTATAAAACAATGAGTGAACCCGCTAAGGAGAAAGGTAAAAAATCGGGTCGTGGTCGCGGACGTGGTCGTAAAGATTGATGATTGAGAGTGGTTCGTATACATAATGATGTTGTAATTATTAGCTTTCCTCTTTGAAAAAGGGGGATTGAGGGGCGGTTATCGAATAAAATCTCCCCTACCTCTCTTTTTTAAAGAGGGGGACTGAATGGTTACTGGTACTGTAAATGATGTTGCCCTATTGGGATAATTAACTAAAAGTTATAATGAAAATACTAAACCTTGCAAGACACGCTATTTTGGCACCTGCCGGTATTCAGGATAGTGATATTGAAAAAATCATGAATAGATTGCTGAGTTCATCAGTTGATGCAGCAGATATTTACTTTCAGTCCAGCCATAGTGAATCCTGGGTGATGGAAGGCGGCATTATTAAAGAAGGTAGCCACAGTATTGAACAAGGGGCGGGTGTTCGGGCGGTATCCGGTGAGAAGACCGGATTTGCTTACAGTGATCGCATTGAATTGCCAGTATTATTGGAAGCAGCCAATAACGTTAAGGCGATTGTCCGTCAAGGTCAAGAGGCAAAAGTTGGTTTGGTCTACGCTGCTAATGCAGTGCAGTATTATCCAGTGGCTAATCCGTTAAAATCATTGCCAGAACAGCAGAAAATTGATCTATTACGTAAAGTCGATAGCGAAACCCGTAAGCTAGACCCACGTATAGAAGAAGTGATTGTCAGTTTAAGTGCTGTCCATGACACGATACTGGTCGCTAATCAGGATGGTTCTTTGGCGGCGGATATTCGCCCTTTAGTACGGATGAATGTCACCGTCATTGTTGAAGAAAACGGGCGACGTGAACAAGCCAGCATGGGCGGCGGCGGTAGAAGTGATTACAACTATTTTATTGATCAGGATCAAGCCTTGAATTATGGCAGAGAAGCTGTTAGGCAGGCTTTGGTTAATCTGGAAGCAGAAGACGCACCCGCAGGTAACATGACGGTTGTGCTGGGCGCAGGTTGGCCAGGTATCTTATTGCATGAAGCCATTGGTCATGGTTTGGAGGGAGATTTTAATCGCAAAGGCACTTCGGCTTTCAGTGGTCGTGTAGGTGAACGGGTTGCTTCTGATTTATGCACGGTGGTCGATGACGGGACATTGCCGGGGCGACGGGGTTCTTTGAGTATTGATGATGAGGGTACGCCAACAGAAAATACTGTGCTAATAGAAAAAGGCATCCTTAAGGGCTATATGCAGGATAAGCTTAATGCACGGTTAATGGGCGTTAAGTCAACTGGAAATGGTCGTCGTGAATCCTACTCAAGTTTACCTATGCCACGGATGACTAATACCTATATGTTGCCGGGTACCCATAACCCAGAAGAGATTATCCGCTCCGTTAAGAAAGGTTTATATGCTAAAAACTTTGCGGGTGGACAGGTGGATATTACCTCAGGTAAGTTTGTGTTCTCTGCTAGTGAAGCGTATTTAATTGAGAATGGTCAGATTACGCGAGCCGTCAAAGGCGCTACCTTGATTGGAAATGGCCCAGATGTTTTAACCAAAGTATCGATGGTGGGTACCGATCTTCAACTCGACAGTGGTGTCGGTACCTGTGGTAAAGAAGGTCAAAGCGTGCCGGTGGGTGTCGGTCAGCCGACTCTTAAGATTGATGGTATAACGGTTGGGGGCACTAGCGTGTAGCGGGATTTTATCTCAGCAGCATCAGTTAGTCGTCAGGTTGCCTAAATATTAGATTAAAGAGAACACAGTGCAAAATCAGGAAGAAATCAAGCGTTTAAAAAGTATTATTCAACAGTTGTTGGACGAAGCCAAAGAACAAGGGGCTAGTGCGGCTGAAGCAGGGTTAAGTCAAGAAAATGGCTTATCTGTGTCAGCGAGACTAGGTGAGGTTGAGACTATTGAGCATCATTGTGGTCAGGGACTCGGTATAACGGTTTATTTTGATCAGCGTAAGGGTTCATCGAGTACCACCGATTTATCGCCCGAATCGATTAAAGAAACCGTCACTGCGGCTTGCAGTATTGCCCGTTATACCAGTGCAGATACTTATGCGGGGTTACCGGAAAAAGAACTATTAGCGACTGAATTTCCTGATCTTGATCTGAATCATCCCTGGTCTATTAGTGCGGATGAAGCCATTGACCTGGCTATTGAGTGCGAAGATGTAGCGCGTAATTTTCACAAGGATATCAGTAATTCGGAAGGGGCGACGGTTAATACCCATCAAGGCATTCATGTAATGGGTAATAGCCTGGGGTTTCTGCATGGCTATATCTCGACCCGGCATTCTCTTAGTTGTTCAGTTTTGGCGCAACGTGGCGATAGTATGCAGCGTGATTATTGGTATAGCGTAGCCAGAAATGCACAAAATCTGGAAGCAGCCGCAGACATAGGAAGAAAAGCCGCTGAACGAGCACTGAGACGCTTGGAGGGTCGCAGTTTAAGTACCCGTCAGTGCCCTGTGTTGTACAGCGCAGAAATTGCCTCAGGATTATTGTCTTCTTTTATTAGTGCAATATCCGGGGGGAACTTGTATCGTAAAGCGTCATTCTTACTGGATGCATTAGATACACAGGTTTTCCCTGATTTTGTTCATATCTATGAACAACCGCATTTAAAAGGTGCGTTAGGAAGTTCGGCTTATGATTCAGAAGGGGTTGCCACAAAAACACGTGATCTTGTCAGTGGCGGAATTTTAAGGAGTTATGTCTTAGGGACTTATTCTGCCCGTAAACTAGGCCTGAGGAGTACAGGTAATGCGGGTGGTGTACGTAATTTAACGATTGATCCCGGCGAGTTAGACTTTCAGGGGATGTTGAAGAAACTGGGTACCGGACTGTTAGTGACGGAATTAATGGGGCAGGGCGTTAATGTTCTAACCGGTGATTATTCTCGGGGTGCCGCCGGTTTTTGGGTAGAAAATGGCGTGATTCAATATCCCGTTGAAGAAATTACTATCGCTGGCAATTTAAAAGACATGCTTAGAAATATCGTGGCGATAGGTAATGATATTGATTATCGGGGTAATACCCGTACAGGATCAATATTGGTTGAACGGATGTCTATTGCTGGTGAGTAAAAGCACCGAGTACTCATATCCGAAGCTGCCAAAGGTCATCCAGAAGCCGCACAGCGCAGATTGGCTGTAATCGCTGACCTGTCATTACTCTAAATTTCGTCCGAAGTGCGGTTTTTGGCAGAGGCACTCATCGAAAATCATGCTCTGCCACCTAAAGCCGAGGCAGATGCCTACCATATAGCTATTGCTGTTGTGAACGGCATTGAGTACTTGCTTAGAAATGAGCATAAATTAATTTAGGCAAGTTCAGTTCGAGAATTATACTTTGTGAGAAAGAAATCTTGTTCAAAATTGACAAATGATCGAACCTTACACCCAAGATATTGAAGCGCAGATGCAAGAATTGTATAGTCGTCTGCCAGAGAAAAGTAAACGTTTATATGCAGGGGTTGAAGCCTTAAAGTTTCCCTATGGGGGCATCAGCTATATTGCCGGACTTTTGGGTTGCTCGCGGGATACCGTTTCGCTGGGGATTAAAGCACTTGGCGAAGCAGAAACGCTGCCTAAAAACCGCAACAGGAAAGCGGGCGGCGGCAGGAAGCATACGATTGAAAAGGAACCTAATATTAATGAAGTTTTCTTGGCGTTATTAAAAGATCATACTGCGGGCGACCCCATGGATGAAACGAAAAAATGGACTAATTTGACGTGTGCTAAAATTGGTGATCTATTGGCTGAAGAAGGTTTCAAAGTAAGTCGCAATATTGTCAGAAAATTATTAAAGAAGAATGGTTATGTGAAGCGCAAGGCATTGAAAAAGAAGGCGGCTGGCGGGCATGTGAACCGCAACGCCCAGTTTGAGCGCATCGCTGAATTGAGAGATTTATATACAGCTACGGGCAATCCTGTCCTCAGCGTGGATAGCAAAAAAAAGGAACAGATAGGTAATCTGTTTCGTGAAGGTAAGGTCTATACCACTGAAACTGTCGAGGTTTTTGATCATGATTTTCCTTCCTTAGCCGAAGGTGTCGGCGTGCCTCATACACTTTATGACATGGCCCGCAACGAAGCTTACGTCAACATTGGGACGAGCCGTGACACCAGCGAGTTTTCCTGCGATTCGATTCGACACTGGTGGTACACCTATGGCATCCTGTACTATCCTGTGGCAACATCCATTTTAATGTTGATGGATGGTGGCGGTAGCAACTCCTCCAGACATTATATTTTTAAACAGGACTTACAGGCATTAGTGGAAGATATCGGCGTTGAAATACGGATAGCGCATTATCCACCGTACACGTCTAAATGGAATCCCATTGAGCATCGGGTATTCCCCCATATTACTATGGCCAACGCCGTTGGCAAGCGCCATTACAATTAGATCAATTAATCCACTCGGCACCTGCAGGATTGGAAAAATATCGGCCTCAAGTCCGTTATTTACTGTTGGATGAAGGACGATTTAATCCGGATGAATTAAGCAGCCTGAACAATCTGGTCGCGGCTTTGTTTCAACTTGAAAATAGCCGTACCGAGCAAGAAATACAAGGTGTTTTAGTGCATCTTATCGATTGGCTGAAAGATCCAAAGCAAACCAACCTAAGACGTGCTTTTACAGTGTGGTTTAACCGTGTACTATTACCCGCTAAAGCACCTGATGCTCACTTTACAGAATTAAATGATCTTAACGAGGTAAATACCATGCTAGCAGAACGCGTTAAACAATGGACAAAAGAATGGAAGCAAGAAGGACTCCAAGAAGGCAGGCAAGAAGAAGCTACCAAGCTTTTTTTGTTACTTCTTGAATCCAAATTTGGAGACGTCAATCAACCGTTGCAAGAAAAAGTGCGTAACGCCAGTCCTGAGCTTATTGAAACGTGGACTAAGCAAATTTTTCAGGCTACAACGCCAGAGGATTTATTGGATAGTTGATAGCTATAGACTTCCAGAAATTAAATTTCCAATTAGAAGCCTTATTAAGCCTTGAAGAGCATAAACCACAGGGATCCAGAGCACATGGATGTATTAATTGATCCAGTCTGGTATGGCTTGCCGTGCGGGTCATTGATTTAAAACACTAACCTACTCACGGAACCCATCTTTGGGTATAATCACCCCAAAATCGATGAGTATTGTATGGTTGAACAAGATGAGCGCATAGTGAACATGGAAACCTTTAATGATAATTACGACAGTCCCTGGAAAGAGGCCGTTGAGCATTATTTTCCGGAGTTTATGACCTTTTATTTTCCAGAGGCTTATGCCCAGATCGATTGGTCAAAGGAGCCTATTTTTCTGGATCAGGAACTACGGGCTGTCGTGCAGGATGCGGAACTGGGGAAACGCTTTGTCGATAAACTGGTCAGGGTGACACTACTCAATGGCGATGAAAAATGGATTTATATTCATATTGAAGTACAAGGAACAAGGCAAGCTGAATTTGCCAAGCGCATGTTTGTCTACAACTACCGTATTTACGACCGTTACGATAAACCGGTAGCCAGTTTGGCTGTGCTGGCCGATGAGCATGCCAATTGGCGACCGGATTATTTTAGTTACGGTTTGTTGGGCAGTGAAACCTCTATCCGTTTTCCCATTGCCAAGCTGACCGATTATCATGACAAGGTGAATGAGTTGCTGGC
>CAIMEB010000285.1 GCA_903839855.1 uncultured Methylococcaceae bacterium
AAGATCAGTGACAAACGTTTTGATAAAGATAGCGGGTTCGTACATCAACATTGTGCTGAAATACGTGGAAGTTTACACGAATTATCTTACAAGGTTTAGTGCTATTTTCCAATTCTTAAAAACTTGAACATCGAGTATTAAACGTAAAGTTGCACGCCCGTCTTAATAACAGTATAGTCAGGCAAAACTATCTAAGCATATAGCAGAACATATAATCTATTATCATGAAAAATAAGTATTTCGCTTACCAAATAGTGTTTTTGTTAGTCATCTTGCCGTTAATTAGCGCCACCTACCTACTGCTCCAAATCCCAGTCGTTGAACGGGAAACTTACAATAGCCTGGGAAGTATTCTTAACCTTAAGACCAACCAAATTGAAAACTGGTTAAACGAAAGACAAGGTGACTGTAATACGTTAAAAGATTCAGTTATCCTTGCGATGACTATTCAGCAACTTATTCAACAAAAAAACAACCCGCATCAAAAGACTATTCTGATAAAACAATTTAAGTCACTTCAAGATTCTTACAATTATGAAAGTGTTTTATTGATAGATACGACCGGCAGAATATTGCTCGGTGTAGGTAACAACGAAGATATTTCTGATATTGTTCAAGCGATGCTACCTCAGGTAATAGCGGATAAAAAAACTCTCAATACCGATTTGTACCGCGAGAAAAATGGCGATATTCATATAGATTGGTTAGTGCCCATTATTATTGACTCAGATACAGATAAGTCTGTTATTGCTACTATTATACTGCGGGTTGATCCTAAACGAACATTGTATCCAATGATCAAATCTCAGCCTATTACCAGTGCCACTACTGAGAGTCTGCTCATCAGACGCGAGGGTGAAGCCGTCCTTTATCTGAATGAGCTGCGTTTTTTTGAAGACGCCGCGTTAAACTTACGGCGTCCCTTAAATACACCTGCTTTAACAACCGCCATTGCACTTCAATCCAATCAGTCTAAAACAATACTCGGTGTAGACTACCGTGGCGTTCAAGTGTTGGACAAATTCGGCTCTATTTCAGGAACACCCTGGAAGTTACAGGTCAAAATTGATCGAACCGAAGCATTTGCGCAAATGTGGCGGATTTTTTGGTGGATCATCAGCATCTTATTGGTTGCCATTATTGCCATAATAGTCGTGTTGTATTATTTCTTAAAACAACAAAAGATCCTACAACAACTGGCACTCATCGCAGAACAAACCAAGTCTGATAAAATTTTACAACAATTTTATGAGTTGCCCTTTATCGGCATGGCGATTGCTGACCCTGAAACCAAGCGATGGCTAAAGTTTAACGATCGACTCTGCACTATCTTGGGATATTCGAGAGAAGAACTTCTCAATATATCATGGCAGGACATAACGCACCCGGATGATAGGGATGTTAATCTTAAAACTCATGCGGAGTTTTTAGGTGGTGACTTGGATGACAGTGCTTTTCAAAAACGTTACCTACGTAAAGATGGAACACTAATATTCGCTTCGGTTAGTCTTAAATGCGTACGAAAACCGACTGGTAAAGTAGATTACATAGTAGTCACTATCGATGACATTACTGAACAAAAACTGGCTGAAAAACGTTCAGAAAAACTCGGTCATATATACAGAGATATGGCAAACATCAATGAACAGATACTTCATGCAACTAACGAGCAGCAAGTTTTGGATTTACTGTGCCGGATTCCCATTGAAAGTGGCTTAATGAATATGGCCTGGATTGGTTTCGAAAACCCGGAAACTCAGTGCATTATACCCACCTATAAATACGGGCAAGGTCCTGACTATTTGGATAGTATAACTATTTCAACCCGAGCAGATTTACCGGAAGGTCAAGCTTCCGGGTGGGTTTACCGTAACAAGAAATGTTTGATTATTAATGATAGTGCCACCAACCCTATTATCCTCCCCTGGAAAAAACAGGCATTAGCACAGGGTTGGAACGCTATCGCCAGCTTCCCTGTGTTTCAGCATAATGATATTTATGCCGTTTTCAGTATGTACCATTCAACTGTCAATTTCTTTGATGACGAAGTGGTGGCCTTAATAACGACCTTGATCAACAATGTGTCTTATGCGCTAGATTCGCTAAATGCTACTCAAAATTTAATCGAAAGTGAGTCCCGAAACCGGTTGCTTTTGGAATCGTCTCCTACAGGTATTTGGGGGCTAGATAAATGTGGCAAAACCACTTTCGTTAATCAAGCGGCAGCCAAAATGCTAGGTTATACACCTTCTGAATTGACGGGCATCTCAATACATGAAAAAGTTCATCATAGTCATGCAGATGGTAGTCTCTATCCGAGAGATACTTGCCCGATGTATGCGACCTTTCAGGATGGCGTGATAAGGCATATAGACGATGAGGTACTTTGGCGCAAAGAGGGTAGTTATATTTCCGTTGAATATACAACCCATCCCATTTATCAGGAAAACGCTTTAATCGGAGCCGTTATTGTTTTTCAGGACATCACTGAACGTATGCAGTTAGCACTAGAACTCCATGATTACCGCCTACACCTTGAACAACTGGTTGAAGAGCGAACAGCCGAGTTTGAAAAAGCGAAACAAGAAGCCGAGCTTGCCAATCAATCCAAGAGCCTCTTTCTAGCTAATATGAGTCATGAAATTCGTACCCCGATGAATGGCATTATCGGCTTTGCCCTATTATTGCAAACTCAGCTCGACCAGCCCTCACACATAGACAAGCTTAACAAAATCATTTATTCGAGTAAACACTTGTTGGGCATCATCAATGATATTCTCGACTTAGCTAAAATCGAATCTAATCACCTGGTTCTAGAAGAAAGCACTTTTTTGATTTCCACTGTCTTGACTGATATCTCTAGCATGATGAACGATCACTTTATGGCCAAATGCATAACATACTTTCAAGAAATCGACCCACGCCTGCACAGGTTACCTTTAATAGGGGACGCGTTACGACTGCGGCAAATTCTGATTAACCTCCTCAGTAACGCCATCAAGTTTACCCATCAGGGGAGCGTGACTCTGCGGGCGACTATCTGTTCCGAACCTCAGACCCAAGTCACCTTGCGCTTCGAAGTACAAGATACCGGCATAGGCATTAACGAAGCACAACAGCAAAAATTATTTACCAACTTTGCACAAGCAGAAGCTTCTACAACCCGAAAATATGGCGGTACCGGCCTTGGCCTTGCGATATCTAAAAAGCTTGCCGAAATGATGGGCGGTGAAGTCGGAGTAGTTAGCCATCTTGGGCAGGGAAGTACTTTTTGGTTTACCGCCATTTTAAAACACGGTACTCTGAATGAATTACCACCGGATAAAATATTTCTACTCGGTGAAAGTCCAAGATTGGATGCCCTGATTCTTTTAGCAGAAGACAATGAAATTAATCAGGAGGTGGCTAAAGAAATTCTGGAAGGCTACGGCTTAAGGGTTGATATAGCGCAACATGGCGGCGAAGCCGTAGCAATGATTGAGCAAAAACAATATGATCTAGTGCTGATGGACTTACAGATGCCCGTTATGGATGGACTGGAAGCAACCCGCAGAATCAGGCAATTATCGAGGGATCAAAATATACCTATCATCGCCATGACGGCAAATGCTTTTGAAGAAGACCATCGACGTTGCCTGGATGCCGGAATGAATGATTTTGTTGCAAAGCCAGTCGTTCCTGAAAGGCTGTATGCTGTTCTGGTTCGCTGGCTCTCTCAAAAACAGGCTATCCCTCCTGAGGCAAACAAAACGACACCAGAAGCCTCACCTACCCTTACCCAACCCCCTGTCAATTGTTTAATTAACCAGGCAATCAAGCTAAAATTTCTGAATGGTAATCTCGCCAACTATCAGCGCCTCCTGTTCAAGTTCGCTGAGATTCATCTCTCAGATGCTGACAAAATACAAACGGCATTAGCTGCCGATGATCACGCCAGTGCAGAACGAATTGCCCATTCCTTAAAAGGCGTTGCTGCTACGCTGGGGATAGAAACACTCCGAACCCTTGCCCACACACTTGAGAAAAAGCTTCATGAGGGCTTAGCTGCTCCCGAACTGCTGACTGATTTAGCTTCACTGCGCGGGGTATTAGTGGCGGTAGGTGCTGAAATCCAGACTATTAAACAGAAATGAATGAGGATAAATAAATGAATACTCTAAAGACACTGATGTCAGACAAGCGGATTTTATTGGTTGAAGACGATTTGATTTTCGCAGATATCATCCGTGAAGTGTTAACTGAAGCTGGTTTCAACGTACAGTATGCCGAGGATGGTCTGGCAGCCTGGAATCTCCTGGCAGCAGGTGATACTGACTTTACTGCCATTTTAGTGGATCGGTTAATGCCTCGGATGGATGGCATCAAGCTATTGACCAATATCAAGGCAACCCCTGCGCTGGATCATATCCCCATTATCATGACAACCGCCACGAGTGATGCCGGCAGTATTCAGGAAGGGCTTGATACTGGGGCTTATTACTATTTGATCAAACCGTTTGAGTCCGCAGTTCTGTTAAGTATTGTTAAAGCGGCCGTTGCACAATACTACGATTATCTTGCCATGCAAGAAAGCTTGCAGTTGACTCAACTGCCGTTTGATTTTCTTGTTAGCGGCATATTCAATTTTCAGACTCTCGAAGAAGGCAGTCTATTGGCAAACTCTTTTGCTCATGCCTGTCCTAAACCCGAGAAAGTGATCATTGGCTTTAATGAACTCTTCATCAATGCAGTGGAGCATGGTAACCTGGGTATTACTTACCACGAAAAAGGTGAGCTAATAGAAAACGATCAGTTATTCCAGGAAATTGCCAAACGTCAGGCCTTAAATGAAAACCGCAATAAGCGTGTAGAAGTTTGCTTTAAGCGCCAGACTGACGCTTTAGTCTTTACTATCCGTGACCAAGGTAACGGGTTTGATTGGTTGCGTTATATGAACTTTGAGCCTGAGCGTGCGTTCGACCCCAATGGTCGAGGTATCGCCATGGCACGCGCTGTGAGTTTTGATAGTCTCGAATATCAGGGTAACGGCAATATCGTGGTGGTCACAGTCAATATTCGTGTACAATAAGCGTTGGATTTTGGAAAAATGGTTACCCAATCTAATATTATTACTTTGAAAAAAGCGATGAAAAATAACATATTAAAATTATCGGTTGTATCCCTATTGATAAGCGCTCCATTGTCACTTTCTACTGTGCAAGCATCACAGCTACCTAAAAGTATGGGTGAACTATATCAAGGAGGTATTGTTTTTTATATTGACCCGAGTGGCCTTCATGGTTTGGTTGCAGCCGTAGTCGATCAAAGTGGACCGGTACCGTGGTCTAATGTAAGTGTAATTGACCCGGGTTATAGGGTTACCGAAGCAACCTGGAACGGCATTTATGAGGGCGCAAAAAACACGGAAATAATCGTAAAAAAGCAACTGAGTGATAATAGATCCGGTTATTTTGCGGCAAAAGTAGCTGCAAATTATAAAGTGCAAGGCAACGGTGTAACGCCCTGTACAGTAACAAATTCCCATACAAACGAAACATGTTACGACGATTGGTATTTACCCTCAAAAGAGGAATTGAATTTATTATATAGACAAAGAGCTGTTGTAGGTGGTTTGGATAAGCCCGGTTACTGGAGTTCTACAGAAGACAATAGTATCTACGCGAATTACCAGGACTTCAACAATGGCTCCAAGGTTAATTACAATAAAGACTACGCGCTGGGAGTGCGGGCTATTCGGACTTTTTAACAAGTCAACCGGTTTATCTTTTTCTTTCTGGTTATTTCCTGGCGTGAATGGCGTCAAGCTATCACTAAGTAACCTAAAATATTTATTCAGTCACCCTCTTTTACAAAGAGGGGTTAGGGGAGATTTTATTAGATAAATCCCCCTCTGCTCCCTCGCTTTGCTCTCCCCTTTTTCAAAGGGGGAGGTGAATAACTACAAAAAAAACTAACCCCTCAAGCATTCTAACAATTTTGCCGTCTTGTTAGCTTCCCTCATCTAATTTGTAAGCTTTCCTACAAAACAACACACACCTAACCTCAATAATTTCAAGTAATTACCAAATGGCATATTGATTGCTTATATCAAATTAAACGTAGCTAATTGATATAAGCAACTATGAAATCGACAAAAGACATTGCGGTATTGCTGGATGAACCGGCTTGTGAGCACAACAAGAAAGAAAAGTCCGGCTGTGCAAAGCCTAAACCCGGCGCTTCTGCGGGTGGTTGTGCTTTCGACGGCGCCCAAATAGCTTTACTGCCTATTGCTGACGTAGCCCATATTGTCCACGGCCCGATTGCCTGTGCTGGCAGTTCTTGGGATAACCGAGGCACTCGCTCCTCAGGTGCGACTTTGTATCGCATCGGCATGACCACCGATTTAACCGAGCAGGATATTGTCATGGGGCGGGCAGAGAAACGCTTGTTTCATGCGATTAAACAGGCCATTGATACCTACTCTCCACCAGCGGTGTTTATTTATAACACCTGTGTTCCTGCCTTGATAGGCGATGACATTAATGCCGTGTGTAAATCAGCGCAAGAGCGTTGGGGTGTGCCGGTGGTGCCGATTGATAGCGCGGGTTTTTATGGTACTAAAAATCTGGGCAATCGGATTGCAGGTGATGCCATGGTTAATCATGTGATTGGTACCCGTGACCCAGACCCCTTACCCGAAGCGGATCGTACAAACTTTCCTGCCGTAACACCTAACTTTAAGGTTCATGATGTGAATTTGGTAGGCGAATACAATATAGCCGGTGAGTTCTGGCATGTATTACCGCTGCTCGATGAACTGGGTTTACGTATTCTGTGTACCTTATCCGGTGATGCCCGGTTCCGTGAAGTGCAAACCATGCACAAAGCCGAAGTGAATATGATGGTCTGCTCTAAAGCGATGGTTAATGTCGCCAGAAAGTTAAATCAACAGTATGGCACACCCTGGTTTGAAGGCAGTTTTTACGGGATTACGGATACCAGTCAGTCTTTAAGAGACTTTGCCAAAGCCCTTAATGATGACGATTTAACTGCACGTACTGAAGCCTTAATACTGCGTGAAGAAACCCAGATCAGAAAAGAACTTGAGCCTTGGAAAGAACGTCTTAAAGGTAAGCGGGTTTTATTATTTACCGGCGGCGTTAAGAGTTGGTCAGTGATCTCTGCCTTACAAGATTTAGGCATGGTCGTCGTAGCAACCGGTACTAAAAAATCAACCGAAGAAGACAAGGCCAGAATCCGTGAACTCATGGGTGAAGATACCGTGATGATTGATGATGGTAGCCCAAGAGCTTTGCTTAAAATTGTCCATGACTACAAGGCTGACATTTTAATTGCCGGTGGTCGTAACATGTACACCGCCTTAAAAGCTAAAGTACCTTTTCTGGATATTAACCAGGAACGCGAGTTCGGTTATGAAGGGTATCGCGGTATGTTGGAGTTGGTCAGACAATTAGCCCTAACCATTGAAAGTCCAGTATGGGAAGCGGTAAGAGCCCCGGCTCCGTGGAAAGTTAAACCACAAACAGCCGCTGTATCGACAACGGTGGAGTGTGCTTAATGGCTGACATCTTAAAAAGAAATAAAGCCTTATCGGTTAATCCCTTAAAAGCCAGTCAACCGATTGGCGGTTCTTTAGCGACCTTGGGTTTTAATCGTGCCATGCCCATGCTGCACGGTTCACAAGGCTGTACTGCGTTTGCCAAGGTATTTTTTGTGCGGCACTTCAGAGAGCCTATCCCCTTACAAAGTACGGCAATGGATCAAGGTAGCTCAGTTATGGGTGCGGATGAAAATGTCCGTGAAGGCATTAAAACCATTGCTGAGAAATCACGTCCCGCTTTAATTACTATTTTGACAACCGGTCTGGCTGAAACCCAAGGCGCGGATGTACACCGTAATGTCAGAGAATTTAAAGACGCTCATCCAGAGTTTGCGGATATTGCTGTGGTGGGTGTTAATACCCCTGACTTTACGGGCAGTGTTGAAACCGGCTATGCTGCCACACTGACAGAGATCTTACGTGCCGTTGTTCCAGATGCAAAAACTGCGGGCACGTATCCTGGCAAACGCAAAAAACAGGTCAATGTGTTAGCCAGCTATATTTTAACCCCCGGTGATTTAGAAGCCCTACGGGATATCTTTGAACAGTTTCAACTCAGACCGGTGTTTATCCCTGACATTTCTGATTCTCTGGATGGCTGTTTAACGGATGAAGATTTTAGTCCGGTCACCATTGGTGGTACACCTCTATCTGAATTGTTGACGGTCGGTGATGCCTTAGCCACGATTGTTATTGGAGAGTCACTCAATAAAGCCGCCGAAGTATTAGAAGAAAAAACCGGAGTCCCTACTTATACTTTAGGTCATCTCTACGGCTTAAAAGCCAACGATGCCCTGATCAGTGCATTGATTGAAATCAGTGGACGTGAAGTACCTGAACGTATTGAACGCCAGCGGGCGCAGTTACAGGATGCTATGTTAGATACGCATTTTATGCTGGGACAATTACGCATTGCTATTGCTGCCGACGCGGATTTATTAAGTGCTTTTGTAGACCTTGTTCAAGAAATGGGCGCTGAGGTGGTGACAGCCGTCACTTCTTGCAACGTGCCTTTATTGACAAAAATTCCGGTGGCTACGATTAAAATTGGTGACCTTGAAGATATGGAATTGTCTAGCAGAGAACATAAAGCCCAATTAGTGATTGGTAACTCTCATGCTGTTGATACCGCTGAGCGTTTAGGTGTACCTATTTTACGCGCGGGCTTTCCTTTGTACGACATTATCGGAGGTTATCAAAAAACCTGGATTGGTTATCGGGGCACTCGGCAAACGCTGTTTGATCTGGCTAATTTAGTGATCAATTTTTCACATGAAGAAATAGCGGCTTATCGTTCTATTTATGGACAAAAGCCCGCATCAGAACTCACCGACTACCCACCGTCGTCATGTCATTAACCCGTCGAATGCACGTTGTGCAAGCTAATGAGAACAGGAGTTTTATGGATACTGCAATAAAAGTCGCGTTTGCGACCACTGATATGGAAACCGTTAATCAACATTTTGGTTCAGCAAAATCTTTCGCCCTCTATGCGGTGGATATGGAAAAATCGGAATTACTGGAAGTCTCGCAGTTTGGAGAACTGAGTCAAGATGGCAATGAAGACAAGCTATCGGTCAAGATTGATTTATTGAATGGTTGTGCGGCAGTGTATTGCCAGGCAGTCGGAGGATCAGCCATTAATCAACTCATTCTTAAAGGAATCCAACCGGTCAAAGTACATGATGGTAGCAAGATTAAAGATCTCATTGTAGATTTACAAAATGAAATGAAAGCGGGTCCTTCCAGTTGGTTGGCTAAAGCGATTAATCAAAACAAGGGCCCCGACCCTGACCGATTTAATAAAATGGAAGATGAAGGCTGGGACGAATAAGTTAATAAAGACTGTTTTATATGTAACATGGGTTAGCGCAATGACGTTGCGCACACTCAACTAACCACACTGAGGAAAAAAAATGGCTGCCCCTGAACTCGTTGTACAAGAAGATGATGTCAATCTACAATCCGATATCGTCAAAGATTATATCAAACAATTACGTGCCATTGACACCTATGACACCTATGAAGGCTGGTCTGAAGCCCGTATCATTGACCCTGTTGTGTTAACTAAAGAACGTAAACAAAAAATCCCAGTCATCGGTGATCCAGAAGAAATCACTATTGCCCGTTTAAAAGCGTATTACAACTCCTTGGCCACACTGATTGAAAAGAAATCCGGCTTAATGGCCGCTCCCATGATCAATATTACTCACGAAGGTTTTGGTCGTGCGTTGATTATGGTGGGAAAACTGATCGTGGTGGACAAGATATTACGTGATACGCATCGCTTTGGTTTTTCTAGCCTTGAAGACTTGTGTGAGAAAAGCGAAAAAGCGATAGAGAAAGCATTAGGTTTAATCGAAAAATACAACAGTGCAGCGACTGACTAAGGAGTTTGTATATGAGCCCTGAAGAGATAAGAAAGCTGGAAAAAGAAGTTAAAAAGACCAAACGTTTAGCGAGTGAACAGGCCATGGAGCTGCATGACCTGATTGAAGATAAACTACCCGATGGCTATAAGGAGCTCATGGGTATTGCAGAAGCAACTTACCAAGCCTGCTTGGCTTGGGATGAAGCGAACCAAAAATTAACTGCCGCACTCGCTGAAGCGGCTTAAGAGGGAGACAATCATGTCTGAATTTATCACTGGCGTTACTTTTGGTGGAACTGAGTGGACACCTGCTTATGTTACAAACATTAATCAAAACACCTGTATTGGCTGTGGTCGGTGTTTTAAAGTGTGTCCACGCGACGTATTTGATTTAGTCGAAAAAGCAGAAGCCTTAGATCCCGAAGATTTTGGTGATAGCTATGGTGACTTTGAAGACGATGATGATAACAGCATGGTGATGAGCATCAAAAATAGCCTGGATTGTATCGGCTGTGAAGCGTGTTCAAAAGTGTGCCCCAAAGATTGCTTTACTCACCAACATAAAAAAGCGGCTTAAAAGAGGATATCATTATGCCAAGACCCGACAAACATGTCTTTATATGTACTCAAAACAGACCTCAAGGCCATCCTAGAGGTTCTTGCGCCAGTAAAGGTTGCGCTGACATCATGAATGAGTTTATGAATGAAATTCAGAGCCGGAACTTGTTTGAAAAGATTGGCTTAACTAATACAGGCTGTATGGGGCCGTGTATGGTCGGCCCCAGTGTGCTGGTTTACCCTGAAGGCATTATGTACGGTAACCTTCAAAAATCAGATGTAAAGACCATCATTGAACAGCATTTACTGGGTAATAAACCTGTTGCTGAGTTGATAGTGCCTGCTGAGATTTGGTAATGGAATTATCTGAACATATCGAACTCAACCGTGCTTTTGCTGAAGCCATTTGCGAAAAACTGTACGCTGAAATGATTAAACTCGGTTTTACAGAAGCCGAGATTACCCAGTTTCCAAAGTATGGTGAGGCGACTCATGAGCTGGTCAAAGATCCTTATACCGGTGACTTTAATCTGACCTGTTACTGGTACGATAGTTATAAAATGCGGATCGGACGCCTGCAATTTAATAGCGACGGTACTTTTTATGCGGAATACGACGTTGTAAAAAACCATCCTAAAAAGCCTAAATGGTTCGTTGAAGGTATTACCGCTTGGGGAAAGACTGACAACATTAAAGCAGAAGCCAAGCTCCTGCCACTTCCAAATTAGAGCCATGTCGCATCCCTCTCAGCTTTATGAGCTATTAAAAGACCATGCCAATAGTGACGCGACAGTCACTGAGTTTACCCTAGGGTTGGTTTGGAGTGCCTGTAAAGCCCAGTCTCTGGGACTCGCGATGAGTCCCGGCATACCGATCCGTACCTTGTCATGGCCTGGTACTTTGGTAGGTAAGCCACTACGTGAATTGGTCAACTGGGTGACTGAGTGGGAACCTTACAAAGCCACAGTAGGAATGGCAGCCATTAATTGCAGTTTGAACCGTTTTGAGTTACCCGCAGGAATTACCTTATTATCAGCGGTAGATAAAGGTAATCTGTCTGTATTTGAACATTTTCTGCCGCGTCTAAAAGATAAGAAAGTAATTATTATTGGTCGCTATCCAGGGATTGAGAGTTACACTTATGAACTCAATCTGACTATTCTTGAGCGCCAACCACAAGCCGATGATTTACCTGACCCTGCGGCAGAGTTTTTAATACCAGAAGCCGATTGGGTTTTTATCACTGCCAGTTCAATTACCAACAAAACCTTCCCTCGCTTAGCTGAATTAGCTAAAAATGCTACAACAGTTCTCATGGGGCCAACATTACCCTGGATACCCCATTGGCATGAATTCGGGATTAATTATCTGGCAGGCGTAGAAGTCGTTGATGAAGATAAACTCTACCAGACTGCTTCTGAAGGCGGTGGTGTTCGTATCTTTGAAAATGGTGCCCGTTACCGCATCGTAGAATTAAATCCTACCAATTGCATGACTTGGTTAAAAACCAGAATTGCTGAAGATTATACTGAAAAGAGCCAGCTTACTTCAGCGATGGAACATTGGTATAGTAGCGGAAAAAGAACCCGCTTTCCAGAATTTAACCAATTACATGACGTGACTACCCGGTTATCTCGAATGGATACCAGTTTTAAACAGTTATGGGATATTCATCACGGAGCGCTTGCATGAACCCTTTTTTTTCTCAACGTCGTGTCATTGTTTACTATAACGGTGCTATCAGTGGATTGACGCTATTTGCCCAGTTTGGAAACGAAGGTGTGTGTCGCCCTACCCCGTTGCCTGTGCTGTCATCTTATCTTGAGCTAGACGAACAAGCCGCCATTTTAGAACTTGCGCCTGCTAATTTAATAACTGAAGTTTGCCAACATTTAGGTTTACCGGATGATCTTTTAAAACTTAACCCTGAGTTTATTGAACGGGTCGATACACCAGAGGGTATTATTACCGTATATTTAGTTCAATTTACGTTACTCGATCCACCCCATGCTTTAATGGCCGAAAAGGGCGCTAAACTTAAAACACTCACCGAGTTAAGACAAAGCTTTCCTGCGGAACTCGACTTATTACGCCGTGCTTATGCGGTGATTATGGAATCGTAACGATGTTTGACTGGATGGATGACGTCAGCGCTGATGATGATGCTGCTTTTTATGATCAAAGTGGCTCGTATATTCCTGAAGCCAGTGATTGTATGCGCTGTGGCTTATGTATCAGTCTGTGCCCGACCTATAAACTCTTTCAGATTGAAGAAGAATCTCCCCGTAGTCGAATACGTACCCTCGACAAAATCATCAACGATAAAGGACTTATTTCAACAGAAGACCTTGAGCATCTTAATAACTGTACGCAATGTCGGGCCTGTGAAACGATATGCCCCAGTCAAATGGCGTATGGTCAATTATTTAATCAAGCCAGAGAAACCCTTTTATCCAGCCAAGCTTCAAAGCCAGGCACTCACTTTTTAGCCCCTTTGGGTTTCAAACTGATCGAACGCAAAAACCTATTCTCGATGGTGACAGTTCTATTAGCAGGCTATCAGAAAAGTGGTTTAGCGATCTTGTTAAAAAAAACACCACTGTTACGCTTACTTAAACTGGACAAGGCGGAAGCCTTACTGCCAGAGGTTACCCTACAAAACCTATCGGATCACTATTATCCCACCTCACAAGCGTTTAAGGGCACAGTGGCTTTATTTACCGGCTGTATCAGTGAGCATTTTGACCAGAAAACGTTACTGGCATCCATTAAAGTTCTAAATGCGCTTGGCTTTACCGTATTAGTGCCCAAACACCAGGGCTGTTGTGGTGCGCTTCATCAACATCAAGGGCAAAGTCACATAGCGGATCAATTAGCCATAAACAATATCAATGTGTTTAACACACTGCCAGTTGATGCCATTATTTATACCGCCAGTGCCTGTGGTCTGATGTTAAAAGAGTATGAGCTGAAAGATGCCTTAGCCATCGATAAATTTAACGTACCGTTAGTGGATATTACCGAATTTCTCTGTTTGCATTGGCCGGAGGAACTTAAACTAAATGAGGCGGCTTTGTCGGGGAAATCAGTCGCTGTTCATGAGCCTTGTAGTCAGCGTAATGTCAGTAAAGTCTCTGAAAAGAAACATCAATACGTGTATAGCTTGCTGGAAAAAATAACAGGGTTGAACGTACAGCCATTACCGGATAATCAAACCTGCTGTGGTGCGGGTGGCGTGCATTGCTTAACGCATCCTGAAGTAGCTGAACCTCTTAGAGCGATTAAACTGGGTCATTTTCAAAAATCCAATGCTGATTATTTAGTGACAACAAATATTGGTTGTTCTTTGCATTTGAAGAGTGGCTTGGCTTTGAAGAATATCTCTGTTCCATCAAACGGGGCTTCCACATTGAATAAAGTCTATCACCCAGTTTCTCTAATCGCTGAGCTTTTGAAACCCACCTAATAACGGGGTCAGCACCTAATAACGGGGTCAGAGTAAACTTAAATGAGAGGAAGTTATTTATAAAAGCAGCTATTAAGTTTTTGCAAATGGTGGGCATGGGTATTCATGTTCTTTTTCTGAAATTTGATTGAGTGTTTTTATGATACAATTCAAATATTATATTAATAATTGGATCTAACGATGCCTGTTATATCAATGTTTTATGGGATTATTATTCGCATGTATTTGCTAGATAATAAGCATCATAATTTGCCACATATCCATGCTAAATATGCAGAGTTTGAAGCGTCAATCAATATTTCTGATGGTGAAATATTAGCGGGTGAATTGCCTCGTAAGCAATTACGCTTAGTTCAGGCATGGATAGAGCTTCATCGCGATGAATTAATGGCCGACTGGGAGTTAGCCACTAGTAATGAAAATCCTTATAAAATTGATCCGCTATGAGGTTTTTATGTATTGGGATGTAAAATTAGTCAAACCTTTGTCTGGTTATCGTATTTATGTAGAGATCGAAAATCAACAAAAAGGTGTGTTTGATCTTAAACCTTATTTAGATAAAGGTGTATTTAGAGAATTACAAAATATACATTACTTTAATCAGGTAGGTATTTTGTTTGGTGCTGTTACATGGCCTCATGAACAAGATATTGCCCCCGAGACTTTATTAGCAGAAATGGTATTAGTTGATGAACAGCATTCCTGAATAATCGGGTCAGTGAATAATCGGAATAATCGGAAGTAATAACGGGGTCAGAGTAAACTTAAATTAACTGAGATTTAAATGTTTATTTATATTGTAGTCCTAATGTAGTCACGCGTCTATTTAATAATCACGATTTCCCTCTATATTAACTTTACCCGTATTCAATTTGGCAACAAGTCCATATTAATTATTCATTCAGACTCCAACTGTCAAA
>CAIMEB010000286.1 GCA_903839855.1 uncultured Methylococcaceae bacterium
TTTAATCGTAGCTATGTGTTGTTTCGATAAATTGATCATGCTCTTTGGTTTTGATCGGTAATATTAGGCCTATAGCGTACATCAGTTTTAAGAGTGATCTGATGAAAATTAATGGCGGTTATTTTTTGCGAGTTACCTAACAACAGATCACCATTTCCAATAGAATAACCCAAGAGTTAATGGGTTGCGCAGAACGGCATTGTAACGGCAGGGTTATTTCAGTATTAGAAAGTGGTTCTGACCCCAATGCATTGGCTGCAAGCGTTGTATTTCATGTGGATACTTTGTTGGTTAGGGGTGTCACTATAACCAGATGTCACTTTATTAAAGTTACAAGGATTGATATTTGGTAAGATATCATTTTACAGTACATGAAACTAAAAAACATTTTGAATCAAAAACATGGAACATGCTGGATGATATTTCAAAGAGTTAGGCTTGAAAAAATTTAAAAACTTGAACATCCGGTATTAGAGTTCCAATTAGTCTGGCCTTGTGTCGATCAAGATGCTCGTTTAACATATCTTCTAAGCCTGTTGATTTAAAATTTACCACATGTCATGTTACAACAATCTGGAATCTATGATAATAAAAGGCCAAACCTATGAACGAAAATCACAATTTGATTAAAGACACGCTTTACAGTCCTAATATGTGTGAACAATATGAGTCCGCTGATAAGTATCGTGACCATTTGTTGGAGCAATATAAGACTTATTCCGAGTCCGCCCAGAAAAATTCAGACCGTCGTAATACGGCTAATGTTTATTTCCTAAGCATCAATACCGCACTGATCACTATCTTGGGTTACTTACAAATTAAACAGGCCGCGCATGTCGAGGCAGCCGCGCATGTGCTTATCGCGTTGGCCGGCATAGCCATTTCTTTTATGTGGTACCGATTAATCCGATCTTATAAAAATCTCAATACCGCAAAATTTAAAGTTATTCATGAAATAGAAAAACAACTGCCGATACGTCCGTTTGATGCTGAATGGGAAGCCGTAGGTCGTGGAGAGAACCCCGATCTATATTTACCGTTTACTCACATCGAATTGCGCATACCCTGGGTTTTCTTTTTCCTGCATTCAACAGCGCTTATTATTGCCCTGTTGGCGACCACAGCTATGTCCGGCTTAGATAAACCCACTTACCGGATCGGACTTGGCCCTTGGGTAGGGTTTGGGCCGCTTTATCTGGCAAAAGAGAATGGATACTTCGATGACGCGGGCATTAATGTCGATTTGGTGGTGCTGACCGGACTTGCCGAACGGAACAGCGCCCTTAAATCCGGTAAAGTCGCCGCATTAGCCGCGCCCGTGGATTATTTTGTGCTTGCTGCGGGAAACAACCTTGAAACCACCATCGTGATGGCCATAGACGAATCGGTGGGTGGCGATGGTATTGTCGCCAAGCCGGATGTCAAGACCATTGAAGACCTGAAGGGTAAAAAGGTAGCGTTTCAGCGCGGCCTCCCAGGGGAGTTTTTTTTACGCACGCTGCTGAAAGACCATAATGTTGCGATTAGCGAGTTAGAAACCCTGGATATGGAAACCTCGCAAGCCGGAGCGGCGTTTCTCGCCAATAGAATTGATGCCGCCGTGGTTTGGGAACCCTGGCTGACCAAGGCGAAAGAAGAAGGGGGCGGACATGTCCTTGCATCGACACGAGACTATCGCGATTTAATCGTGGATGTTTTGGCTTTCAACAAGGACGTTGTTTCCCAACATCCCCAAGATGTACAGAAAATGGTCGATGCAGTGTTTAAGGCTATTGAATTCTGGAAACAAAATCCCAAAAAAGCCAATCAGATAATGGCACCGCATTTTCAGGTAAGCGTCGATAAATTTGCCACTATTCTCGGTGGCGTAAGCTTTACTGATCAGGGTAGGAATCAGGTTTATTTCGATGCTTCCGCGAATAAAGGGACTGTTTTTACGGTCACGGAAACGGCATCAGTGATTTGGCAAGAGGCTGGAGCAATAAAACAACCAATATCACCCAAATCGATTATATCTAGCACTTTTATTCAAAAATAGGGAGTAATTATGGAAGAGGTAAAGATATTCATTGCATCCAGCAGTAATGCAATTGAAGAAGCTCAAACTCTAGCTACAAAATTAGGAAAAAATAAGTTGCAGGGCATCACGCTTAAGCCTATTCGGTGGTGGGCTGGAGCAGACTATTCACACATATTGAGTAATCTAATTAGGGAAACTAATGAATGTGATTTTGCTGTAATATTGCTTACCGAAGATGATTTAGTTGAAAAAAATGGCGAACAAGCTTTTAGTCCCCGAGATAACTGTATTTTTGAAGCCGGATTATTTGCCGGAGCCCTAGGCCCTGACTTTGAACGATGCCGTCTAATGATATCCTTTGATCCACGCAGACTCCCAAGTGATTTAGGAGGCTTACGTTATATTGATATTTTGGAATATAACAAGCCTGGAATTAAAAAAGAAGATGTAGACAGTAAGATTGAAGAGGCTGCTGGTTTGATTGCTGAATCGATAGATCATTACAGGCAAAATAAGCTTCTAGGCGGCAATTGGGGACTACGTGCTAATCGGGGTCTAAAGCTGCCACTGATTACAGTAGAGGAAATGATTGGGCTTGAAAGGTTACAATCCGAAGGCGGTAACTTATTTGAAAATAGTGCAAACGTTTTTGTAAGCTCTCTCCAGCCGGTTGAAATGATCAACAAAGATTTCGCCAGACAGGTTATTTCAAATATGGTGAAAGGGGGGGTCGAGTACAGGTATGTATTTCAGGCAGACCTCAAAAATACTGGGGTAATTGCCTCTGTAATGGAATCGCTGATTGGTGTTGATAGCTTAAATGGCGCTACAAGGAGTCCAAAAGATAATCTAAAAATTCTAAATGACTATCTTCGGTTTTATTTTTTGCCAGATCGTCCTGGTTTTCGGTTTTGCGTTCATAATGCGCATTTATATGATTCCGCAGTTTGCTATCTTCGATCCCCTATTAAATCATACGATGGAGAAATTCAATTTGTAGAATGGTGTAAAGGGGATGAGGCAGTACA
The DNA here is from genome assembly GCA_903839855.1 of uncultured Methylococcaceae bacterium. Lineage (GTDB taxonomy): Bacteria > Pseudomonadota > Gammaproteobacteria > Methylococcales > Methylomonadaceae > Methylobacter_C. The sequence continues at coordinate 3,049 of CAIMEB010000286.1, forward strand.
CATGGCTCACGAAATAACCAGAATGTGTAAGGATCCTCCTCGAGAAAATAAATGCGTACTCCGATCTACGGTTCACTATGACTTGTACGCGGAAACCACTAAAGACCAGTTTCAACTACCTCTTGAAGAGAAAATTATTGACAAATTGGGCATCCTTCATAGCAGCCTAAAAGTAGTTGACACTTTTGATGTCAATAAAAAATTAACAACAAGCTACCGTAGCCATTAAAAAACGGCCAGTGACTTTAAAGATAAACGGCTTAGCTGTTTCTTAAATTTAAGAAA
>CAIMEB010000287.1 GCA_903839855.1 uncultured Methylococcaceae bacterium
AAGATCAGTGACAAACGTTTTGATAAAGATAGCGGGTTCGTACATCAACATTGTGCTGAAATACGTGGAAGTTTACACGAATTATCTTACAAGGTTTAGTGCTATTTTCCAATTCTTAAAAACTTGAACATCGAGTATAAGGTAGTTGCTGAATAATTAATTTTCTTGGCTATCTCACGCATTGAAACAGCTTCAATACCCCGCTCTACAAATAAAGATCGCGCCGCATCCAGTATTAAAATGCGCAGCTTTTCACGATCTTCAGGAGATTTTGTTTTAGGTGCCATAAGAATAATGATTTTAAAAAATGATTTTAAAAATAACGATGTTAATTTAACATTGTTAACTTAACATGTAAACTATTTTTCAGGAGATATTTTTAATCCTCAGGTTCTTATGCACCTAAGGCAGAGCGTTCAGATGGTTAATTTCACCTATCTACCACCCTTGTTTTTCAGCGGGCTGTCTATAAGCTAATGAATTGCTTTACCTTCAATAATGGCCTATAAATTGCTTAATGGATACACAGAGGAAAGCAGACTAACCCCGTTTTTTATGGCTACAAACGGAATTGTTTCAAATAATCAATGTCTGAAAATATGATTTATCATTTACATTATGTTTATAATAATAAAATACTACTTATTACCGAGTGAAGCATTGAATAATGTCTCACACCATTGATAAGCTAACACACGAAATAGGAATTAAAGCTATGTTAAAACGCTCAATCAATACTATTGCAGTCATCTGTCTAACCCTCTGTTTTACAGCACCCAGCTTTGCAGAAGGCGATCCATCCATGCATGAAGTTTATGTGGCTGCTCAAGAAGGCAAGTTTACAGAAGCGCAAGCTATGATGGATCAAGTTTTAAAAGATCACCCCAATAGTGCCAAAGCGCACTTTGTTGAAGCAGAGTTATTAGCAAAACAAAACAAACTGGGAGCCGCAGCGACTGAACTGGATATTGCTGAAAAATTGGAACCCGGCTTAGCTTTTGTCAAACCGGAAACCTTACAAAACCTGAAAAAACATCTATCACAATCCGTGCAAACTATTGAAGCACCCACTCGAGTCGGTCAAAACCTGCCTTCGGTGGTTAAGGACTGGGTACCGTTACTGCTGATATTTTTAGGTCTGGGTTTACTTGTGGTAATTTTTGGCTTTTTTACCCGCAGAAATACTGGCTATAATGGAAACAGTGGCTTGCCCCCCCAAGTTAACAAATATGGAAACTACGGTCCTAACTCCAATGTGCCGCCCTCAGGCTCTTATGGTGGTCAAGCGATAGGACAACCTTCCCAAGGTGCTGGCTCAGGCATTATAGGGAGCTTGGCCACTGGTGCCGCTATGGGTGCGGGTGTTGTCGCTGGTGAGGCATTAATGCATCGTTTTATTGATGGCAATGACCACCATAGTACGGGAAACTCACCCTTATCAAACGACTCCTCTTGGGATAATGATAACAACTACGTCACTAAAGCCAATTACGCCCCTAATATCGATAATGATGACGATCTTGGAGGCACTGACTTTGGTATAGCAGATAACTCATCCTGGGATGATGATAGCTTTAGTGACGATAGCAATGACGACTGGACTTAATCAGATAATCTAATGGATAATCAAAAGCACTTTACTACCCGCTCAAAGTGGAACAGTCTAAGGCCGATCAAGACCTGTCGCTGTTCTGCTTAAGCTGAGATAATCCGACACGATACCTTAAATGGGACAAGACAATGACTGCATTTAATCAACACAGAAACTTAATTGCCGTCATTATCTCAGCAACGTTATCTGTGGTGGGCTGCACAGAGAAAGAGGGTACGCCTGAGATTGAATCAAACACGCCATCAGAAACCGAAGATAAAATTGCCCAATTACAACGAGAAGCTCAGCAAGGCAGTCCAGACGCTCAATACGAACTGGCTTATCTTTATGAAAATGGCATCGGTGTCGCCAAAGATGAAGCAAAAGCCCTTGAGTTATATGAACAAGCGGCTGCTCAAGGTCATCCCGCTGCGCAAACTAATCTGGATGATTTAAAGAATGAAAAGCAGGAGTTCTAATAATCTTTCTCACCCTATTCTGCCAAATTCGGCAACCATGGTGGGTGTCTGTATTATGGTTATCAGTATCGTTAAAACCATGTCTCCTGGATTAACTAACTACTTAATTGACAAGGGACTCGCAATTGATAGTTTATTATTCATGATAAGCGCCCTGCTTTCCTTCTCTTCCATACGCTTAGAAAACGCTTCAGAAACCTTAGAACGTTGGGCAGAGATTATCTTTTTAATCGGCCTGTTTTCAATGACTTTGATTACGATTATTTTCTCCTTTGAAATCGTTTAAGCCCAAGGAACTATAATGACTAATTCTACCAGCCCAGATAATAAAGTCAGTAACCGGGCTTTTTGGAGTACGTCTGTTCAACAACAACTGGATGAGTTAACTACCACCACCCAAGGTCTTACTAACGAAGAAGCCGCTCAGCGATTAAAACGTTATGGCGCTAATCGCCTCAGCAATAAAAAAGAAACGGGCAATGTTCAGCTATTCTTTGCTCAGTTTAAGAACTCTATTATTCTAATCCTGTTGTTTGCCACAGGATTATCTTTCTATCTCAATGATAGAGTCGATGCGGCTATCATTTTAACCATTATCTTCGTCAGTGGTAGTTTAGGGTTCTGGCAAGAGAAAGGTGCTGCCAGTGCGGTTCAAGAACTGCTTGCCATGGTGCAAATTACTGTCTGCGTTCTACGTGATACTATTGCCATAGAAATTGCCAGTGAAAAAATTATCCCCGGCGATGTGATTCTGTTAAAAGCGGGTGATGTGATTCCGGCTGACTGCCTGCTAATTGAATCAGATAATTTATTTGTTGATGAAGCACTGTTAACAGGCGAGAGTTATCCCGTCGAAAAACTACCCGCTGTGTTACCCTCTGAAACAGCCTTAAGCAACCGTACCAATGCCTTATGGATGGGCACCCATATTCAAAGTGGCACAGGGACAGCGCTGGTTATCTCGACCGGACAAGCCACAGAGTTCGGTAACTTATCCCAGCGCATCAAGCTCAAAGCACCAGAGACAGAGTTTGAACGCGGTGTCAGACGATTTGGCTACCTGCTGATGGAAGTCACCCTAATTCTGGTGATTCTGATCTTCGCTGTCAACGTTTACCTTGCCAAGCCGGTGGTCGATTCGTTTTTATTTGCAATGGCGCTAGCAGTCGGCTTAACGCCGCAATTATTACCTGCCATCATCAGCGTTAATCTGGCGCATGGTGCGAGACGCATGGCAGAACATAAGGTCATTGTTAAACAACTGGCCTCGATCGAAAACTTCGGCAGCATGAATGTCCTGTGTTCAGATAAAACAGGCACCTTAACAGAAGGCATTGTTCACCTGAGTGGCACTCTGGCTTTATCAGGCCGACCCCATGATAAAGTAGCGCGTTATGCTTATCTTAATTCAGTTTATGAAACAGGCTTTAACAATCCTATCGATGAAGCCATTAGACAAAACCGAAAATTCGATTTAGAGGGAACCGAAAAACTCGCTGAAATTCCTTATGACTTTTATCGTAAGCGTTTAAGCCTGTTAATAAATGATCAAGCTAATACAAGGCTTATCACTAAAGGCGCGTTAACCAATATTTTAGAAATTTGTGCTACCGCTGAGTATTACGATGGTACTGAAATAACTATTGATAATGCCCGTCAAGAAATCGAACAACGTTATGAAGATTTCAGTCGCCAGGGTTTTCGCACCTTAGGCATTGCTTACAAGCCCTTACCCAAACAAACTCAGCTCGATAAAACTGATGAGAAAGATCTTTGTTTTTTAGGCTTTCTGATATTTTCAGATCCACCTAAAGCAGGTTGTAATGAAACCATTCAACAATTACGGGAACTGGGGGTCACGCTTAAAATTATCACTGGGGATAATCGCTTAGTCGCCGCCACTGTCGCCAAACAACTGGGCTTGGCAGAACATGAAATCCTAACCGGCCCTGAAATTCGTAAAATGAGTGATTTGGCTCTCATCAATCAAGTACCTGACGTTGACTTATTCGCTGAAATTGAACCTAATCAGAAAGAACGCATTATTTTAGCGTTAAAAAAGGCCGGCTTTGTCGTAGGTTACATGGGAGATGGTATTAATGATGTTTCTGCTCTACATGCTGCGGATGTGGGGATTTCTGTTGATAGCGCTGCCGATGTCGCTAAAGAAACCGCTCAAATTGTGCTGCTTGAAAAAGACCTGCGCGTTTTGGTGGAGGGTGTTAAAGAAGGTCGAATTACTTTTGCCAATACCTTAAAGTATGTCTTTATGGCGACCAGTTCAAACTTTGGCAATATGTTCAGCATGGCGGGAGCATCTTTATTTTTACCATTTCTCCCCCTCCTTCCTAAGCAAATACTGTTGACCAATTTGCTAACTGATTTTCCAGAAATGACCATTGCTTCAGACCATGTTGATCCTGAAATGATCGCACAACCTCGGCGCTGGGACATTAAGTTTATCCGTAAATTCATGATTACCTTTGGCTTCGTCAGCTCGCTATTTGACTATATGACGTTTGGTTTATTACTGTTGTTAGAGGTTTCCCCTGAACAGTTCCGTACAGCATGGTTTTTAGAATCGGTTGTCTCAGCGGCTTCAATTGTCTTTGTGGTACGCAGCAGTCATGCCTTTTTTAAAACTCGACCAGGAAACTATCTGACAGCTGCTACGTTAACCATTGTCGCCATTACCATCAGTTTACCGTATACCCCTATCGCTCCGCTGATTGGCTTTGTTCCCTTACCGTTGTCTTTAGTGGCATTGCTACTGGGTATTGTGAGTTTATATCTAGGAACAGCAGAATTAGCCAAGCACTTTTTTTACAAATGGGTTAAGGCTTAAGTGATTGTATTAAATTCCGCCCATTGTCTAATACATATTTGCGATTGTTTGCCGATAATGCGGATATGTGTGAGAATGAATAAATCGTTTTCACCTAAACGCAAGCATAAAAAAAGGGAGGCATTTAGCCTCCCCAAAATTGAGCGCACCTCAAACTTGTCCTGCAGGTTTATTTTTATTGATGTTAGTTTCTATACGTTTTGTCGCACCAACTTTTTCCTGCTTTGAATATATAATAGGTTTACTAGGCTCAGCATCTTCTTTAGGTGGACGAGGATCTTTTCCCGCCATTAAATCATCAATTTGATCTTTATCAATGGTTTCCCATTTCATCAATGCATCGGCCATTTTGTGAAGAATCTCAATGTTTTCTTGCAAAATTGTTTCAGCACGTTGATAGTTACAGTCGATCACGGCACGGATTTCTTCATCAATATGATGAGCTACTGTGCTAGATACCTTACTGCCTTGTGAACCTGGATAGCCCATGAAGGGTTGACCATTTTCTTCGCCATACACTAATGGGCCTAATTTGTCAGAAAAGCCCCAACGAGTTACCATGTTACGCGCCAATTCTGTGGCACGTTCGATATCGTTAGATGCTCCCGTGGTTACTCTGTCACCGCCATAAATCATTAACTCTGCAATTCTGCCACCAAACAAACTGGCTATCTGGCTTTCGAGTTTACGTTTACTGGCACTGTACTGATCTCTTTCAGGTAAGAACATGGTAATACCCAATGCCCTGCCTCTTGGCATAATACTGACCTTATAAACAGGATCGTGATCAGGAGAGAGTTCACCAACGATACAATGCCCTGCCTCATGATAAGCGGTAAGCAACTTGTCATCTTCTGTCATGACCATGGTATGTCTTTCTGCACCCATCAAAATCTTATCCTTGGCTTTTTCAAGATCACTCATGTTAACTTGAGCTTTATTTGATCTTGCAGCAAATAAGGCTGCCTCGTTTACCACGTTGGCTAACTCTGCACCCGAGAAACCAGGGGTTCCTCTTGCAATATCCTTTAATTTAACATCATCAGCAGCAGGCACCTTTTTGATGTGAACATTCAGGATTTGTTCACGACCTCGTACATCAGGCAAGCCTACATTCACTTGACGATCAAAACGTCCGGGTCTTAATAAGGCTTTATCTAACACGTCTGCACGATTAGTAGCCGCTATAACAATCACGCCTTCATTACCTGTAAAGCCGTCCATTTCCACGAGTAACTGATTAAGTGTTTGTTCACGCTCATCATTACCGCCTCCCATACCGGCGCCACCCCGTTGGCGACCAACTGCGTCTATTTCATCGATAAAGATGATACAGGGCGCATGTTCTTTAGCTTGAGCAAACATATCTCTTACTCTTGAAGCGCCTACACCCACGAACATTTCAACAAAATCTGAACCTGATACAGTGAAGAACTTAACACCCGCCTCACCCGCAATCGCTCTTGCCAATAAAGTTTTACCTGTGCCTGGAGGACCCACCATTAAAATACCACGCGGAATCTTTCCACCCAACTTTTGAAATTTTTGTGGATCTGCGAGGAAATCAACTAATTCAGTCACTTCTTCCTTCGCTTCTTCACAACCTGCTACGTCTACAAACTTGGCACTGAGCTTATCTTCTTCAAGCAATTTGGCTTTGCTTTTACCAAAACCGTTAGCACCCATGCCACCGCCCTGGGTTCTACGCATGTAAATGACCCAGACTACAATTAATAGCAACATTGGAAACCAGGAAATAAACATCTGCATAAACAGAGATTGCTGAGCAGGTGGCTTAGTTCTTACCTGAACGCCTGCACCCAGAAGATCATCTATTAAATGAGGATCATTAGGGTTGTAGGTTTCGAAACTTTGACCGTCCGAAGTACGCAACTTAATGGTTTGACCGGTCATTTCTACTTTATCAACTAACTTATTCTTAACTTTAACAATAAAGTCTGAATAAGCAATGGATTCATCTATCGGCGGCGTCGTGTTTACTCGGTTAAATATTAAAAATGCTCCGGATAATACAACACTCCAAAGAAGTGCATTAAGTATATATTTTTTCATGGTTAAATCTCCTGACCCTTTAATGGATCAATAGTAGCGTTGTAATTACCAACAGCAGCATTCAAAACCGAATGTTTAAAAATTAGCTTAATCATCAGTCTTAAATTATTTTTTTCTTATCCTACCCATAAAGTAGGATTTAATCTTAACTATCTTTATCGGTTTTGTATATTATAAAAACGCCATCAGTTGATCACCAAAACTACGTCTTATTTTGTCAAGCGCTATGACCTGAATTTGCCTAACCCGTTCTCTAGTTAAATTAAGCTCTAAGCCAATTTCTTGTAATGTCATTGCATTTTCTGTATCGACACCAAAATGACAAGAAATAATTTTTGCTTCTCTAGGATTTAGTATTTTAATCGCCTTATTAAGCAATCCCTCAAGATCTGTTTGTGCTATTTTCATAAATGACGGTGTAAAAACCTGTTGCTCAAGAAAATCAATCGGTGCGTAAGTGCTTTCTTCATCCTCTTCTGACGCCTCAAGCGGCATGGCTGTTTGCGAAATAGACAAAATTGAGCTTATTTCCTGACAAGATAGCCTGGTATAGTCAGCTAATTCTTTTAAAGAAGGTTCTCTTCCCTCTTTAACTACAAACTCGTCTTTACTACGGAACACTTTGTTTATATTAGCTACTTGTCCGCATGGAATACGCACAACTCTTTCGCTTCTGGATAATGCCCTTGATATCGCCTGTCTAATCCAATATCCGGCATAAGTAGAAAACTGAAAACCCAATCGATAATCAAATCTATCAACTGCCTTTAACAAACCTGATTGCCCTTCTTGAACAAGATCATCAAAATCCAGGAAACTGCCTTTATATTGATTAGCTATAAACAATACTAATCTTGAATTAGCGGTGGCGATTTTTTGTCTTAGCTTTAACCAAAGGTGCTCAGAAAACACGACTTCAGAGAAGTATTTATGCATCTCTGTACTTGATAAAAAAAGGAATTGTTCATCATAAGAGGACATTAACTCAGTCCAACTGGAATCTTTAACTCGACTACGACGATTCACGCCTTCTAAACGCTTAAGCACAACCTCTGAATTTTGACCTGCGATATTGACACCGGGTTGATAACAAAGTCCTCTAAATTTATACCCATAAACAATAACATCTACTAAACTTATCAGATCGTTAAATGAAAAGGGAAATAACTCTAAAGCTGTTGTCAAGTTTTGTTTGTCAGTAGCATAGGAGGCATCAGTAACTGATTTAACCGATAAAGAATAAAAATACTTACTAATTTCTGATAAATCAGTGGTCGGTTCCAAATCTAAAGCAGCATCATCCTCATGACTACTGCCCAAACTTGAACCTTGTTCATATTGGTTTAGCAACCATAAAGCAGTAACAGGAAATCGTGAAAGAGCGCTAATTAACCTGGATTTTTCATTCCTTAACTGACTGGCTATAGAGAAATTAGTATTTTCACCAACAACATCAGCCACAGTCTCAACAACGACATTATCAGACTGCTCCGTTTTGACTAAACTAATACTATCTACAACAAACCCTAATTCTTGTATTGACAACTGTGTATTTAAATAAGCCATAACGCCAAATCCTCGCAAACAGAGTGTGTTAAATATTTAATATGATTAAGTCATACCGTTAATGTACTAGCTATTAACAATCTATTGACTAATCATTTCACAATAATGTATCAATTAGAAGCACTTTTGTCAAAGTATAGTTTAACAAAACATGAACAAAATAATTAAATTTATATATTCAAGATAATCAACAACTCGATATATCTATCGATTAAAGCTTTCCATGTTGTCCATAAAAAATATAACTTATTGATTATAATTTAATTATAAAGATTTTCAACATCAAAAATCAGTTCTTTTACCGATAATAAAAGTTGTCCAACTATTTATTAGACAACCTACTTATTGAGTAAATAATTTTACAAAAGATGCCTTAACTGAAGATTCTCACATCCAAGACAATAATAAACAGAATTAATTCTTATTAACACTAAAATAAATGCGAGTGTGTAATGGTTTTGGTTATCCAGTACCGGGCTGGAACTCAGCGTTCCCGATATCTGGATTTTAACTACTTATAAAGACGTAACTTAGTTAGCTTTGCGAAAGACTGTACTCTACTAATATCAGGAATGATATTCAATTCAAGCACTTTAAGCTGATTAAGATCAACCACATAGTTTTCACTTTGCCGAGTAGTCAGTGGAGGACTAAAATGAAACTGCTGACGCAGAATTTCTTGAAAGATAGACGTCTTATCCATGCACCAAAGTAAAACAAACTCTTGGGTGCGTGCGACTTCTGACTCATCAAATAAAAGCTCGATATGCTTTATCGTCTGAGGGGCATCAAAAATAAGACGTATTACTTGATTACCGGGATCGGCTGCTTTCCAGCCGACGCTACTTCCTGCCAATAAAGCAGACTCAATAGGGTAATCGCTACACTCAGAGCTGACTTCAACCTGAGCCAGTTGTTCTATGTCCAGGTAGTCTGATTCAGGCTTAGATATATTTGTTTCAGATTCATTAATCAGTTTCTTTCGCATGAGTACGCCTTTCGAACAAAAATAGTTAGTTTTAAAAGACTCAAACAAACAACCAAATGAACAGTTAAAATAATCTGTCTGAACGCTACTTACCTAATATTTACCTGATATTTACCTTAATCAATATCGCTTATCAATGCCATCATGTCTTCAACTGACATTTTTCCACTGACATCGCCACCTTCAAGCAAGCTATTGGCTAAATCCCGTTTATGCTTATGTAAATCTACAATTTTATCTTCGATCGTATCTTTTGCGACTAAACGATAAACGGTAACAGGTCGTTTTTGTCCCATACGATGTGCCCGGTCTGAAGCCTGATCTTCTACTGCGGGATTCCACCAGGGATCCATGTGTATAACATAATCAGCGGCTGTTAAGTTTAAACCTGTACCCCCTGCTTTCAAGCTAATTAAAAATAGATCACCTTCCCCTGCTTGAAACAGATTTACAGCTTTCTTTCGTTGAGAAACCGATGTTGAGCCGTCTAAATAATGATATTGAATTCTTTTTTTATCTAACAATTCTCGAATTAAACTCAAATGTCCAACAAACTGACTAAACACCAGCGCCTTATGACGGTTTTCCAACAACTCATGAACCAATTCTTCAAACGCTTGCAATTTAGAACTACTCAATAGACTTTCTTTCATCACCAAACGAGGGTGACAACAAGCCTGTCTCAACTTCATAATTTCAGCTAATATCTTTAATTGCTTGTGTCCAGACTGTTCCGTACTTGTCATCATGGTCTGCATCGCATTTCGACGTAAAGCTTCATAGAGTGTACGCTCTTCTACACTTAACTCAACGTGCAAGGTAACTTCAGTTCGTGGCGGCAACTCTGTTAATACGTCGCTTTTAAGTCTTCGCAAGATAAAGGGCCTTAACAACTTTCTCAATCGTTGTTGAATCTCATGATCCTGCTGATTTTCAATGGCCTGAGCATAACGCTCATTAAACTTCTGTAAAGACCCTAATAACCCTGGATTAATGAAATTAAATAAATTCCACAACTCTCCCAAATGATTTTCAATAGGCGTCCCGGTGGTAATCAATTTAAAATCTGCTTGTAATAACATAGCCGCTTTAGACCGTTTAGTCAGTGCGTTTTTAATGGCTTGCGCTTCGTCAGCGACTAAAGTATGCCATTGCTTTTGCGTTAACCGATCAGCTTCTGTCTGTAATAGCCCGTAACTACAAACAATTAAATCAAAGGGGCCTGCGTTATCTAACATTTCTTGCCTATCCCCATTCCCAAATTGATAGGCGTTAAGTGTTGGCGCAAAACGTTGCACTTCTTCTAGCCAGTTAATACAAACTGAAGTCGGTGCTAATATTAATGCCGGCCCTTGAGATGCACGCGCTAAAATTAAAGCCAATGCCTGAACCGTTTTACCTAAGCCCATATCGTCTGCTAAACAAGCCCCCGCCCCCCAGTGAGCCAAACGCATCATCCATTGAAACCCTTCGTACTGATAACTTCTTAATTCACCTTGTAAAGTAGAGGGTACTTTAGGGTTTAAATCACCCATTTCATTCAATTTTGATAATTGATCTTTCCAGGGTTTACTCGCTGTTATCTCCATACCGGTAGTAATTTCATCCAACGCCAAGGCGGCTAAAGGATGAAAACGAACTTTATCTTTTTGCACCTCACCGAGCCCTGATAAATCATCCAAGCGTTTACGTAGCTCTTGAGTTAAGGCAAAAACCTGTCCATCTTCAAGCTTAAGAAAGCGACTTGATGAGGTATTTAGCAGATTCATCAATTTCTGCATATCTAAAATCTGATCATTATCAATTTCTAAATTGCCTTCAACACTGAACCAGTCTTTTTCTTTACGTACCGAAAACTGTACTTGTGACAAACCAATTTCACGACTGAGCTTAATCTTTTTGCCTTTAGGCCATTCAAGGACAGCAAAATCACCTAAGGACTGCAACCGTAATAAGGCTTCAAGAGATGATTCTGCATCGTCGAACTGCCATTTAGGTTCTTTGACAGCATATAAGCTTGGACAGTCCGTTAAGACCTGCTTCAAATACTTGTTTTCCAAATCAAAATCACGCGTAGTTTGCAATTGCTTTCCATCAATTTCTGCCAATACCGTGATGCCCCCTGATCCTGGAATATAAAGCGGTCCGCCTTCATTAAACGGCTGAACAAAAACCTCAATTTGTATGCCCTGCCCTACCGGCTGTAGATGAATATGTAAACGACTATCAGAATCAACCGTTAACGCGTGACTCGATGTCCCACTAATATCTGACTGAACTGTTAACATTGAAGAAATTGATGCAATAGAATCAATTACTTGCTGTTTGGCAGACACAGGAACCATCAATCCGTTTTTACCAAGAATTTCAGCCACTAGACGATGTGAGTTATTAATCACATAAATTAACAAACCATTGTTTGCCGACTTTTGAGCTATTATTTTTTGATCAGTCAATTGAGGTATTAATGAAATATGTAACTTTTGTTCTTGTTCTTTAACCAGCAATTGCGGTTCAACCAAACTAATATTAACAGGTACTCCCGATGATTCCTGATTTTCCCAAAAGATACAAGGATGACCTACCGCCTCCAAAATAGCACTTTCTGAAATGGCATAAATATCCTTAGAATAATAGCCATAATAGTTAGTTTCTTTATCAATCTGAATATGGGCACAGATACGACGATCCTGCTCAGTCAAATAATTAAATTCATTCATATTGTGATAAAGTCTTTTTAACGCAACTATCTTCCCTTTTGTCCAGCGCCCCGCTTTACCCGCTCGCTGTTCTTTGGGTTCCATGATAATTTCATTATTAATCAAGCTTAAAGACCAACTTAAGCGTAATTCTTTTTGGGCAGTCGCATCGGTATTACCGCTCAATTGACCTAATGCCTCCAACGCTCTCTGCCAAGCAGAAACTTTTGGCAATAAATCGATAATTTCAGCAAAGGGTAACTCGGAATATTCCTTGGCAATCAGTTGGCAATGCTCGTTTTTATAACTCAACCGCACTAATAAGGACGCACTAACACAGGCATACCACATATAGCCCAACTGCTGGGCCTGCTGGCAACACTTAAATAATTGTGTTAATAAGGCGCGTTTACTCTCACTTTCAATATTTTCAACCTCATTTATCCAGGATAACAATAAAACCTGAAACAAGAGATCAAAAGGCGTTTTTTTATTATTCAATAGATAAGTCGTTTTATCGATTGAAGATTTACTTTGGTAAATATCAACGATCTCTAATAAAGTTTGATTTAGCCAATTAAACTCTTGTAGACCTTGCTTAATCGTTAACTGTGCCAGTGACCGCAATGAATTTATATTATTTAAATCACGACTACGGAGTAATGCCAAATTAAAAAAATATCCAGGTAAACCACCTAAACTTATATTACGTTTACCGGAGTCTTTTTTTAAGGTTTTAAGAGCCAATTGGAAATAATTAATCGCTTGATCATTTTGGTTCCGTAAAAAATGTAAAACTCCCAGCAATTTCAATCCTTCTGCTGAAGAATCATTTGCTAACCAATCATCCGCATCTTTAAAATTTCCACGGAACAATCTAGCTTCAATAACCGCATGAACGATTTTAGGATTTTCATGCTTTACCGAACCAAAAAAATTTTCGAGTAGTTGGAATTGAAAAGAAACATCTTTCAACAGCAAATTGCTATTATTTAAAAAGTAAGTTAATACTAGGAATTTAATAGAATCCGATAAAGAGGTAAACCAATCCGCACAGTAGTCATCAAAGAATATTTTATTAATGTAAAGCGTAAATGTTTGTGGAAAATCGAGATAAAAACGTTCAATATTAGCTGCAAAAGCCGTATCATTACCCTGATACAAAAAAATACGCAACTGTTTTAGAGAGTTATAGACTTCAGTTCTAGTGGGATAATAATAATACCTGGGCTGAGCAATAAGGAACTGTGCTAATTTACTAAACCATTCCTCTTGAACAGCTAACCTCATTAAATGCTCGGCAATTTCATCGTTGCATCGCCAACCATCCTGATTAAAAATAATTAATTTATTTTTAGCAAATTTTTCTCTCAATGGATTGCCAATAGTGGCCAGCTTTTTAATATCAAAACACGGTAACGTCTTTAACAATCCTTGTAAATTAGCCTGAGCTATCGGCGCATAAATCACCGATAAAATAAGCATAATAGCCTGCTCATCTTTGGGTAGAGCATTAAAAGAAGTTAATAATTTATCATTCATCTGTATATTTTTTATTCCAAGAGAAAAAAGGAAGATAAAGCTAATATCAATGCCATTAACTTATTGACCCTATCTATTTAAGGAGATTAGTAGAACTCAAAAACCATGAAGTTACAAATTAATATATGCCTTTAATTCGCAATCTTCATGGTTTAAGGATTTTATCGCCTTTTTTTACATTTATACTCGTTTAAAAAATTCACCCTGATCATAAGATATTGGCGTAATCCTGCTCAAGTTGACGAAAATTTAACGATGTCATAAAACGACTAAAACTCAGCCAGGAGGCCAAGCCCATTAAATCTTTAAACTGCGGCGGTAAAAAATGAGGCGCAATCACCGTGCCTTCTTCAACTAAATCCACTAATACCTTCATATCTTCGATCATGGTTTTACCACAGAATAGTAATGGAATCCGATCCGGCATTCCCTTACTAACCGCTAATCTCATAAAATTATAAGTCAGTACAAACCCCTTGAGATAAGTCAGATCTTTTGTGAAGGGTAAGCCATCTGCTGTACTGCCTCTAAAAACCCGGCTACTTAGCGTATAGCTCTCTTCCTCATCCAGGTCTTTTTCTCTAAAAAAAGAAAATATATCCATAAAATCAGCACCTTCTTCCGTCAAGGTTATCGCGCGCACCCGATTAATTAAACGCATCAATCGATGAGGTGTAGAACTAAACGTCAATATCTCCATCAACACGGCTAAACCTTCTTGAGTCACTGTCGCAGAAGGTGGGCCTTTGCCTAAAAAGGTACAATACGGTTGCGCAAGACCATTTAATGTTGTCCCCAAGTGTACCCATATTTCATGAACTTCAAGCACCCGTAAATCACGCATATTAAAAAACGCATCCGCACGTAATTTTATATAATCCGTACCTGCCGCCGCATCTGCCAAAATACCATCACTCAACATTGCCCGCAGACCATCCCCAGGAAATACGAGTTCTATTTTTTCATTTAGAATAGCCACCGCATCTTTTGCATTAATCGTTTTTGGATCTTCATCCAAAGAATCAATTTGTAATAACTGCGATAACGTGGCCTCCATCATACTACCCAAATCTGCAATCGTCGGATCTCCCACATGAAAAACGTCTTGGGATGAGCCATATAACTCCTGAGAGATATTTGAAAATGCAGGAGTTCCACGAGCTTCAAGCATACTAACTACATCCTGATATTCCCTACTGATTCGCCGCATGATAACACTAAGAGGATTCAGTTGCCCAAGCTTACGCACCAAATCCCGCTCAA
Source organism: uncultured Methylococcaceae bacterium (assembly GCA_903839855.1). Classification (GTDB taxonomy): domain Bacteria; phylum Pseudomonadota; class Gammaproteobacteria; order Methylococcales; family Methylomonadaceae; genus Methylobacter_C. The sequence goes on from CAIMEB010000287.1 coordinate 15,047, forward strand.
TCTCATAAAACTCCTGCTTCTTTTCAGCAGGATCAAACCCTAAGGGACGATTCTTATAATAGTCCGTTGTAACAGAAGGTAGGGACTTACAGTTTCCTTTAAAAAACTCATGCTTAATGCTGTCATCCCATTTAATCGCATCAAGAATTCGAATCGGTTGCTGTGCTTTAACAATCCGGTCAGAAAGCGCCTTAACTTCGGTTAGATAAGTCGATGGCTTGGCTATTTTTCCACTCATGTCTAAACTCCGTTATTAATATATAGTTAATGGTAATAATTTACAGTAAGCCCTGGTATATATAGCAGAACCTAGTCCCATAGATCAACAGATAAAAAAGTTAAGTTAAATTAGATCACTAAAATAAGCAGTTTTCTTTTCATTTAAGATTAATTTAAGACTGTATGGTGGAAAATAGACTAAAAGCGATATCGGAGATAATCCCATGAAAAAAAAGTCACTAGAAAATATCATTGATCAAGAAAGCGAAATAGCCTCCAGACGCAAATTTCTTAAGCAACTTGCTTATGGCTCCCTATTAGCATTAGGTGGTTCTGAAATAACATCAGCCTCAGTAAGGGATATCATAAGGCCACCAAGGTATGGACATGGTCGCCTTTATAACCATACTTCGCACACTGTATCAAACATAAAAAAAGTTAATTCCCGTACTGAAACACATACACATACACATACACATACACATACCCAATCGTTGAATTTCCCCGTTTACAAAACGCTGTCATTTGAACACGCACACACTGGCGATAAATTAAAGTTAACCTACTTTGAAAGAGGTCGCTACATTAAAGATGCCCTCAATGAAATCAATTATTTACTGCGTGATTATCACACGGATGACATTCATCCAATTGATACCGCTTTACTGGATCAATTATTTGATTTAAAGCAAACACTCGGCGTCAGTAAACCCTTTCATATCGTATCGGGTTATCGCTCCCCGGCTACCAATGCTGAATTACGCAGACACAGTCACGCAGTTGCAGAACACAGTTTCCACATGCAGGGCAGAGCTATCGATATACGCATCGAAGGCTTAAACGCGAAAACCATTAGAAATGCGGCATTAACAATGGCTAGAGGCGGAGTTGGTTATTATCCTTATGATGATTTTGTTCATTTAGATACAGGTGATATCAGAACTTGGTAATACAACTCTTTAAAAATATTACGGTTCTTTATCACTCGATTTATCAATCTCTGGATTATTGATAGGTACTACCGAATTATTGATAGGCGTTACCGGATTTAATGCGGTTGTTGGTTGTATTATTGGAGGAGGAAGAGGCGGCGGTGGTGGCGCAAAAATATCCTGGTCAGACAAATCCACCGACTTCTTAAGCTCTGCCTGTAGAACAGAATCATAACCATAGATATCAGCATAAAAATCTAAATTATCATGTTGATCGACAAATGAAGTTGTATAAAAAAACACCACAGGAATTGATTTTTTCAATATCACCCGTCGTGTTTTTTCAGTTTGCATAGCCTCATTTATGGCTTCTTTGCTTAACTGATTCTTAAGAACAAACTCAGCTAACTGACCAGGGTTTTGCACTCTCACACAACCATGACTAAAATCTCTGCGTGACCGACTAAATAAAGACCGGGAAGGCGTATCGTGCAGATAGACATCGTTCTTGTTTGGAAACATAAACTTGACTTTGCCCAAGGCATTTTTTTTGCCGGGTCGTTGCCTAATCCTCAATGAGCCTTGGCTTAACCCTGGAATCAATGACGAAGAAAAAGCCACGGCTTTAGCTTCATTACCAAAAGTTGAAACCAGCTCCATATTCTCTCCTGCTAAATAACGCGGATTTTTAATGAGCTTAGGCAATATTTCTTTTTTAACAATATTGTAGGGTACATTCCAATACGGCATAAAATCGATAAAGCGCATTTCTGCCATTAAGACGGGTGTTTCATTTTTCATTGCCTGACCAACAACGACCCGCAGATTGGGCATATTAGCATCAAACTCGTTAAGATCATCAAACGCCCATAGTTGAAACGCGGGAATGTTAACAATAATAGTGGCTCCCGCACTCATTTCAGGCAACCAGCGTAACCGTTCCATAGCTAACTCAATTTGAGTGACACGCTGACTGATCGGCACATTCATTGCTTCAACAGTACTTTTACCTAATACACCATTTGGATCTATTCCATGCCGCGATTGAAACTTTTTGACACCACTTGCAAGTTTATGACTATAACTATTCACTGGTTTATTAGAGGCATTATCTTGATCCTTAGGCAAATCGCCTACAGAGACTAAAAACAGCTCTAACGCCTTAACGTCTGGCAAATTTTCACCTGGCTTTACAGGCGCTGTAAACACCCAATTAAGTGCAGCCGCATTTTTAGAGATTGCTTGATACTTTGCTAACACCTGTTTTAATTTTTGATACTGCTTTAATTTCGGTTCAACAAGATCAGGCAACTGAGCAATACTATTCTGACTGGCATTTGAATTGATAAGCGTTGGTAAATCAATCAACTTTTTTTCTCTTGCCTTAAGATCAAAGTTTATTGCTTTCGGGTTCACCCGACCATAATGTAAATCATGCAAAAAACGTAACAATGATAAGCTCAAAGCCGTATCATAGAGCGCTAACTGTTTATAATCATTGTTAGTAATCGCTGACTCGGGTGGCAATCGTTGCTGTAAAGACTGGAGATCATAACTGGCTGGATTTAAACCATGAGTAGCCGCATTTTCCAATAGTTTTAACGCATCAACCCTATTTTTATCCGCTTGCGAATTAGCTAGCCATAACAACTTATATCCCGCTATTTTATAGAGTGCCTCAAGATCATCGGCTCGATTCTGAAAATCAGTTCTTTGTAGATAGGAATGTTGTTTTGCCGTAATAATTGCCGTCATTTCATTGGCTAAAGCAGCGTTTTCATAGGATGCTACCTCTTTATCAGGCCGCTCATTCGAACTGTTCTTTGGGCTATTACCTTGCTCACTACTATTGACCACAGTTGGTAATTGAGTAGCAACGCCTTCAGCGAATAACGATTGAGCAGGCAAACTCAGTATGAACAGTACCAAGCCATAACGGGGTATATTGAGACAATTTCTTTTTAAAATGTTTTTCTGCAAAGTTAAAGTTAAAGTAACGTATCTGGTTACTTTACTTTTTTGAGAAAGCAATAATTTGCTCAAATTTCGCATAGATCGCCCATTTGCCAATATACTCAGTTGCATACAATAAATGCCTGTTGTTAAATAATCAGTTTTCAATTTTAATACAATCAAACGTTGCAATACTAACATTAACAGGCGATTTCACAATAGCTATAACGTGTAGGAGACAAAATTACTTTCTAACAAATACGGGGTAAAGGATCTTCTTCCAGTTCTTGTAAAATACGTTCGCCGCCAAGCAGTGTCTCAATCAGGGCATAAGCAGCCCCACTTTCTATACGACCAATAATCGCTGCCTCATGATAACCCAAGTCATGCAAATCCTGAAGTGCCTGTTTTGCCTCAAGAGACTCAATAACCGCCAGAACACGTCCTTCACAGGCCATATACAAAGGATCATAACCTAACATTTCGGCCACCGCCTTAACCGACTCATTAACGGGAATTTTACGCTCATAAAAACGTACGGTAGTTTGACTGGCCTGAGCGATTTCATGGGCAATGGTAGCAATTCCACCTCGTGTTGGATCTCGCATAAATCGTAACCCTGGATATTTAATTAAAGCCTGTGTAATGGGTAATACACTTGCCGCATCAGACATCAAAGTACCCGATAAACCAAACTGCTCACGCGCCAACATCACGGCAGTACCGTGGTCACCCGCTGTACCACTTAATAGAATCAAGTCTCCTGGCTTTATCTGCTTAATGCCCAGGTTTAGGGTTGGCGAACGTTGACCAATTCCCGTGGTCGCAAAATAAACACCGCCACCCTGCCCTCGCTTTAGTACTTTAGTATCACCTGCAACTATCTTTACGCCACACGCCTGACACGCTTTCGCCATACTTTGAACAATCCGGTCGAGCAAAGCGATTTCCAGTCCCTCTTCGACAAAGGCATTCAAGGTCAAATATAAGGGCGTTGCACCGGATACCGCCAAGTCATTCACGGTGCCATGCACTGCCAAACTGCCAATAGTACCGCCAGGAAACTCCAGTGGTTCAACTGTAAAACCATCGGTGGTAATAACCACTTCCCCCGCTTCTAAATTTAAGGGAATAAATGCGGCATCAGTCTCCGTATCTAACAATTCATTTTTTAAATGACGGGCAAACAGTTGTTCAATTAACTCTCGCATTAAGCGCCCACCATTACCGTGAGCAAGACGAATAAAATGGTCAGATAAAAGATTATTTAAAGTCACGCTTAAGCCTCTAATTGAATATACACGCCAACCCATCACAGTGATTAATAGTCATAATTAGCGCATTCACTGTGCAACATTATTAAACTCATCTATTGTTTTGGCATAAAATTTAATTATAGTCTATTAAGCAGCTTGAACTGTGCCCGGTTTGAGGTAACTCGCAAAAAATTAAATAAATTAATGTGCAACCTGCAAGACAACGGTGAAAGTTATCCAATTATCAGATGGAATCCTTTCTTCGTCAAAACGCAGGTTACATTTGAAAAAAAGCCTGTCAGCCAGTATTCCTCATCCCCGCAGCGATAGCATTAATAGAGCGTAACAGGGGCTTCATCCAGGAACTCTCTGCCGGATTTTCTAAGTCAATTTCCCGCACCCTACGCAGTAAAAACACCTGCAAGTAATTGAGCGGCCCCAGATAGGCATCCCGGCGATGCAGGGAATCTGCCAGAACCGGATTCTCTGACAATAATCGATCCGTATCAGCAACCTTGAGTATCCAGTCCACTGCGAGCCTGTGTTCGCTGGCAATCAATCCATAAACACGCTGGCTGGTCTCGGGATCAATACACAGACTGGCATATTCTTTAGCGATATCCATGTCTGATTTGCTCAGCGCCATCTGGGCATTACTCAGCAAATTACGAAAAAAGGGCCAATCCCGATACATTTCTCGCAACTTTTCCAAACGTTCAGGCTTATCGGCACACCAGGTGGAAAGACTCAAACCTATCCCGTACCAGGCCGGAAAAGTCTGCCGTGATTGAGCCCAGGAGAATACCCAGCCAATTGCACGCACCGAATTTTTTGACCTATCCCCCCTTTTACGGTGTGAAGGCCGCGAACCGATATTTAGCCCACCAATTTCACTGGTGGGAGTCGCTTCGTAAAAATAATCCAAAAAACCGAGTGTGTGTTCAGTCAGTTCTCGATATCCGCGTTCACCAATTTGCGCCAGCTCATCCATCACCACCAAATTTTCTGCCCGATCACTTTGCACGGGTTGCACCAAACTAACACTGGACTTGAGCAAACCGGTCACACCCATGGTCAATTCATAAACGGCTGTTTCCATATTATTATAACGATAGAACAGCACTTCGCCCTGTTCTGTGAACTTGATCTGCCCACGCACCGTATCGGGTGGCTGTGCCAGAATTGCCTCATGAGTAGGACCACCACCCCGTCCTACTGTACCCCCGCGACCATGAAATAATCGGCACTTGAGTCCGTGCTGTTCTGCGATAGCAATAATTTTCCGCTGTGCGCGTGACAGCCCCCAGGAAGATGCTAGAATGCCGCCGTCTTTACAGGAATCAGAATACCCCAGCATAATTTCCTGGCTATCACCAGAAACTCGCAATAATTCACGATAGACCGGGGTATCAAATAACTGGGTCAATACTTCTTCAATCCGGTTGAGATCGTCTATGGTTTCAAATAAAGGACTCACCCCAAGATGACAATGCCAATGGCCACCGATACGCCCAACCAGACCGGTTTGTGCAGCCAGTAACATCACCTCCATGACATGACTGGCATTATGCGTCATGGAAATCACGTATTTACCAAAACAATCGGAGCCAATTTCCCGCTTCATGCGTGCCATGACTTCGAAAGTTTCCAGGGTTTCGTTGCTGGTCGAAGATAATGCAGCGACCTCGAACAACAGACCACCCGGAACAGCAATGGCCTCGCTTAGCAGGTCAAGACGCTGCCTTTCATCCAAAGCACGATAATCCACGCCGAGTGCAGCCGCCAAAATATCCGCGACTGCTTCAGTATGCCTCGCTGACTCTTGACGCACATCCAGTTGCATCAAATGAAAACCGAAAGTTTCAGCGAGACGCATTAAATCATGCAACTCCAAATCGGCAATTGTACCGTCACCGTGGCCACGTAAGGAAACGTCAATTTGCCTTAAATCATCCAAAAATGCACTGATACCCGGATAGGCATGACGATTTGGCAGGTCTGGCTCCCCCCTTAGATGTTGTTGAACTTGCAAAAGAGCACACTCCATCCGGTACTTCATCAAAGCCAGCTTATGACGGTATGGCTCCTGTTGATAGGGCTTTTCTAGCGCTGCTACCGACGCCCCCAACATGCCCCGATCAGCTTCAAGACTGTCTAAAAAATCCGTCGAAAGTTCGCAGAAACCGAGAGAATGAGAAAGCTGACCGCGTAAATCATCAAGTCGATTAATGTATTCCTGTAAGATTGTTTGAGCTTGCATACGCAAAGCCAAAACTGTCGTTTCAGAGGTCACGTTGGGATTACCATCGCGGTCGCCGCCAATCCAGGAACCGAAGCATAAAAAGCTGGGCACCCGAATTTGCCGTGCCACGTCTTCTCCATAGACATCGCTCAGTGACCGTTCAAAATTACGGTAAACCTTGACCGTCGCCTGGAATAGAGACAACGGAAAATAGAATAACCCGGCGTCGATCTCGTCTGCCACCGCCAACTTTCTTGCCCGCACCTCATCCGTCTTCCAGAGCATTTGAATCTGGCATTTCAGCCGTTCGAGCGCGTCTTCATAAAAGTATCCTTTCATTCTATTATCGCTCAATGCTTCCAGGGTCAGAAACACATTACGCAAGGCACTCTTGACCGTCCGCCGTTTAACCTCTGACGGATGGGCGGTTAACACAGGTAAATACAACAATTCGTCCAGCAGAATCTGGAGCTTGTCTGCCGTTACCCCTGATTCTTTGAGGGTCAGCAAAGTATCATGAAAGGAACAGGGCCAATAATGTCCCCCTTGCTCTGCTTTCCGCCGACGTATTCCCAGGTAATGGGATTCCTCGGCAATATTGAGCAAGCTAAAATAGAGATTAAATGCACGCACCACTTCACCCAGTGCATCAGCATCCAGTTCGACTACAGCTTCCTCCAACTGGCGGCGTTTGGACAAACTACCGTCAGTCAGTGATCCGGCAAAGCGCTGTTGTAACTGTTCAACGGTATCGACCGTTTCAGGCCGAGCCTGAGTTTTTAATACCTGTTTTAATACGGAGTCCATCTGGCGAATCGAGTCATCGAGTTCTTTATCTTCAAAGGGTATGTTCACAGTTAGGCTCCTTCTGGTTAATAAATGCAAATTTTTTACATGCGTCTGAGACTAAGGGTTATTAATAATAAACGTATCTTCATAAAAACTGACTTCACCTGTTGAAATGTTATGGATGCCTCCAACAATCGCAATTGCACCCGTTTCAATCATGTCTTTTAAAATCGGGCTGCGTTCAATAACAGCCTGTACCGTTCTTTTTACATTGATGGTGGACACTTTTTCTACAAACTCAGCATTGCCTGAATGTCTATTTTCAGTTTCGGTTTTTTCATCATAAACTGCTGGCTGAATCTTACTTAGTATCTGAACGGAAAAGCTACAAGCCACGACAGGCATGGGATTCAGCTATTTATTGAGCGCGAAGTTTTTTTATTCTCCATTGTCATTTTACGAAAAAGTGATGTTTGGCGGCACTTACAGGGTTACCGTTACCG
>CAIMEB010000288.1 GCA_903839855.1 uncultured Methylococcaceae bacterium
TAAGAATCATGAAATTCATGTTTTTGAGGTTATTTTATGTTGTTTCAAATAAAATAAAACATAACACATTGATTTATAATAAACTTAAATTACTCCTGTTTAATTTAAAATCAACAAGTTATAAAAACTTGAACATCGAGATATAGAATATAAATAGATGCATAATTTTTTGGCGCCAAATAAGCTCAGACATTTCTAGAAATGGAGGGGACTCAAGTGTCGGATAAATAGGTAAACAAATAACTTGATTAGCCGCTTTTGTCGCTTCTGGTAAATTTATTTGTGCCGCTGATGGAAGTCCTTGATACATTGGGAAGTCACTTATTTAAAGGATAAAAGTAGCGGCGAGCATAAATATTATTATCTTTAAGTTTTTGGTAAAGTTCATCACGGCTTAGAGAATAATCAGCTTGTATTAAAATGGGAAAATAAGAATAATTAGCTCGTTGCTCCCCCGCATCCGCTAGACAATGTATGCCTTTTGCTTCAGATAAGCCTTCACGATAAAAGGTATCAATTGCTTTGCGTTTTAGTAGTGCATCATCAATTCTTTTAAGCTGTAGTAGACCAAGAGCTGCATTGATTTCACTCATTTTGCCGTTAATGCCTGGTGCAACAATGGCAACTTCATCAACAAAGCCAAAGTTTTTTAAATGATCAATACGGATTTTGGTTTTTGCATCAGGACAAATAATAGCCCCACCTTCAAAAGTGTTGAATACTTTAGTCGCGTGGTTGGTTATACCTTCTCCTTTGTATACCATCCCAACGCATACTTAATCCCCCCCTCAATACGATAACCCGGGTTATACCCCAACAATGATTTAGCCTTACTAATATCCGCCAACGAATGTCTTACATCCCCAGCTCTAAAATCCTGGTAAATCGGGTTAAAGCCTTTTAAGTGTGGATATTGAGGTTCCAAACCGGATCTTATCAGTTCAAATAAATGGTTCAGCGTAGTCCTGTCCCCCACCGCGACGTTATAAACTTGATTAGCCACTTCATCCTGTGCAACGGCGGCTAATATATTCATTTGTACCGTATTGTCGATGTAACAAAAATCCCGACTGGTTTCACCATCACCATTAATATAAACAGACTCGTTATTGATCATAGCGGCAACCCATTTTGGAATTACAGCCGCATAAGCCCCATTAGGATTTTGACGTTGACCAAAGACATTAAAGTAACGTAAACCGATGGTTTTAAAGTTATATGTTTTAGCAAACACACCCGCATATAATTCATTAACTAGCTTAGTGACTGAATAAGGCGATAAAGGATTACCAATTCTATCCTCAACTTTAGGTAAGTCGGGATGATCGCCATAAGTAGAGCTAGAGGCTGCATACACAAATCGATTAACCTTAGCATCACGCGCAGCCACTAACATATTTAAAAAGCCGCTAATATTGCTTGCATTGGTATTAATAGGGTCGGCAATGGAACGAGGAACAGAACCCAAGGCCGCTTCATGTAATACATAATTAATATCGGTGCAGATTTCCTTGCAGGTATTAAAGTCTGTAATATCGCCTTCTATAAAGTTAAAGCGTTGCCATTGTTCGGGGGTGACTAAAGATTTTACTTGTTCCAAATTATGAGGAAAACCGGTAGAAAAGTTATCAAGTCCAGTAACGATTTGATTATTTTTAAGCAACGCTTCGAGTAAGTTTGAGCCTATAAATCCGGCGACTCCCGTTATCAGCCATTTTTTTGGCTGTTCATTAAGATGGTTTAAAATAGCTTGGTAATGAGTCATGGTGGTTTATAACCTTCCGTCAACTTGATTGGCGGGTAACAGATATTTTATGTCGTACAGTACATGGTTTTCTTTGCCTAATGCTCTGATTGCATCGACACCCATGTGTGTAAACTGATCATGTTTTACCGCCAATAAGATGGCATCATATTGATTTTCTATCAGATTATTGATAGGTGTTATGCCGTATTCATGCTCAGTTTCTTTAGGATCAACCCAAGGGTCATAGACGTCTACTTGGGCTCCATAAGTTTTAAATTCATTGATAATGTCAACCACTCGAGTATTGCGTATATCAGGACAATTTTCTTTAAACGTTAGACCCATAATGAGTATTCTGGCTTTTGTAATGTGTATGCTTTTCTTTAACATGAGTTTGATCACTTGGCTGGCGATATAGCAGCCCATGTTGTCGTTTAAACGTCGCCCCGCTAGAATTATCTCAGGGTTATAGCCGACCGCTTGTGCTTTATGTGTTAAGTAATAAGGGTCTACACTGATACAATGTCCACCCACTAAGCCAGGTTTAAAAGGTAAAAAGTTCCACTTTGTTCCCGCAGCCAGTAAGACTTCTTCAGTATCGATGTTTAATTTATTAAACAGAATGGCCAGTTCGTTGATTAAGGCGATGTTAACATCACGCTGGGTGTTTTCTATGATTTTGGCCGCTTCAGCCACTTTGATACTACTCGCCTTGTGTGTACCAGCGGTGATAATAACGTTGTATAAGGCATCAACTGTATCAGCCGTTTCTGGTGTAGAGCCAGAGGTTATTTTAAAGATGTTGGTAACGCGGTGTTCTTTATCACCGGGGTTGATTCTTTCTGGGCTGTAACCTACAAAAAAATCAGTATTAAAAGTGAGTCCCGAAACCTGTTCTAATATGGGTACGCAGATTTCTTCTGTAGCACCGGGGTAGACAGTTGATTCATAGATGATAATATCATCACGTTTAATAACACTGCCTAAGAGCGCACTGGCTTTCATTAAGGGCGAGAGATCGGGTTGTTTATGTTCGTTAATGGGTGTGGGAACGGTCACTATGTAAACATTACATTGTGCCAATTTTTCTGTAACATCAGAAAATGTTAAGTGCGTGGAGTCGTCGAGATCTTTTTTGCTGGTCTCTAAGGTTCTATCGATTCCTGTTTTTAATTCGGCAATTCGGTTTGCGTTGATATCAAACCCTATGGTCGGATAGTTCTTACCAAACTCTACAGCGAGAGGTAAGCCTACATAACCTAAACCTATAACTCCAATTTTTGTTTGAGTCGTTGTAATATGAGTCATTTATGTTTTATTAATGCTAATAAATAGTTAAAAGCCTTTAAAACGATTGAGTTAATAAAGGGTTAAGCACGCTACCGCCATACTGTGTCACGATTAGTGCTATGGGATTGATAGGGTTTGTATAACAATGAATTTTGAATTTTTGGTGATTGTAGAGAACTTTAATCTTCAAACCAATACGTATAAATACGTATGTAACTTGAACAGCGGGGAGGTGTTTCGGCGAACTACTTTATTAATAACAGTTTTTTAAGATATTTTGTTGGCAGGTAGTAATAATTTAATAGCACTCTATAACTCACCATTCGCCCTTTCCAGCACGACTATATTGATTTTTCCTCGGTCTCAGATAGCGAATGGTGAGTTATAAGCTGTAGTAGAAACAAGGAGTCTACAAACTGATGAGTTTGATACACGGTACACACAATCAGACGCTATCCAAAGATCTGAGGATTTGGCTAAAGTGACTCGGCGAATAGTTCAGCCAAGTCAATCAACAAATCGGGGAATAAAGCCGGACTGGCTTTATCCTCACCTGAATACATCGTAATGAGTTCGTATTTTTCTGTGTGTTCATTTAACACAAATTGGTGTACTGATTGCTCATAAGGATAAACTATCCAATACTCTTTTACGCCGCTTTCTTGATAAAGAGTAAATTTCTCTTGGGTTTCACGCTTGGAGTTGCCTTTGGATAAAATCTCGATGATCCAGTCCGGTGCGCCATTACAACCTTGAACATCCAGTTGCTCCGGGTTACAAATAACACATAAATCAGGCTGTACCACGGTAAAGATTTCTTTGTTGGTCAATATCGATTTTCTTTTATTGTATAAACGCACA
>CAIMEB010000289.1 GCA_903839855.1 uncultured Methylococcaceae bacterium
ATTTCTTAAATTTAAGAAACAGCTAAGCCGTTTATCTTTAAAGTCACTGGCCGTTTTTTAATGGCTACGGTAGCTTGTTGTTAATTTTTTATTGACATCAAAAGTGTCAACTACTTTTAGGCTGCTATGAAGGATGCCTGATTTTTAATGATCCTGAGTTTGATTCATTTATCAATCCGATCAGAGATGGTGTGTTAGTGGCTCGTAAAAAAATAGCTTAAAAGTGTTTAAAAGTGTTTAAAAGCTTTTATAATCGTAGGCGTTCAGACCCCCTCTTTGAAGAGAGGGCCGAATGCTTACGTTTTTACAGTCAATAGCTGAAGCTATTGTATTCCGGCTATTTAAACAGTACATTGAACTATGGAAAAACAATCATCAAGCCAAGAGCTTCATCACGAAATTTTTGGATCAATCCTCGATAGAATTGAGCTAAGTCCGTATTTGCTGTTATCGGCAACTGATTATTCAACTGCACTTAAACAAGCTACGAAAATGATGAATAATCGTGGCTTTGATATTGTTGATAATGGTGAGTTACAGGAAAGTGAACAAAAGAGAGCGCTTAATTATGTTCAGCGAACGTATCGTTATTTCTTTGATTGGCTTTTTCCCTTTGTCAAAGCGCAATTAGCCGGATTAATCGCCTTAGATTCAGTCAATGTAGAGCTGTATAAAAACAGCTTACACGCGATTGCCCATGTTGAAACTATCCTGAATGAGACTGAGTTTAAAAAGATAGTCACTCAAGACCCGCGTCATCTGTTTTTGTTGGCCTCGTCAGGCAAATATCCCACAGTGTTTTATGGTTATCAGGGTCACCTCATGGAGGTGCCTGTCGAATGGCAACAAACAGCCTGTTCGATGTTGAAAATGGGTTACTTGATTAAATCCATCGAAGAAGAAAGTCAGGATATTCATGATTATGCGCAATTAGGCACGTTTTTAGAAAACGAGAATCAGAGTCTGGATGATCTGTTTAGTTATGATTGGGAAAACCCACGGCATATTCCTGAAAGTGAATCAGCTCAAAATGCTTTTGTTAAAGTGTCTGCATTCTTCCATAAATTAAAAGAATCCATCACCTTTGATGCACAGAATAACTGGTTTGTTTTTGACAGTGGGGATGGCGTTCGGGTCAATATTGTTGATATTAAAGCCCGCTTAAAAAGCCCCGAAAGCATGGTCACCAAACTGGGCAAGGATTTAGAAGGTGAAGCTTATGATATCAGGGATATTTTAGCGATCACTTTTATTTTGCGAGAGAAAGACGATACTTTAAAACTGTTTCATGCCTTGCAAAAGAAAGGCGTGATACTTCAAGAAAACACCCGCTCGCAGTCTATTACCCAGACCTTGTTTGATACTCCCGAAAGCATGATTGAGGCAGTGCGACGACTGATGTTTAGTTTGTCACAAAGTGCAGGGCATGAAGCGGAAAGTACCGCGCAGGCAGTACTCGCCAATGCTAAAGCCTTTTATGAAGCCTTAAGTATGAATGCCGAGAAAAACCAACATTCATCATTGGGGCATAGAAAATTTCAATGCAAAATAAGTTATTCTTTACCGATCCATCGTGAAGCCAAGACACACAAAATCATGATACCCGGTACGGCTATTTATGGGCGTAGAAATGAGGTGGATAAAAAGACCCAAGAGCATACCTTAGGAGTCGAATTACGTATATCAGATGAAGAGAGTTGGAGTACTTCGGAGCAAGTGGGCGACTCTCATCATAATGCCTATAAATTTCGGCAGTTGATCTCTGTGATGAACCGCATCTTTAAGAACGTGTTTAATATGCCTAAAGAGAGTGTGCCTCAGTTAAAGAAAGATCAGGGAGCGCTTTTTTCATAATGGGTTGAGGGATAAAACATACCTGCGAGATCTAGCTCATATTGGTAAATGAACCATTCCGTGGTTGATTATTTTAATTTCATTAATATACTATAACGAAAGTTTAGACAGACTCTAGAATCAACCGCATTCTTGGGTCAATATAATAATAATAAAAATAATGAGATAATTAATTGAGCCGGTTGGTATCTAAATTCTATGTGTGTGTGGGTTGCAGACGTAAAATCAGATTAAAAGAAATACAATGTTCTGACTGTGGGACAACAGGTAAGTTCTATTTTGATAAGTCGAGAAGAGAACCGCTGAGGTGTGGTGGATGTAAACGTGATAGCACTTATTTCTCCTGTCCTGATTGTCAGGCAAGAAATTATTATCTATTCATTAAATACAACTATAGCCGGTTAATTATTTTTATGAGCGTTATTTTGACCACTGCGGCTTCTTTAGTGTTCTTAATTAAATAACGCTACCTGTTAAATTCTTTACTGAACATCAAACTCGGCTAAAAATTACATTGAGTTAAAGCTAAAAGTTTCTTTGTACAGAAAATTTTGCTAATAAGGTTAGTGCGTCTTTGTATTCAGAGTCAGCTAAAACGCTGAGTGCGTTAATCGCTTTTTCTACTTCTTCTTCTGCCCTTTGTTCAGTATAGGTAATTGCTTGGGTTTTTTGGACGATGGCGTAAATATCATTGAAGCCATCTCTGTTACCATTTTTGATGGCATCAATAATGATTTTAGCCTCTTCTTCGGTACCTTTTTGAATGGCATAAATTAACGGTAGCGTGGGCTTTCCTTCGGCTAGATCGTCTCCCAGATTTTTACCGAGATCTTCTGAACTTGATTTGTAATCGAGTGCATCATCAATTAACTGAAAAGCAATGCCGAGGTGTTGTCCATAACTTGCCAGACTTTCTTCAGTCTCGGAAGATGCGCCAATCATAACAGCGCTTAAGCGTGTGGCTGCGCTAAACAGTATGGCTGTTTTTCGAGCAATAACCTCCAGATATTTTGTTTCAGTTGTTTCAGGGTTATTGCAGTTTAAAAGTTGTAGAACTTCACCTTCAGCAATAGCGGTCGTGGTTTTTGATAAAATTTCCATGACACGCATATTGCCAGTGCGAACCATCATTTCAAAGGCTCTGGAATATAAATAGTCGCCAACTAATACGCTGGCTGCGTTACCCCAGACAACATTGGCCGATTCTTTGCCTCGTCTAAGATCTGATTCATCAACAACATCATCATGCAGTAGGGTTGCTGTATGAATAAATTCAATAACGGCAGCCAGTATTAAATGGTTGTTGTTTATGGTGCCAAGGGCTTTAGCAGCTAATAAAAGCAGCATCGGACGTAATCTTTTTCCGCCATTCCCAACGATGTAATGTCCCATTTGGTTGATAAGAATGACATCAGAGCTTAACTCATCAATGATGAGTTGATCTACTGCCTTGGCTTCTGCAGTAGTTAAGTCCTTGATTAAATTAAAATCAATGGGTTGAAGTGTGTTTGTAGCTGAATGAGAATGTGATACCATTGAATTAAAGCTGGGTCAGTAAGTTTTGATTGTTTTTCATAAATCAGGGTCGTATGTTGTAAGGCTCTTTTTACATTATAACGTATTACGACGTCAACTGCCCACCAATTGAACAGGGTCAGTTTTGATCCTTAATTTAATTGTCAGAGAAGGTTTAAATTAAAGATAGTGACTTGCTTGATAAGATTTAGTTGACTAGTGTAGTGTTTAAAAATATAATCACTGATTAAATTTTAATAGATTAATGCTTGATGGAGCTTGCTCAGATGTATGCGGTAATTCAAACAGGTGGTAAACAGTACCGCGTTGAAGAAGGTACTTATTTAAAAATCGAAAAGTTAGAGCTAGGTGTTGGCGATAACGTCGAGTTCGATAAAGTACTTTTAATTCAATCAGACGACGCTGTTAAAGTAGGTCTTCCTTTTATCGAAGGCGGCAAAGTTACAGCGACTGTTTTGTCTCAAGGTAGACATGACAAAGTAAAAATAATTAAATTCAGAAGACGTAAGCACCACATGAAACAACAGGGGCACCGTCAATATTACACAGAAGTCCAGATTACTGGCATTACTGCTTAAGAAATAGGAGTTTTACAATGGCTCATAAGAAAGCGGGTGGTAGTACCCGAAACGGTCGTGATTCTAACGCGAAACGCTTAGGTGTTAAGCGTTATGGTGGTGAGTTAGTGACTGCAGGCAACATTATTGTTCGTCAACGTGGCACTCAGTTTCACCCAGGTGAAAACGTGGGTATTGGTAAAGATCATACTATTTTTGCTACTGTCGACGGTAGAGTTACTTTTCAGATTAAAGGTCCTAACAGCCGTAGATACATCAGTATCGTTGCTGCATAAAACGTATTGTTTGATTGTAGTTAAGAGCTATATTAGCCGAGTTATTCTACATTGACCCGGCGGCTTTAAAAAAGCTCCGTCCTTCATGACGGGGCTTTTTTTGTTTTTATCGGTTTGTTTTGCAGTGTGGCGGCGTATAAGTTATGAGATTTGTTGACGAAGCAGAAGTCCGTGTTGAAGCTGGGGATGGTGGTAATGGCACTATTGGCTTTAGACGTGAAAAATATATCCCCATGGGGGGGCCTGATGGCGGTGATGGCGGTGATGGTGGGAGTGTTTACTTAATAGCCGTAGAAAATGTGAACACACTAGTCGATTTCAGATATCATGCCGTGCATCGAGCTCAACGTGGTCAAAATGGCATGAGTCGCAATTGTACAGGTAGAAAGGGTGATGATTGTTATGTGCCGGTTCCGCTCGGTACACAAGTATCTGATTCTGAAACAGGTGAGGTTATTGGAGACTTGACTAAAGTAGGTCAGACTTTACTCGTAGCGCAAGGTGGTTTTCATGGCCTAGGTAATACTCGTTTTAAAAGCAGTATTAACAGGGCGCCACAAAAAGCCAGTAAAGGTTCAGAAGGCGAGCATCGGGTACTTTTGTTAGAATTAACATTAATTGCCGATGTGGGGCTTTTGGGTATGCCTAACGCGGGTAAATCGAGTTTGATTCGAGCCGTTTCTTCTGCTACACCTAAAGTCGCTGATTATCCATTTACCACCTTACACCCTAATTTGGGCGTAGTGAGTGTGGATGATTTGCGTAGTTTCGTTATTGCTGATATTCCAGGTGTGATTGAGGGGGCGGCAGAAGGGGCTGGCTTAGGCTTGCAATTTCTTAAACATTTATCACGTACTGGCTTGTTATTACACTTGGTTGATGTGGTGCCTTATGAGAGTATGGATACGCCAGTAGACGCTGCTAAGAAAATTATTCGTGAAGTTGAAAAATGGAGTGATGATTTAGCCAATAAGCCACGTTGGCTGGTATTGAATAAAATTGATAGATTGCCTGAGGATGAGATTGATGAGTGTTGTCAAGCCATTATTGATGAGTTGAATTGGACAGCCCCTGTTTATAAAATTGCAGCCATTAACGGGAGTGGAACACGAGAGTTAATGTTTGCCATCATGAACTTTTTAGAAGAGCAGCGGCGGAATCACAGTGAGCAGGAATGATTTTACAAAGGTTAAACGGGTTGTCGTAAAGATAGGCAGTTCTCTACTGACCAAGGGTGGGCAAGGGCTTGATAAAACGGCTATTAAAGCTTGGGTAGCCCAAATGGCTGGCTTAAGACAACAATCAATTGATGTGGTATTGGTCTCTTCAGGCTCGGTCGCTGAAGGGATGAGTCGCTTAGGTTTGAAAGTAAGGCCAAAGTTATTGCGGGAGTTACAAGCGGCTGCTTCGGTAGGTCAAATGGGTTTGGTGCGGGTTTTTGATGATAACTTTCAGCAACATGGTTTACATGCCGCACAAGTATTACTGACCCATGATGATTTATCTAACAGGCAACGTTACTTAAATGCCCGAAGTACTTTACTGACGTTATTAAAGTTGGGTGTCGTACCTGTTATTAACGAAAATGATGCAGTAGCCACGGAAGAAATTCGTTTTGGGGATAATGATACCTTAGCCGCGTTGGTTGCTAACTTGGTTGAAGCTGAGTTATTGATTATTTTGACCGACCAACAAGGCTTATTTACCGGGGATCCCACTTTATTTCCTGATGCAACATTAATTTCTGAGATCAGTGTTAATGACGAAAGCCTGGAGAAAATGGCTGGCGATAGTCGTAGTGGCTTAGGAAAAGGAGGAATGTCAACCAAGGTAAGAGCAGCACGATTAGCCGCAAGGTCTGGCGCTGCAACGATTGTTGCGGCAGGTGCTGTTGACGGAGTGATTACCGCACTGATCGCTGGAGCTGATTTAGGCACTTACTTTTTACCTGATGTTGAGCCTTTGGTCGCAAGAAAGCGCTGGCTGGCCGGACAGTTGCAGGTCAAAGGTCAGTTGGTGTTGGATGCGGGCGCTGTGAGAGTCCTTAAGTGTGAAGGTAAAAGCTTACTGGCTGTCGGTGTAAAGGTCGTGTTGGGTCAATTTGAGCGCGGTGAACTGGTATCTTGTATCGATGAAAACGGGGCTGAGGTGGCGCGTGGACTGGTTAATTATGGCAAGGCAGAGGCTCAATTGATTGCAGGAAACAGCAGTTCGGAGTTTGAGAGAATTTTGGGATATGCAGATGATTCGGAACTGATACACCGGGATAATATGGTGTTAATCTGAGTGTTTGTGTAGAAACAAGGAAGAAGGAGAAAAACTTCGCATAGGGTTAAGTTCTTATGTTTTGGTATAGTGACCAGATAACATCTTTAATTGTTAAAGAGTAGCAGCGCATGATGCAATCTTCTGAAAAAATTAATTCCGCACAGTTCCTGGAGCTACAGCTACAGGAGGTTATTACGTTGCTTGAAAAACAGCAACTGGAACGATCATTAGTTCAGCGTGGGCCTATTGCTAATTACGAATTAGTTGAAGCGATGTTGCAAAATCAACATCAAGCTCGCCTTCAGGAAAAGTTTGCGCCTTTACATCCCGCTGATAGTGCGTTTATTTTAGAGTCGCTCTCTTTAGAGCAACGCGAAATGGCATGGGATGCCGTTAAAACGCAGTTAGATGGTCAGGTTTTATTAGAGGTATCTGATGCTGTTCGTCAAACCCTTATTTCAGGAATGGCGGCGGAAGAATTAGCTACAGTGGCAGGTAAACTCAATACGGATGAGCTTGCCGATTTGGCCGCTGATCTTCCTAAGAGAACGATGCTCAAGATCCTGCGATCTTTAAATGGTGAAGAACGCAGAAATTTAAATGCTGTTTTGTCTTATCAAGATCATCAAGTCGGTGCCTTGATGGATTTTGGCATGATTACTATTAGAGATGATCTCAATTTAAAAGCTATTATTGTTTACATCCGTAAACTGGGTAAGTTACCGAGTCATACCGATAAATTATTCGTTGTCGATCTGTATGGAAAAGTGCAAGGTATCTTGCCTTTGCAGCGCTTATTAACACACGTGCCCTCCAAACAGGTCGCTGATGTGATGGTAACGGACTTTATTTATTTTCAGGTTGATCAAGAAGCCGCCGAAGCTGCGAGAGCTTTTGAACGATATGATTTGATTTCGGCACCCGTGGTGGATAGCGAAGGTAATTTACAAGGTCGTCTTTGTGTTGATAACATTCTCGATTTTATTCGCGAAAAAACAGATGAAGACTTATTGACTCAAGCGGGTGTTGGAGAACAAGAGGACTTATCTTCAAGTGTTTGGAAAAGTGCCAGAAATCGATGGGGCTGGTTATTAATCAATATTGCGACTGCGTTTGCTTCGACACGCATTATCGGTGTCTTTGAAGGGATTATTTTACAACTGGTTGCACTCGCGTCATTAATGCCAATTATTGCCGCAATGGGGGGTAATACCGGGAATCAAACTAGCATGTTGATTATTCGATCATTGGCATTAGGGCATATTAACTCAAGTAACATCAGTAGAATAATAAAGAAAGAGCTGACACTCGCTGTCATTAATGGCATTTTTATTGGTGTTATTATGGGCCTGGTTAGTATGGTGCTTTATTGGGATATAGCACTTTCCGTGGTCATGGCTGTTGCCATGTTCATTAACCTGTTAGTCGCTGCTGTTGTAGGACTGGGCATCCCTTTGTTACGTCATAAGTTTGGAAAAGATCCAGCAGTGGGGACGAGTGTTATATTGACGGCGGTTACTGACTCAATGGGCTTTTTTATTTTCCTGGGTTTAGCGAGTCTGTTCTTAATAAAGTAAGTTTCTTAATTGGAGAATCTATTTAAAATCTAACCAGTTATAACCCCCGGTCATTTGTTATCTCAAATCCTGGGCGATTAATGTTGTAGCGATGGTTTATAATATGCACATTACTAAGCCCCTACAATAGGGTAAAAACACCGTATTCTATTTTCGTAAGAGCCTATTTAGCATGTATTTACTAAAAAAATATCTTTCCTTATGCTGGTTTAAAAATAACCCCATTGAATTATCTCCTTCAAAGTCATTCATGTGGAAAGCGGTTATTTTTTATCTGATATCAGGCATTATTGTTGAAAGCCTGATTGCCGATCCCGCCGATGGTACCTTGGAAGTTTCACTTCGTACGGTCATGGCTTTTTCATCAATCGCGACGTATTTGCTAGTCTTTAAAAAATGGCAGTACTTTCATCAATTGTACACGGCTATTTTTATTTGTGAAAACTTTATCATGACGTTGGCTACCCTTACTGAAGGGCTCTATTTTTGGCTGGTTATGAAGCATTATGAATATGCAGAAGAGGTTTCAATCGCTATTGGTGTTTTGTTAGTGGGTTGGTATATTGCGATTGTGAGTTATATTCTTAGGCAAGCCTTTTTGACGAAAATGAGTGTTAGCGTGATTTTAGCGTTTAGCTATTTTGTACTGACTTATGGCTTACCCATGTTATTTATGGATATTTAAGCATAGGTCATTATTTTTTCCAGGCAATAAAAAAGCCCTTGGATAACACTATCGAAGGGCTTTAATGACATATATGGAGCTGGTTAGGGGATTCGAACTCCTGACCGGCTGATTACAAATCAGCTGCTCTACCGACTGAGCTAAACCAGCAAATATTTCTTATTGTTATACGCTTAAAACTTGGAGCTGGTTAGGGGATTCGAACTCCTGACCGGCTGATTACAAATCAGCTGCTCTACCGACTGAGCTAAACCAGCGAATAAACCACGATTATACAAGATTAAATTTATTTTGAAAGTGTTTTTATCTGTTTCTTACTTTTTTATCCTTACTAAAGCCCTTGTTAGCTGATTTGTTATCAAAGCCAGTAAATTTAGTTTTAAATTGTTGGGCTTTGTTGAGAGTCTCTCCTGTACCTTTGGGTTGAAAAGAGGGAATCAAGTGATATTTACCATTACCAATTAAATCATTACGCCCCATGTCCTTTAAGGCGTCACGTAATAACGGCCAGTTTTTGGGATCGTGATAGCGTAAGAAGGCTTTATGTAAGCGACGCTGTTTAATCGACTTAGGAATGGATATATCCGCTGCTTTACGACTGACTTTGTGCAGGGTATCTTTTCCTGAATGATACATAGCCGTTGCAATCGACATGGGTGACGGTAAAAAGGCTTGAACTTGATCGGCTCTAAAACCGTGACTTTTTAACCATAAGGCTAAGTTGAGCATGTCTTCATCAGTGGTACCCGGATGTGCTGCGATAAAATATGGGATTAAATATTGTTCTTTACCCGCTTCCTTAGAGAATTTATCGAACATTTCTTTAAAGCGATCATAAGTGCCCATACCCGGCTTCATCATTTTTGATAAAGGCCCTTGTTCAGTATGTTCTGGGGCAATTTTAAGATATCCCCCCACATGGTGGGTGACCAATTCTTTTACATATTCCGGTGATTCTACGGCTAGGTCATAACGTAGACCCGAAGCGATAAAAATTTTCTTAATACCGGGTAGGGCACGTGCTCTTCGATACAGCTTAATGAGCGGCGCATGGTTAGTATCTAAATTAGGACAAATACCGGGATACACACAAGATGGTTTACGACAAGCTACCTCAATTTTAGGGTCTTTACACGCCAGACGATACATATTAGCCGTCGGACCACCTAAATCAGAAATGTGGCCGGTAAAATTAGGCGAAGTATCGCGAATAGCCTCTATTTCCTTAATAATAGAATCTTCTGAGCGACTTTGGATAATACGACCTTCATGTTCGGTAATGGAACAGAAGGTACAACCACCAAAACAGCCGCGCATAATATTGACGGAATGCTGAATCATCTCGAATGCTGGTACGTTGGCATTGCCGTATTCTTTATGAGGCAACCGTGAGTAGGGCAGGCCAAACACACCATCCATTTCTTTCATGGTCAGTGGGATCGGAGGCGGATTAATCCAGACCTCTCGTGTTCCGTGTAGTTGTATCAGCGGTCTGGCATTGCCCGGATTTGTTTCACCGTGCATCACCCGAGAAGCATGCGCATACAAAATAGGATCTTCTTTTACGCTGTCATAAGCGGGCAAGCGAATAACCGTTTGTGAACGAGAATCGCGCATCAATTGTTTAATTGAACTTACGCTGGTGAGAGGAATGGCAATCTCTCCGGCAATAGCGGTGCTATCGTCTGGTTTTTTGTCGCAAGTCGGTTCTTCTTGATATGGATTTTGAATAGGGCTAATAGCCCCCGGCTTATCAATGTCGGTGGAGTCTTTAACGCGCCAGCCTTCTGGAATTTGTTTAACAAAGTGTACGGTTCCTCGAATCCCTTTCAGTTCGACTATCGGTTCACCTTGCGCTAAACGGTGGGCAATTTCAACAATTTGGCGTTCGGCATTACCATAGACTAATAAATCCGCTTTAGAATCCAGGAGTACGGATTTTCTGACTTTATCAGACCAATAATCATAATGAGCGATACGTCGTAAGCTGGCTTCAATACCTCCAATAATAATCGGTACGTCTTTATACGCTTCACGGCAACGATGCGAATACACATTGACCGCACGATCCGGGCGTTTTCCGGCGGCACCATCGGCAGTATAGGCATCATTGGAGCGAATCTTTTTGTCAGAGGTATAGCGATTCACCATAGAATCCATATTGCCTCCCGTTACGCCAAAGAATAGATTAGGACGACCCAGTTTGGTGAAGTCCTGGGCGCTAGTCCAGTCAGGTTGTGAGATGATACCGACTCTAAAGCC
This sequence comes from uncultured Methylococcaceae bacterium, assembly GCA_903839855.1. Lineage (GTDB taxonomy): Bacteria > Pseudomonadota > Gammaproteobacteria > Methylococcales > Methylomonadaceae > Methylobacter_C. Next base: position 11,036 of record CAIMEB010000289.1, read on the forward strand.
TTGTGCCTCTAATAAGCGACCGATTAAAGCCATTCCAAAGCTGGGGTGATCAATATAAGCATCACCGGTGACTAAGATAATATCGCAACTATCCCATCCTAAGGCATCCATTTCTGCTTGGCTCATGGGTAATACGGGCGCTACACCAAAGCGATGTGCCCAGTATTTACGGTAGCTGAAAATAGAGGGGGCAGGGGTTAAGGTGTTGGAAGTCATGTCTTGATTACTTGGTTAAAGGTGCTGGCGTTATGTTTTTTCAGGTCTCTTAAAAAAGATGGAAACTCAATGTCATAGAGATGCTCAAGTTCCAGGGCATTAGACCTTAATTCTTTTATAGAATAAATAGGCGTATAGTTATTAAACGCTAATGCGATAATATTGCCTTTATCGCGAACGGGAAGAAATAGGGTTTGCCAATTAAATACTCGACCCAACCACAAAGAAACTTGCTGGAATTCGGGATTATGTGTACCGCCCCAAAGATTAACCACTAATATCCCATTGGGTTTCAATAATATTTTACAGGCATCAAAGAAAGCTTCGCTACAAATAGAAGCGGCAAGTCCATCATGATCAAAGGCATCAATAAACAATAAACTATAATGCTCGCGATAGTATTCTGCCCGTTGGCGAATATAGTTGCCACCATCATCAATGATAATTTTTAAGCGATGATCTAAGGGAAGACCAAAATGACTACGGGCAATTCTGATGACACTCTTTCTAAGCTCTACGACTTTTAAGCGGCTATTGGGGAAATGATACAACAGATGTTTTGCTAGAGAACCTCCTCCCAAGCCAATCAGTAGAGCATCATCCTCTAGCGAGGGTTTGAATAATAGCCAACTGGTCATCGCTCTTACGTAATCGAGCACCAGTTTATTAGGTGCAGCTATTAACAGACTACTTTGTTTAGGGGACGAGCCAAAGTGCAGCGATCGGACGCCCTTATATTCAATAACCTCTATGATACCTTCATCATCATGACTTTCGTGAATAAGCAGGCCATCATATTTATACATAACAACATTCGTAAGCATTTAAACCATAAATGATTATTATACACGAGGTTAAGGTTTAGCCGATTGTATTGGTCATTTGTCGCAACTTTATGAAGGCGCGGACGGTCATTCACAACGACTCATTAACGCTGGCATGTTTTACAAAACACGGTTGAACGGTTAGCCAATCTGACTTCAACCAATGAATGCTGACAGTCAACACAGAGTAAGTCTTTACGACCATACACTTTCAATTGTTGTTTAAAGTAACCCGGTTTTCCGGCTTCATTTACAAAATCGCGTAAGGTCGTCCCGCCTTGCTGAATCGCCTGTTGTAAAATTAACTTAATACACTCAGCCAGTTTTTGATAACGCGCTAATGAAATAGCGCCTGCTTGCCGGGTCGGTAAAATACCTGCCATAAAGAGCGCTTCATTGGCATAAATATTCCCTACCCCCACCACGATATGACTATCCATAATAAACGTCTTAACCGGAATCTTTCGATTTCTGGAAAGTTTGTACAGTAGCTCACCCTTAAACTCATTTAATAGAGGCTCTGGCCCTAAGTCTCTAAGCAATGAATGCTCACCAATCGGTTCAGAAGTCCAGAGTACAGAACCAAAGCGGCGTTGATCATTAAAACGCAGGACAATATTGTCATTAAATATAAAATCAATATGATCGTGTTTCTTGGGCTCTTGTTCTGCCGTCACAATTCTTAGACTGCCGGACATACCCAAATGAATTATCAGTGTACCGTTCGCAGTCGATAACAATAGATATTTGGCTCTACGAGTCACCGCGTCAATACGCTGCCCGGTTAAATTCTCTGCCAGGATTTCAGGAACCGGCCAGCGTAGCTTAGGCTGACGAACAAGCACCTGTTTAATAACACGATCGACAATATGCGGCGCAATGCCTCTACAGGTAGTTTCAACTTCGGGTAACTCAGGCATAATTATTTCGCTGTTTTTTATCTGGAACGAACAAAAGTTTAGCCTGTTTAAAGGCATGAAGCCCAATGATACCAATTTGTACGTGTTATGTTAAATATTAACAGATCGACTCTGAGGAAGATAAATATGAGACAGAGAGTGTTATATTTCTAGAGAATTTGGTATTTTACAGTATAAAATACTTGGAAGATCAGTTATGAACCTAATGAAAAATAATTCCAGCATTAACACTCCGGATTGATTTAACGTATCATGAGGGTTATTGGACGGACTCGCTTATCTGGATTGGTAAAGCCCAATTGTTTAAATTTAAGTATCTTTTTTAGATCGACTGAAAATTGACATTAACTCAAAGAGAATTTATTTAATCATGAAAAGACTGATAAGCCTATTAACCAGTATTTTTCTAACGGGATGTACTGTTGTGGGTATACGTAGCTCTGAAGAACCTAATTACCAAGTACTCAACGATTATGGAATCATTCAAATCAGACAGTATCCTTCGCTTATTGTTGCCAAAACCGAAATTAATGCCGACTATAAGACCAGTAGTAACCAAGGCTTTCAACGCCTGGCGGGCTATATTTTTGGTAATAACAAAGCCCAGCAAAAACTAGCCATGACGGCTCCTGTTATTCAGGAACAACACGCTGAAAACATGGCGATGACCGCACCGGTTATTCAACAGAAATCAGCAGATACCTGGCAAATGCTCTTTGTTCTACCAAAAGAATACACGCTTTTAACCGCGCCCATTCCCCTTGATCCAACGGTAAAGATAACCGAAATGGCGAGTAAAAAAGTGGCTGTTCTAAACTATTCTGGTAGCCTAACTGAACAAGGCATTAAAGAAAAATCTGAGGAACTGGATGCCTGGTTAAAAGCACATAACTATTCCATCATTTCAGCGCCACAATCTGCGGCTTATGATCCACCATGGACATTGCCCTTTTTGCGCCGAAATGAGATTCACATTGAAATACAATAACTAAAGGAACATTTTATGCAAAAAACCCAAGGCTATGCCGCTCATACTCACACCTCCGCTCTTGCGCCTTTTAGCTTTGAGAGACGCGCTCCATTAGCAAATGATGTACAAATTGAGATTCTCTTTTGCGGTGTTTGTCACTCCGACATTCATCAAGTGCGTAACGAATGGGGTAACTCAACGTTTCCTATGGTGCCAGGTCATGAAATTGTAGGTAAAGTCACTAAAATCGGCAGCGAAGTCACACAGTTTAAAGTAGGTGACAGTGTAGGCGTTGGCTGTATGGTTGACTCGTGTGGCGTTTGTTCAGAATGCCAAGATGATTTAGAACAATACTGCAATAACGCTGAATTTACCTACAACTCGCCAGACAAACACTCGGGTGGCACTACCTATGGCGGCTATTCAAAACAAATCGTCGTTAATCAAAACTTTGTTCTACAGGTATCCGATAAGCTGGATTTAGCGGCTACGGCACCGTTGCTGTGTGCAGGTATTACTACTTATTCACCGCTGAGACATTGGAACATAGGAAAAGGTGACAAGGTAGGTGTTGTGGGCCTAGGTGGCTTAGGCCACATGGGTATTAAATTTGCCCATGCCTTTGGCGCTCACGTAGTCCTTTTTACCACTTCACCCAGCAAAATAGACGACGCTAAACGACTGGGTGCTGATGAGGTAGTCATTTCAAAAAATCCGGAAGAGATGGCACAACACACAGCCAGCTTTGACTTTATCCTGAATACTGTTGCAGCACCTCATAATCTGGATGCCTTCACGGCTCTTTTAAAACGTGATGGAACCTTATGTCTGGTGGGCGTACCTGACCAACCCCATCCATCACCTGCGGTGGGTAATTTGATTTTTAAACGTCGAAACATTGCTGGGTCATTAATTGGAGGGATCAAAGAAACTCAAGAAATGCTCGACTTCTGCGCTGAACACAACATCACCTCAGATATAGAACTCATTCCAATACAAACCATTAATGAAGCGTATGAACGGGTTTTAAAAAGCGATGTTAAATATCGCTTCGTTATTGATTTAGCGAGTTTGTAAGCTTTTCAAATTCAAGCTGTCTATTAAATTGATGTGTATCAGCTTTTTTTACATCAAGAAAAGAGCTTACTGAAATTGAATTAAATGCTGCTTGATATGATTAATCATTATTTTATGCTCATGACTGTATTGTTGCATTCCACTAAGATAGGTACTCGAAACGGAGTTGTCAAATATCTGCTACACTACCTAAAAAATTTCGGGATATTAATCATGTCAACGTCTTCTTTCGATACGCACGAGTTTTTCAATGAACTGAAAGGTGCCGGCTTTAGTGAGCAACAAGCTGAAGTCATCACTAAGCTGCAAAAAACTACGATCACCACTACGCTGGAACAAGCTAGACACGATTACCAGTTGGATGATTTATCCACTAAGCGTGATTTAAAAGAACTAGAAGTAATCCTAAAGCGCGATTTAAAAGAGCTTGAACTTCGGCTTGAATCACGCATCAAGGACACCGAGCTAAAAATAGTTGAATCAAAAGCCGACTTAATTCGTTGGGTAGTGGGTGTCGGCGTACTGCAAACAGCACTTATTACAGCACTGCTCATTAAGTTAAGTGCGGCTCTCTAGCCCACAAAATACTTCCGGCTAGGACTCATGAGTCGTCGTAGACACGGCGGGGCTTGCTCTATTGCTGGTATTCAAACCGGCGTATGGCGGATTCAACTCCGAAGTGCAATTAATTTTTATAGCATTGTCCGCAATTTGGATTTTAGCTTTGATTATGGCTTTAACTGTCAAATGCAAGAAACAAGTCCAAAATAGTATCAATGGTTCAATTATAAATTTTTTGTTTAAATGCTCAATACATATTAATACCTAGACTGAAAGCCAGTCGAATCATACGCAGTTGAACCGCTCATGCTTCGACTGGGTCAAGCTCTATTTATACCCCTAACAATACTGACTGAATATCGCTCCATTCACCATGGGCAACACTTTTATCCCACCAGCGTATACGGTATTCGCGGGTCTCATGGGTATTGCCTTCTGCTAGTGGGCGCTCGTCGTAATAGGGCTTAAGCGTATCAATGGCTAGAAAAGCCCATTCCCCGCCATTAATACGGCTTTCGATCCAGACACCGTCATGACCATATTTATTAAAATTGATGACGACACGCTGTCCAGATTCACCCAATTCCACTAACACAGAAGGAATGGGGGTTAAATGTTCTACCGTATTAGATGTACCAATAATACCTAAATCATGACCGATTGCCTCGCTGTATTTAGCACTCGCTTTTATCCGAACAACCTGACTAAACAAGCGTTTTTGAATACCCGGTGTCGGTGCAGGTGGAGCATCAGGAAATACAGTGGGCTGAGGGTAATTAATACTGTCATTATTCGAACTGGAACCCGCCACCATCAGTGCTTTATAAGACGTTGACTCCTTCGCGTCACGTTGAATGCTGGGATGCCAGTGTTGAATCATCCAAATATAATAAGTAAGGTCTGCTTGGGTATCGGTAATTTCTTGATCACTAATACCGCAAATAGGTCCATAGATCGGTAATTTTAAATTGTAATGAGAAAGCCAGACGATTTGCGCGTCTTGGATGGTAGGAAAGTATGAATTGAAAGTCATGATAGAGTGAATATTTCGACTAGATTAAGCGGCCTGTTCACCATTAATATGAATGGTGAAATGAGTTACTGTGAAAGTTCGTTGATTTGCATTCATTATCTGTTTTCGTGATATATGAAAAACTTTCATTTGCTGGGGTGATACCATGCCTCCATGATCGTTATATTAGGAGGATGGGGTTGGTATAACGATAAACGTTAAATTAAACTGTTAATCATTGTAGAGAGTTTTAATCTGCAAATATATACGTATGAATACGTATATGAACAGCACAGGGAGCTTGTTTTTGCGAACTACTTTGTAATATAACCCACGAAACGTCTCACCCGACCGATGAGACGTTTCATCCAGAGTATCAATCGCTATCCAGTGTTAACACCCAGACTGAGGGTACACTCCTTAAAGTCGTCCATACCAGATTATGACCTTTAACAAGCTCACTGAAACAATGTGGACTTTCATTTAGACACTGGGGAGCTTATCTCGAACAGTGGGTGTATTTACCCGAACAGTGAGTAGCTTAACCAGAGCATCGAGCGCATTACCCCAAACAGTGGGTAGTTTAACCCGAACAACGGGTGTCTTAGTCAGAAGGCCGGGTAATTCGACATCAACCCTTGGTAAGGTAAGACGCAATAATAAAACTCCATTTATGTTGGAGTAAAACAGCTTTAGCTGTTTTTACAGGCAATAGCTGAAGCTATTGCGCTCCTGTTTTTTTAACAATTAGTGTTTTATTTAAGCTATTTTATTTATTGCGAATTACCTAATTAAGCTTTACTTCACCCAGTAAAATAGACGACGCTAAGCGACTGGGTGCTGATGAAGTCGTGATTTCAAAAAATGATGTTAAATCGTTAATCATTTATTGATCAATATCTTCTTCGCCAAATTTATTTTTGCGGCTAAATAATCAGAGCCACCATGATCAGGATGAATCTTTTGCATCAATTTGCGATGTGCAGCAATGATTTCTTCCTCTGAAGCTCCCGGTTTAAGTCCTAATACTTCATAAGCTTCCTCGACTGACATTTTGCCTTTGGCAGTGGCCTCGTTTTGTCGTTGTGAACTGGATTGTTGAGAGCCGCTATATTGCTGCCATAGTTTTTGAATTGAAGGGGCATAGTTGACCAATAACGGGATTGACCGCAAGATAAACGCCATTGCCAAGCCGACCAGTGCAAAGATGCCATTGAGTTTACCGGTAACGGCTAAAAAAACAAATACAACGCCAATCAACCAGATTAATGCAGTGCGGCAGTATTTTGCCAAGACAGACGGTGATGCTTTAAGAAATGAGCGAAAACCAAAATAAACGATGACAGCCAATATAATAATAAGATAAATTCGAATCAAAGTTTTCTCCTCTGTTAATGATTGTCGGCTAATAATACCTTAGAATAAGCCATTCAACGATAATCATCTTCTTATTTGATAACTATGCAACACGCTCTTGTGCCTTTATTAGGTTTTGCCGCCGCTAGCGGAACGGGTAAAACGACCTTGCTTGAACAACTCATTCCGATTTTAAAACAGCAGGGGGTGCGAGTGGGGTTAATTAAGCACAGTCATCATAATTTTCAGATTGATCAGTCGGGAAAAGATAGTTTCCGCTTACGAGCCGCAGGTGCTTCACCGGTTATGCTAGTATCAACACATCGTCGGGTAATCATCACTGAAATAGGGTCTAATCAAGAACCCAATCTGAATGAGGAATTGAAACTATTTGATCAAAGCCAGGTTGATCTTGTGTTAGTAGAAGGATTTAAAGCCGAGCCATTCCCAAAAATTGAATTGCACAGGTCTTCGCTTAAACAACCGCTACTTTACCCAAATGATCCGGATATTATTGCAATCGCCAGCGATGAATTATTAGAATTGCCTGAACATTTACCGAATTTAGATATCAATCAGCCACAGATGATTGTCGATTTTATTTTAAAAGAATTTATGGAGAGATTATGATTGATGTATGTAGTCAGGAACGCAAGCCATTGCTCTCAATTGACGAGGCACTGGACAAAATTAAAGCGACTATTCAGCCTATTGTTGAAGCAGAAACCATTGCTTTACAAAATGCTTTAGGACGAGTTTTAGTAGCACCGGCTTATTCCGTAATCAATAGCCCACCAGATAGAAATGCAGCGATGGACGGATATGCCTTTTTGAGTGCCGATGTTAAACCAGGACAATCTTTTAGTTTAGAGTGTGTGGGTACGTCTTGGGCTGGTCATCCTTATACTGGACAATTAAAAGCAGGGCAGTGTATTCGTATTTTTACTGGAGCGGTACTGCCACCTGAGCTGGATTCAGTGATTATGCAGGAACAGGTGACAGTTGATGGTTTAGCAACTTATTTTCCTGAGCAGACCACGGTTAAGCAGCATGTCAGAGAGGTGGGTGAAGACATAAAACGGGGAGGATTACTCTTTGATCCTCCTAAAAAACTGAGTGCTATTGACTTAGGCTTTTTGGCTTCAGCGGGTGTTACTGAGGTCACGGTTAGGCGAATAGTCAGAGTGGCTATTTTTTCAACGGGAGATGAACTGGTTGAATTAGGTCAACCTTTAGCTTCAGGACAGATATATGACAGTAATCGTCATCTGTTAAAGGGCTTATTGTCAGATCCAGGGTATTCGGTTACTGATTTAGGAGTGATAGCTGATGATCCGATACTGTTGGAAGCAAGTTTTATTGAGGCCGCAAAAAATCATGATGTGATGATAACCACAGGTGGTGCTTCAGTAGGTGAGGCGGATTATATTAATGAGATACTGGCTCGTTGTGGTGAAGTCAACTTCTGGAAGCTAGCGATAAAGCCTGGGAAACCCTTGGCTTTCGGTAAAATAGGGGAGTGTTATTTTTTTGGTTTACCGGGTAATCCCGTTGCTGTTGTGGTGACCTACCATTATCTTGTTAAGCCTGCTCTTAAGCAAGTGTCGGGGGCGCTAGTGTCAACGCCCTTATTTTTGAATGCGACGTGTACATCACCATTAAAAAAGTCCAAAGGTCGCCAGGAGTATCAACGAGGGATACTGACTCAAGATAGTAACGGTGAGTTTTTTGTGGCTTCTTCAGGACGGCAGGGTTCAAATATATTAAAATCAATGTGTCAGGCTAATTGTTATATTGTGTTACCCGTTGATTGCCAGGATGTACAAGCTGGAGATAAAGTCAGGGTAGAGCTAATACAGGGAGTTGAGCTCCGGTTTGCATGACAAAGGTGTGAGTTTATCATTGGATGTTGGCGGATATAAAGTTATGATGAGCAATATCAAAATAACGGTTCTTGCCATTTATTGTCATTTGTATCATAGTGTTTATCTATACTTTAATAAACGGAGAAGACGTGATGCAAAGCATGAATATTTCCCTTCCAGATCCACTAAAGCAGTTTGTAGACTCACAAGTTGCACAAGGGCGTTATAGTAGCACGAGTGAATATATGCGTGAATTGATTCGTGCAGATGAAAAACTTAAAGCCGAAGAGCAGTTAGAGGCAAAATTATTAGAAGGTTTAAATAGCCCTGAAAGTGAGCTTGGTAAAGAAGACTGGAAAGAAATTCGTAACGCAGCGCTTAATATTCTTGAGTCTAGAAAGGCCAGGCGTTAATGCCACAAATTTATAAGCGCAAGATAGCTGAAAACGATCTTGTAGCTTGTTATATCTATCTAGCAGAAAACGCTACCCTTACTGTAGCCGACCAGTTCTTAGTAAATGCTGAGGTAAGTTTTAACGAACTCGCTATAAATCCGTTGATGGGTTCTCCATTAACGTTACAAAATCCAAAATTTTCGGGTATGCGAAAATGGAGAGTTAAAAGGTTTATTAATATCCTAATTTTTTATATGCCTCGCAATGATGGCATACTTGCTGAGTGACTTTATCCAGCGGTGATTGCTTGAGAAAATATTGCCGCAGTAACCCATTGTGATTTTCATTGAGTCCACGCTCCCAACCGTGATAAGGTTTGGCAAAATAAGTCTCGCCCCCCAGTGTTTTAGCAATTTCAGTATGCTTGCAAAATTCCTGACCATTATCAAACGTGATGGTATGAACCCAGGCGGCAAAAGGCTTTAAGGCTCGAATAATCGCCTCTTTGGTCAACTCCGCCTCTTTGCGAACAATCGGGATGACCAGATTCAATTTTGAGACCCGCTCCGTCAACGTCGGTGACGGCGTTCAGATTTACTGCGGGGATCAATAGAGTAATTTTTCGCCGCAAACACATACTGCCAGCCCCATTCTTTAGAGGCATTCGGATACTTGACGGCCAAGGCATCCGGTAGCCAAACGTCCACTTTGTTTAGCGCCATATCCTGTTCATGCCATGCACGGCGCAAAACCAATTGCGCACGAATCGCCTCCAGCAAGCTATCCGGCAACATCGTCACCCGATCTTTGCCACCTTTGCCATCCCGTATGATAATCTCTTTTCGGGTCAATTCCACATCCTTAACGCGCAGCCGCACCGCTTCCATCAAGCGCATCCCGGTTCCGTACAACAGTTTAATAATCAGATTGATCGGAGCCGGGGCAGACGCAGCTTCCCGCAGCAATGCCTGCACTTCCGGAACCGTCAACACCACAGGCAAGCGCCGTGGTTTTTTTGAGCGTTCAAAATTATCAAGCCACGGCAAAGTGATTGCCAGTACCTCGCGATATAAAAAAAGTATCGCGGATAACGCCTGATTTTGAGTCGAACTGGATACCTGACGCTGGGTAGCAAGATAGGTTTAAAACACCACCGCTTCGGCGGCACCCATATCGACCGGATGACGTTTACCGTGATATAAAATAAATTGCTTAATCCACGAAAGATAGGTATTCTCAGCACTCAAGCTATAAGTACTTATGAATAATTAATTTAACTAAGGCCTGGCATGTTTAGCGTATGATAGAGTCATTTTTAAATTATAAATGCTCTATATAAAACAGCTCACCTCGCAAGAAATTCTCACCTTAGAAG
>CAIMEB010000290.1 GCA_903839855.1 uncultured Methylococcaceae bacterium
ATTTCTTAAATTTAAGAAACAGCTAAGCCGTTTATCTTTAAAGTCACTGGCCGTTTTTTAATGGCTACGGTAGCTTGTTGTTAATTTTTTATTGACATCAAAAGTGTCAACTACTTTTAGGCTGCTATGAAGGATGCCTGAGTTTGATGCCATTAAAGAATACATGCTTGAGGGAAAAACTAAAAAGCTTGAGGACATCATTGTAATAAATGACAACATATCATTGGATATGAAATTTATTATTGCTGATCTTGTTTCTGGAAAATTAAAACGGAGTGCGCGCAAAAAACCGTCTAAATTTGAGCGAGACAAAATATTACACAGATTCGTAGCAGAGCATTTGGACAAAGGACACAAGTTAACATCTAGCTCAACAGTAGATGGAGCTATTACCCTAGTAGCTGAAGGAACAAATGAAACTGAGGATGTTGTTTGTAATGCCTATAAGCGAATAAAAAAACATAACAAAAAAACCTTGCTTGAATTGGGTAAAGAAGATTCAGATATTTGACTTTTAGGGTAAATCTGACTTCACAATAACCCTGAGTTTTGTAGAAAAATGTATATATTAGGTAAGCATATTCAATAAGCACTATAGGAGTGCAACATGCTTCAACCTAAACCAGCTTTAAAACCTCAATACCTTTTAACTCCTCAAGCGCCACAATTACCAGAAACCGGATTTGTAAGAATTTGGCAAATTGTCGGCGATAAGAAAACAAATACCCCTGCATTAATACCCATAGGCCGCACTTCATTTTTAAACGGCGTAAAGTCAGGCAGATACCCTAAGCCTGTTAAATTGGGGGAACGAACAACAGCATGGAGAGTTCAGGATATTCGCGCCCTTATTGATTCAATGGGAGCGAAATAATATGAAAGATAGCCACCACGCCGCCACTGTAATGGCGGCACAGCAAAACAGCAAGCACAGCTATTTTATCATCACAGTAAAAGCCTTGTTAATCAAAATAGCATCATGGTTAAGATTAGTAGGTGTGAGCTTATGAGTCAGCCAGCCGAACAAATAAAAACCAGTTTGCCAAATTTGCTTAACAAGCAGGAAATAACCGATAGAACCGATAGAACCGATTATTCACATATAACCAATGACCAATTTATAAAAGCGGTGTTTGGAGATCCAAACCACACACGCCCATTTGTAGTAAGTTTCAAGGGTATTCCTAGAGAAAAAAAGCCATGGGAATGGAGCGGTGGCGCGGTTAATGTAGGTGGAAACTTCAAAATACCAACCGATACAAACAATTATATAAGTTGCTCAACCTTTAACCTAAAAAACGGCTCATACAGAAGAAAAAAAGACCACTTTAATGCATATCACTGGCTATTATGTGACGACATAGGAACAAAAGCTTCAATAGATCGGGTGACACTCGCACCGAGCTGGATAATTGAAACTTCAAAAGATAACTATCAATACGGTTATATTTTAGCTGAACCTTTAACCGATGCTGGTATTGCAAATCGGTTAGTTGATGGAGTTATTGCTGCTGGTTTATGCGATGAAGGAGCAAATGGAGCTGAATCAAGATTAGGACGGTTACCCGTCGCTATTAATGGCAAAACAGACTTTCAATGTAAATTGATCGAATGGCAACCCGAGCGCCGTTTTTCAGTTCAAGAGATTGTTGACGGCTTACAAATTGAACTCAAAGAAAAAAATAAACCTGCACGAAAAACAAGCCAACAAGCGAACGACCAAGCCACACAAGATGATGTACATATACCCAGAGCCACGGACAACCCTGTTGTTCTCGCATTAGTAAAAAATGACTTATATAAGTCACCTTTAGGCGGCGGTAAGCATGACATAACCTGCCCATGGGTGAATGAGCATACCGATAGTGTAGATAATGGCACGGCTTACTTTGAACCATCCGAAAGTTATCCTATAGGCGGGTTTAAATGTATGCATGGGCATTGTGCTGACCGTCGAGTGAGTGCGTTATATACTCAGTTAGGTATCAGTAAAGCCGAAGCGAAACACTTACCCATAATAAAAGCAGCCGCCGGTGAACTGAATTCGATTGTCGATGCAGCAGAAAAAGAGTTATCAAAAACAGGGCATCATTATCAGCGTGGTGGGTTAATAGTGACCGTGATAACAGATCCACAAACCCGAGCCACTAATGTAAAAATCGTATCACCGAACAGTTTAACCCGTGTTATAGCTTCGATTGCTATCTGGCAGCGATACGATAAAAGAGATCGTGAATGGGTGATTTGTGATCCAGCAGAGCGCGTCGTCAAAATCCTGCATGACGCTTCACAATATCCACATATGCCTATTCTTAATGGGATAGTTAGACAACCTTACTTTAGATCAAATGGCAGCCTTGTTTGCCAAGCGGGTTATGATGCTGAAACAGGTATGTTTGGGGTTTTTGATAGTCGAAATTTTTCTATCCCCGATGCACCGACAAAAGTACAAGCAGAAACCGCTTTGTTTAAATTAAATGAACTATTAAGCGAGTTTAGCTTTAAAACAGAGCATGACAAAGCCGCCGCGTTATCAGGCATATTAACCGCAGCCATTCGTTCTACACTTCGATTAGCGCCCATGATGCATGTAAGCGCCCATCAAATTGGGAGCGGTAAATCATTTTTGTGTGAATTACTTACTTTATTTGCTACCCCCGAAAAATCTACCCCGCACAGTTTCCCCAGTGACGACGACGAAATGAAAAAAATGTTACTGGCCGAGTTATTGACCGCACCCGCCGTGATCGAGTTTGATAACCTTACAACGGATTTAATCCCTCATAAAAGTTTATGCACGGTGCTGACTTCTGAAAATATAAGTGGGCGAATATTGGGGCAAAGCAAAACGGCCATAGTGGGTACACGCGCGTTATTTTTATCCAGTGGAAATAATGTTGACCCAGTTCGAGATATGACACGGCGAACAGTCACTATTAATTTAGATCCAGAATGTGAAACACCGGCAACCCGTGAGTTTATGAAAAATCCTGTGCATGATGTTGCTGAAAATCGTGGTGAATTTATCAGTGCTGCTTTAACAATTATTCGAGCATGGATAGTTGCAGGTAAGCCTATAACAGACGTTAAGCCTTTAAATTCATACGGTGAGTGGTCATTGTTATGTAGACAACCGTTATTATGGCTAGGACTTAAAGACCCTGCACAGTGCGTATTCGACACAATGACACATGATCCAGACCGTGAGTATTTATCAAGTTTCTTGGGTGCTTGGTTTGAAAAATACAGTACCTATTCAACGACCATCAAAAAACTTATTGAAGATTCGACCAACAATACAGAGTTACACGAAATTATTAAAGACGTGGCCGGCGAACGTGATGGCACAATTAATAAACTAAAATTAGGGTGGTGGGTAAAACGTCATTCAGGTCGTATTGTTGATGGTTTAAGGCTTGTTCCTGATGAAAGAATAAAAGCGAATACGGCACGGTGGCGAATTGAAAAGATTAAATATGAATCGGTTTCGTCGGTTTTATCGGTTTCTGAGCTACCACTAAGCAAATTTGGCAGTGAAGAAAAAAATATTGATGATTATGAGGTCTTCTAATGACGGCATTATCTAAAATCCGTGATGAAGGGTTTAATGTTGAACTTGAAGGCGATAGATTCAAAATCACCCCGTCGAGTAAATTAACTGAAAATCAGCGTGACTTCTTAAAATCTCATAAAGCCGAGATCATAGGCGAATTAAAAAGCCTATTGGTTCTTTGCTACAGTCCGAGTGGTCTAGTTTATGAGATTGAAGCACGCGACCAAAACCATGCCGACTTTTTAAAACGAATGAATCCTAAGAGGACGAATTATGTCAAATAAATACCCCGTTGAGATAGATGCCGCAACTGGTGAGGTCGATACCTTACCCCCTACTAAAAATAAGCGTTACAGGTGTAAGCTTAATACATTGGCAGATGTTAAGGCAGAGATGGCAAAAGTTTACCGAGAGTCACGGTCAGAGGTAATTGATCCGGTAACGGGTACTAAGCTGATTTGGATGCTTCAAGCGGTGCAAAAGGCCATTGAAGGAAGCGACTTAGAAGCTCGTGTTGAAAAGTTGGAAATCAAAAAAATTGAGCTTGTTAGTTTATGAGTAATTTAAAAAAAAGAATATCGAAGATTGAACAGAGTAATCAAACAAAAGGCCTTGTGTTGATAGCAATAGCCGATGGCAAAACAAATGAAGAAACCCTTCAACAATACCTTGAAGCGGGCAATGCTATTCCAAAACACATTCTTTATGTAACTGAACTGGATTGGCGAATATGAACATTGAAGCACGTTTAAAAAAACTGGAAGCTTCTTTAATGCCGGTAACAACGAACTATCACATCATTCGAATGATTGTGGATCCAGATGATAGACAGCCAGTCGGGTTTCGATGCGAAGAAGTTGAAGTTTATCACCGTAAAGATGAACCAGACAGCGAATATAAAGCGCGATTAAGTCAGTCGGTTGAGTGGGCTATTGGTAAAAGCTCTAGGCATATCTTTGAGCCGATATATTCGGAGTGACTTTGAAAACAGTTGTTAACAATGACGCGCAAAGTAAGGAGCTTTATTGCTCCATATATGGCTTTATTAATTCATTAAACTCATCTTCAGAGTGACATTTTTTGCCATTCACAAAGCAAGTAATAACCTTGTCATCCTGTAACAATTTCAATATGCTTGCCATCAATTTACTCTCGTTCACGTCCCACACACCATAAAATAAATTTGATGGCGACTTGCTGGATTTACGATTGAAATTAGTAATAGCTTCCCGAGCAAAGCATTTATTAAAAGTCTCGCTGAAGTGGTTTTCATAGCCCGTAATCGATTGACCTTTATCAGTATTAGTTATGTTATTTTCGTCCGTGTGAAATACTTCAGCCGTTCGTTTGCTACAGCGTTCCTGTAATTCGTAAAGATCTTTATTTGGGGCCGCATAGCAAGTTGAGATAAGAGCAAAAATAAAGGCAAGAATAGTGAGTGAATATTTAATCATGATAACAGTGCCTGTTTAGATAAGCTAGGGTGTAATGTTTTATAGGTGATTGATAGTAATCATCCTTGAAATTTATACTAAGGAGTATCCCCCATATTAACTCTAAGCTGATCCCGTCAGTTCATCGCAAAGCACCAATAAGTGACATGAATACTCATCAAGAATGAATTGCTGGCTACTTAAAAGTGAATTATTTGTTTATACCATCTTCTTTTTTTAATAATTGTTTAAATTCATTTGTAGCAAGGTCCCCTAATTCAAGATTACATTTAGTAAACTTTTCGCTCTCTTTTAGCCAATTTTCATGAGTTATTAATGATGATAATTTGAAACTGGTGTCCATACCATCTTTTATCAAAGATAGCTTTACCTCACCATCAAATGGTTGATTTTTTAATATGGATTCATATAAATCTACACCAAGTTTTTTTGTAGCATAAAAAGAGCACTTTCCACCCATTTCACATTCATGGTCATTTAATTTATATTTTTCAAAACTTTCATCATTTATAAAAATATCTAAATATGGAGGATATATTTTTTCTACCTCATTTTTTATATTTATAACTGACGGAATAATTTTTAGTAGAACCCAAAATGAATGGCGGTCTGTGTCGTAAGATAATGAAAAAGATCCTGCGCTAAAAACAGTTCGCATTACGCTATCTTTCAAACCACGTGTATCACGATATGTATTTTGAAATTCAAGTTCGCAACCTACCAAAAGACCTTTACGTGTCAATCTATTAAATTTAATAAAATTTTCTTTTATTAGAGATTCATAGATAATTGAGTTTAACTGGTTAAGAGTATTTGCTTCTGATACTGTTATTTTTTTGTCGGAATAAGTATTTACTGATGCAAAAAGCATTAAACCGACTATTAATATTTTTATCATTTCTATCTCAAGATATTTAGGTAAGATTTAAGTTAGATGAAACACTAATCCTTAGTTTTTTTATGTAATTATAAATGATATACCCGACACCTTCACGAATCACAACGGGCTATGGTGGCGGCTAAGTTGGCTAATCTGAGTGTAGGAAGGAATTGGGATAATTCTAATTCTGCAAATTTGCAGAATAACACTAGAGCCCATGCAGCCAAGATGCTTAACGTCTCAGAACGAAGCGTAAACTCTGCAAAGAAAGTAGAGCAGAACGCCTTCCTGTATTTAGCAATGAGTTTACTGTGGTACAACATAGTAGCTGTTCCCAGAGTTATTACTACCCGCGCCATATGGGTTGTTAATGCTATTTGGCGAAAATTGACTTCCATATTTACCATACGGATTAGACGTAGAATCTGGATCGTAAGGGTTACTACTTAATTTTCCATGGTAATTTCCATTCTGATCATAAATTTTTGGTGCGTCTGTAGCATAAGGGTTATTTGCTGATTTATTACTGTAAGGGCTACCAGCTTGACTATATGGGTTATTAATTCCATTTGGAGCATATTGACTACCAGCGCCATACGGATTGTTTAAACAATTATAATCATATGGGCAAGTAGCAAATGCGCTGAAAGAAAATAGCAAACTTACTACTACTATTAATATTTGTTTAAGCTTCATATTCTCTACCTTTAAATGTGTGGTCTGATGATTAACTTAGGTTAAACTTAACACGTATTTAATCATTTTGAACATTAGATCAACATTATTTTTTTGGTATTACTAAAGAGATTTAGTAATAATAGAACTTTTTGGAATTGTCAGTTTATAGTTAATTACTTGTCAACGCTATGGATGATAAATCTAGTGTAGAGGTGTTGGGTGATGTATATGTTTTTTATGGTACTTTGATCTATTGACGGTATAAATGGCGGTATATTTTTATTTTAAAAACACAAAAGCCTTATAAATAAAGGCCTAAAGAGCGTGATACTAAGTCACTTTGGGCACCACATAAGGATTCAACAAAGTTCAAAGAAGTACAAAACCCCGCAAGTTATCTGGCTTAGCGGGTTTTTTTATGCCCAACGAAGTGCAACAAGGTTCATTGACACTCAAATAATTTGGGGGTACATTTACTTTTTAAAATTTGATACCCCCATGACTATTTCAGATACCACCATATATTTCAGATACCACCATAAAAGCAGCCAAGCCCAACCCAGACAAACCTTATAAGCTATCTAGAGCAATGAGTGATATGGCAATGCTGGCCGCGTTAAGGCGTATGGGGTTTGAAAAAACAGAAATGAGCGTTCACGGATTCCGCGCAATGGCTAGAACCATACTTGATGAAGTGCTAGGCTTTCGACCCGACTTCATAGAACATCAATTAGCGCACGCGGTAAAGGATCCTAATGGTAGAGCCTATAATCGTACCGCACATTTAAAAGAACGCCATAAGATGATGCAGACTTGGAGCGATTACCTAGACAGTCTTAAAAATGGCGCTCAAGTGATCGAGTTTAAAAAGATTGGGTAACTCATTCAGAGAAGTATAATAAAAGCTAATAAAGCATAAAAAAGGATTGTTAACGATGACAACATTAGAGCTAGACAATAAAACGACCGCCTTGCTTACTGAGATAGCAGAAAACGAGCATATCACCTTAGCGCAATTAGCGAATAGGCTATTGATTGAATGTTTAGAAGATTATCAGGATGCACGCTTAGCAGATAAAGCCTATCAAATTCATATTGATAATGGTTCTATTACACACAAACTTAATGACGTGGTGAGAGAGATTGGCTTGGATAGTTGAGTTTTCAGACGATGCAATACGAGACTTAAAGAAGCTTAATAAGCAACTTCAACAAAGAATAACAACGTTTTTAGTTGAAAGAGTGCAAAACTCAGACAACCCACGCGCCACAGGCAAAGCCTTGCAAGGTCAACTTGCTAGTTATTGGCGCTATCGTGTTGGTGATTATCGGCTAATTTGCCATATTAAAGACGGTGAACTCATTGTCTTAATAATCGAGATCGGACACCGTAAAAACGTTTATAAATAGTGTCTGAACGGAAATGCTGTAGACCATATAAATAAGGGGCTACAGACAAAATAGTGAATCGAAGATTTACAAAAAACTTGAAGAAATGATGAGGTTTCGGTAACGGTAACCCTGTAAGTGCCGCCAAACATC
>CAIMEB010000291.1 GCA_903839855.1 uncultured Methylococcaceae bacterium
AATGCCGTTTTCAAAATACCTGTTTGGGCGAGATGGTAATATCCCACCCTTTCAAAGCTGTTGAACGCTCCAGTCTTGCTTCAAGTTCACAAATCTGGTCGACGGCTAATTTAACGCCCTTTTCATAGACGCCTGCCATCATCGTTACGATTGCCCACTTTCCTTTCCAGACAAAATTTCCCGCCGGCCCGCACGCTTCAAAACTGTTTCTTGAGAATCCAACAAATAACCATTCCAGGATTTCTCCAGTCCCGCCAAATATCCTTGAAGCAATTATCGACAATCGGTTAGAAATGGACAATACAATAGCCTTATGTTACGTTACTGAGTAAATTTACTCAGTAACGTAACATGACCTTATGAAATACCACAGACCGCAAGAAGAGTTACATAGAAGTAAAAAGCGCACCAAATACAGTATTGTCAAAAGACCTAGACCTATTCGGCCAAAAGTACAGCCATGCTAGAAAGATTTTAGTAGGAAATGGCGGCGTAGCATTGGCAGAATTTTTATCTCACCCCGCTGAATACTGGCTGGCTTAACTCATGTTTATTGTACCCCGCACCTGTAGAGAGAAAGTCGACGAACGAGACGAACAGTACGACATAAGCCATCCTATCGATTATTTTCGTGAGCGGTCGGCTTATGTATTACTGGGTGAACCAGGTGCTGGAAAATCAAGCTTGTTTGAAGTAGAAGCGAACAATACACCTGATGGACTTTGTATTTCCGCACGTGACTTCATTGCCCTTGACTATGAGGAATGGCGAGATAAAACCCTGTTTATAGATGGTTTAGATGAAACCAGAGCAGGCAATGGCGATGCTCGAACGCCATTAGACGCTATTCGCGGCAAACTGAATAAATTAGGCTGCAAACGCTTTCGAATTTCCTGCCGTGCTGCTGATTGGCTGGGCTCTCTCGATACCAAGGATATTAAGAAAGTAAGCCCGGATCATAATATAACCATATTGTATCTAGACCCACTTAGCAGTAATGATATTAAAACGGATAGGCGTTAAAACATTCAAACTGATCCAGCCTGAAGGGCTTTACTTTGAAGGTGTAGGCTTCGATGGCGTCGTCATGTGCATGCCAATACAGTAACTCGACGAGTACGAGAACCCCTCAAAAGGGCATGGGTTGCGGAACGTTCCGCAACTAGGCAAATTTTAGGCAATAAAAAACCGGCTCTAAAACCGGTTTAGTAGGGTATAAGCGTTGATTCTATGGCGGAGAGGCAGGGATTCGAACCCTGGGAGGGGATCAACCCTCAACGGTTTTCAAGACCGCCGCTTTCGGCCGCTCAGCCACCTCTCCACAAGCCCTATATTCTAACTCATTAAGATATTAAAGCAACTGATTTATTCATTTTTACAGTATTAATTGTTCTAGTTATCCAAAAATAATCATTCATCTAACTTGGCTGTAAAACTATGAACCCAAACCAGACTATCAGGATTCCAGGTCATCCCTGCGTGCATACTTAAAATAATCTGTTTATAGACTTCCAGGTTGGGATAGCCCTCCGCATGAGCATGTTCATCGGTCATATCACCAATACGTTGACGCGATAAATCAGTTACTACAAAAGTTTCACCTTCCAGGTCAAAGGTTTCTCCCGGAAAACCATAAATGCCATCACGACGTTGCTGGGTTTTAGTGCCAGCTTTAGTAGCCGCTACTAATTTTGGATGGGTGACTAAACGTTCTATTGAGCAGGTTCTTTCAGGATAAGTTGTAGCCACAGTAAACTCCATCTAAAGAAAAAAATGACTATTGTACACTACTAAAAAACCTAAAAACCCTGCCTCATTGCAAACCAACTAAAAAGCTTAAATTGATTTATGATCAAGTAATGCATCAGGCGATAGCTTGACTAGCTTGACAGCAACCAAACCTATCACCCCATAAATTAACGCGGCACCCACATAAGCAACATAATACTGCTCAATGGCTGCAACATAATTAAAGAAGGTCATTGCATCGAATTTACCCGAAAATAAATAAAAACTGACATTTGAGATAACAAAAGCCATAGAAGATGCCAACGTTAATAATCCCACAGCCTTTACCATCTCTAGTAACTGCAGAGACTTAAAAGTCGCCACATACCGCCCGGCTAACCACATCACCGCATAAGTAGGAATCAAAAAAACATAAGCAGGAGAAACACACCAAGCGCTGGTTCCGGTATTAATCGCAACAGCATCTATCAAAGCAGCCAAAACCAATAAGAACCCCAATAACGCTTTTTTACGGTAAAACCCGGCAAAGAAAAAGACGGCTAATGAAGCATCCGGCAGATGTAATACATCACCAAAATGATGAAAACGGGTTAATACCATCGATGCAATCAAAATGATAGGCAAAGACTCCGCTTGTAACCATCGTTTAATGTTCATTTTTTCTCCGAAGTAAAATATAAATTAAAGTATAAAATTCATGCCGTTTATTATAATCGACTATCACATAAAACAAGTAAACTCTTAATAGTTCACTTTAACCCCACCATAACCCGCCACACCTGACGTACCATAACCATACACTTCTTCGTACTGTTTATTAAGTACATTATCAATACGCGCAAAAAGCTGCACATTTTTATGGACATCATAACTCCCTGCAAAGTTAAGCATCGCGTAACCCGCTACCGTACTGGCGTAATCTGATTTTTTTCCCACCATCAGCAGGTTGACATGAAAATGGGCTTTTTCAAGAAACCGATAATCCGTATCAAAACTGGCTTTATCTCTGGGCCTACGTAACAATTGAGTACCCGTATCCAGGTTTTGGGTTTGTTGATAGGTATAACTCCCTCTCAATGTTAAATCGGTCAAAGGACGCACTTCTACAAATGACTCTATGCCATTGGCTTTAGCTTTACTCACATTTTGATTCACATACGGGGCACTATTAGCCACTATCAGATTATTAAAGGCATTATCAAAATAACTAATCCCTAGGGTACTGAGTTTTTTGAATACATCCTGCTCAACCCCCACATCCCAACCGTGACTCGTTTCAGGTTTTAAATTAACATTACCTGTTCCATAAATGGTGTCATACAATTGGTTTAACGTCGGCGCTTTAAATCCAGTACCATAACTGCCCCTTAAACGGGTGCCCGTCTCTTTAATGGTATAAAGTTCATTGGCTCGCCAGGTTTCATGACCACCGAACCGATTGTTATCATCATATCTAACACCCAGGGTTGTAAATGACCGATCAAATAAGTTAATCTGATCCTGTAAATAATAGCCTAGGGTATTCATAGTCTTTAACGGAATTGAAGCACTCGACGAATAACTCCAGGCTGGATAATCCGAACTTGCAGAGCTACTTAAGCTGTCAGCTTCTTCTTCAACACCCACCAGGACAGTATTGGATTTATGTACATGAAATATATTCTGATAATCCAGCTTTACTTTTTGGCCTAAATTAGTGGCCGCCGAACTAAAATTATTGAGCGAATCAACGCCATTCACATTATTTCGATCGGTACGACTGTAAGCAACACCGACTGTTTGCTCCCAAAACCCGTCAAACAGCTTAAGATGTCCAAAACCACGCGTAAACAACTCATTAAACGTCCCATAGAAATTCGGATCATCAGCACCCTTGCCGCCGCCATTATCTAATGATGATTTTCCTTCACCATATCGCAAGGTGACGCCAAAGTCTAAAGCCTCATTCACCTTAAAGCCCGTGCGACCACTGATTGTGGTATTTCTATAGCCATTGGGCATCAAGTTACCAAGATTCTTATCCGCCGCTGAAAAACCAGCCGTCTCTAAGCGTGAGGCATCAAAACTATAATTGATCCGTTCAGTGCCCCCTGAAATATTACCCCCTGTTTTCCAGGTCCCATAAGATCCCCCTTCTGCGACGCCTGTGAACTTGAGCTTACCGGCTCCTTTTTTGGTAATGACATTAATCACCCCACCAATGGCATCAGAACCAAACGCGGCACTGGCTGCACCACGCACTACTTCTATCCGTTCAATATTATCGGTTTGTAAGAAAGCGAAATCAAAAGCTCCAGTAGGACTGGAGGGATCGTTCATTTCCACGCCATCAACCAGAACCAAGGTATGATTTGAATTGGCTCCCCGCAGAAAAACCGACGTTTGTTGCCCTAAACCGCCTGTACGCACCACATCTAATCCGGGCACTGTACGCAAAGCATCTGCGACATTGCTGATGTGTCTGTCGGCAATATCCTTCGCCGTAATGACGGTCATAGCACTTGCTACTTCATTTTCAGGGGTCTCCGTTCGAGTGGCTGTCACCACCATATTAGGAAGTTCTAAGGTATTATCGGATGAGTTAACTTGAGCTTGTAACGGGTTACTAAAACCCACAAGCAATAGTGAGCTAGTGATTATTTTTTGCATGCTGTCCTCTGCGCCGCCCGCGCATAGAGTTTAAGTAATAACAGCAGAGGACACTAGAAGATGAAACGCACGAGCGCACGCAAACACACCGCCAAACAGCCCTCCGCTGTTGCGAATATGCTGACGGGCCGGTCTCCGGGCTTATAAGTGGCGTTAACCTGAATCATCACCTTCCCATGTTTAAAACACAGTGGCGTAACGATGATCCTTTACTTATATACCGTTGCGGGGGCAGCGTCGGAATTGGTATTAACCTTACCGACTTCCCGTTTAACCATTAGATTTAACTATCTGATGGAACCTGAAAGCAGCCCAAAATTATAGGGCCTTAGAATGATAAAGCAAGTAAGAATAAACCACTGAACCGGCGCTTATTCTTAACCCGTTGTTTAACTGACTAATTTTTTCTGCAATGGCCAATCGCGATAATTAAAAACCTGACCAGTTTCTCTGACCGTTTGACACGATTCAGGGGAGATTTCTGCAAACACCCATTGCACTGCATTAAATTCACCGACCGTCAGAAGACCATCACTTGGAAATCCTCTGTCAACCGGGGTATAAACACCCGCCGCACCCACGTTGATGTCAACCGCTTCGGACCATTCGGCATTACCCACCAAGGAAGATTGCACCACATAACACTGGTTTTCTAAAGCTCTCGCCTGACAGCCAATCTTAACCCGATTGTAACCCGCAACACCGTCTGTACAACTAGGCACTAAAATCAATACACAACCGTCTTCAACCTGTTTTCTGGCCAGCAACGGAAATTCACTGTCATAACAAATATTGATAGCGATTTTTCCGTACTCTGTATCGAAGCACTTTAATTCATTACCCGCTGTAATCAGCCATTGTTCATTCTCAAAACGGGTCATCATCAGCTTCTCCTGATAGTCATAACGCCCATCCGGCATAAAGAGATAGGCCCGATTCTTATAGACATCCGCTTCGGTTAAAACCGGAAACGTTCCCGCTTGAATAATACAGTGATGCTGAATAGCCAAGCGCTTAAACAACGCCAGAAAGTCAGCATACAGCGATTGCATGGCCTCTAATTGTTTACTTAAACAGGAATAAACCGGCTGACCAAACAACGAGGCCAACTCCATGCTGAAGTATTCAGGAAATACCAGAATCCTGGCTTGCTGTGCTGCCGCTTCTGCTACCCAACGTTCAATCTTTTGTTCATAACTCTGCCAATTATCCAGAAAACTAATATCATACTGGGCAGATGCAATTTTAACGGTCATTCTTTCAGCCAAAAGGTCATGGATTTAGGAGTTTCATCACTGTCATCAAGATCTTTCCAGGAGAAACTGGTATGAAGCTCTGGATGTTTAACATAACCACGCTTATTCCAGAACTGATCTAAGGGCACATAACTGGCCGGTCTGCGTGGATGATCTATGGGCCGTTCTACACAACAGAAAGTAATATGTTTAAAGCCTCCAAGATAATCCGCATGCGCTTCTCTTTGCTCAAAAAACTTCACACCTAAACCTAATCCTCGATATTCCTTATTCAAAACAGATTCACTGCAATAAAAAACATCATCCAGATGGTAACCCTGCTCAATAAAAGGGCGCTTAAGCTCTTCCGTTTCAAACGTCATCGGCAATGCAGTAGAAGCCCCCACCACTTTATCGCCATCCAATGCTAAAACGATTACACTTTCGGGCGTATTGACATAAGTCTGAAGGTATTTTTCTTCATAATGATAATCCCCATCATACAAATAGGGAAAGTCACGAAATACTTCTATTCTTAAACGTGCAAGCTCTGGAATATATTGCACGAGCTCAGCACCACTGCATCTTTCAATGCGAATTTCTTTGGACATGGATTTATATCGGGCTAAATTAAAATGATCATTTTAGTTTAAGTGATAAATGAGACACAAGGCAAAATATACCTAAAAGGTTTATATTAACTCTTTCTTCTTAGTTATCCTGCTCAGGAAAGTAAGAAACAGCATAGCCAATGTTGCCCCCACAGTATCTGCAACCCAATCAAGAATATCTGGACTACGACCAACAACAAACGTTTGGTGCCATTCATCAGATAGGCCATATAAACTGCAAAAAATAATACTGGCAAAAACGACTATAATAGGCGTTCTAAAATAATGCCTAATAGCACGCCATATTAACAAAGCCATGATGAAATAAGCGCCAGCATGATAAAGCTTATCCTGATATTCAAACCATATTGGAGCAGGTAATGATGATTGATCAGAAAGAAAAAAAATAAACAAAAAATAGAGTCCCAGTATTAGAAAGTCTAGTGCTTTAATCATAGTGTAAGTCATGAAAAATATATTTGAATTCGCCGAAGCGTGTTTACATAATCCTGGTATTAACGAAAAACTAATCTGGACTCATCAAGCTTGGCAAGCAATGACGACAGGCAATTTAAATTTGCTATCAGAACACCCCGTGGCACCGATTGATCAAGTCTGCTTTCCTGACCTGCCGATTCTCTTAGCCCCGCGTGACATGCCAAAACGCAAGCTGGGCAGTCCTGAAGGCATTGCTGCTTTCTTTCACGCGATTGCTCACGTCGAGTTCGTAGCCATTTACTTAGCTTGGGATATACTTTATCGATTTAGAAAAATGCCGGATCAATTCTATCAGGATTGGCTACAAATTGCTGATGAAGAAGCGCAGCACTTTGAATTGATTAGATTACACTTGAAAGCCATGGGAATGAACTACGGTGACCTGCCGGCTCATCATGGCTTGTGGGATCATGCTAAAGATACCGCCGATGATTTATTAGCACGCTTAGCTATAGTGCCCCGCTGTATGGAGGCGCGTGGACTGGATGTTACTCCAGCCATTATTAAAAAATTTGAAAACATCAATGACACCGCGAGTGTCAAGCTATTAACCCGAATCCTTACCGATGAAGTGGGGCATGTAGAACGCGGTTCTTACTGGTTTAAAACTCTCTGTGCCCAGCAAGGTATCGAGCCTGAAGCAAAGTATCGTGATTTAATCAAACAATTTTATCTGGGTGGCAAGCCAAAAGGCCCTTTTAATAGAGAAATGCGTATAATTGCAGGCTTTTCTGCTGCTGAGTTAGACTGGTTGGAAAACACACACTTATGAACACACAAAAAATTTTTAATACGCCTCTTTTCAACTTGGGCTTCAGGGTTTTCTTTGCTTTAGCCGGGTTATCTGCGCTGATTTTAATCGTGCTGTGGAATGCCATTTTTAAAGGCACCCTAAGCATCGATAATTATTATGGTTCAACCTATTGGCATGCCCATGAAATGCTACTGGGTTATGCGGTTGCAGTGATTGCTGGTTTTTTATTAACAGCCGTTAAAAACTGGACAAACCAACCCACTTTACGTGATGATAAATTAGCTGGACTTGCACTCTTATGGTTGTATGGTCGTATCTTACCCTTTTATGCCGGTTTATTGCCTGATGCACTCATTGCTTTAGTTGAGTTTGCTTTCTTACCCGTCCTTGCCTATCAAATCAGTAAACCCATTATCCAGACCCAACATACTAAAAGTTTTATTTTTATAGGGTTTTTAGCTGTGTTAAGCATTGGTAATGGTTTAATTCATGCGCAATTATTAGGACTGTATGAAAACACCGCATGGACGGGGGTTCAATTGGTTGTGAGTACGATCATCCTAATGATTCTAGTGCTTGCAGGGCGCTTATTGCCGTTTTTTATAGAACGTGGACTATCCGGTGTACTCCTCATCAAAAATCCGTTACTCGATACTTTATCCATTGGCTCTGCTGCGATTGTTTTTGCTTTACAGATTAGTTCACTCTCAGGAACATTTTTAGCACTTGTAGCCCTTTTTGCTGCGATCATTAATGGCGCCCGACTATTCGGATGGTATGTGCAACGAATTTGGTACGTGCCTTTATTGTGGATACTGTATGTGGGTTACGGCTGGATTATCCTTGGCTTTCTGCTAACAGCTTTAGCGGCTTTCCACTTATTATCAAGCGTCTTGGCAATGCATGCCTTTACGATTGGCGGAATAGGTACATTAACCTTGGGTATGATGTCTAGAGTTTCATTAGGTCATACTGGCAGAACCCTAAAAGCCTCTAATGCAATTGCCATTGCCTTTGTATTAATTAATATCACGGCTTTAATCAGAGTACTGATACCCTTAGCCCTGCCTAACGGGTACGACACCTTAATCTACGCTTCTACATTAACCTGGTTGGCTGCCTTTGCGCTATTCATGTTTGTTAATGCACCTATTTTGACCCGCCCAAGGATTGATGGGCAAGATGGTTAAGAAATGAACCGACTGATTAGCGTTTTAAATTCAGTCATCTGATTTCTTGTTGTTTTACAAATTGAGTTATTTATGTTCATCTATTATTCACATCATAGTGTTGACATTGGTCACATGATCGCATCACGCCTTGTTCACGGTCTTATATACGGTGTCATTTCTAAAACTTTTCATAGTTTATCTTTACCTGTGGTTATGATGATTTCCATTACCGCTATAGCTGCAATTTATTGGTTTTTTAAAAGGCGATAGTGTTTTGTCTACTAATCAGCATAATATTCTTGTGCTGTTAATAACAAAACAGCCAATAAACACTGTTATGTTTGCTACAATTGGGTGTTTAATAAATAACAATTCAATTTAAAATCATAAAGATATATAAGATTCATTACTTGGCACGACCTGTGCTTTTACTTAAAGTAAACATAACTTTAAGAGGTCAAAGCCATGCAATTGCCAGTATTAAACAATACCCCAAGCCAAGCAGAGCATGGGGCAAAGGGTGGATGTTCAGCCAGTTCTTGTGGAACAACAGACAATCAGATGGATTCCTTACCCGATTCAATTCGGGAAAAAGTTCAAAACCATCCCTGTTATTCTGAAGATGCTCATCATTACTTTGCGCGCATGCATGTGGCAGTGGCTCCAGCGTGTAATATTCAATGTCATTACTGTAACCGAAAATACGACTGCGCCAACGAATCTCGTCCTGGTGTCGTTTCTGAACTTTTAACCCCAGATCAAGCGGTTAAGAAAACTATGGCCGTCGCGGCTACCATTCCACAAATGACCGTACTGGGTATTGCAGGCCCGGGTGACCCATTAGCTAATCCAGAACGCACGTTTGAAACCTTCCGCCGATTAAGTCAAGAAGCCCCCGACATTAAGCTTTGTGTGTCGACTAATGGCCTTGCTTTACCTGATGCCGTTGAAGAACTTTCTAAACATAATATTGACCACGTTACCATTACCATTAATACCGTTGACCCTGAGATTGGTGCCAAGATCTATCCTTGGATATTCTGGAATAACAAACGTATCAAAGGTGTTAAGGGCGCGAAGATCCTGATTGAACAACAACAAAAAGGCTTGGAAATGCTCATAGCAAAAGGCATTTTAGTTAAAGTCAATTCGGTGATGATTCCGGGTGTTAATGATCAGCACTTAGCCGAAGTCAGTAAGGTAGTTAAATCCAAAGGCGCTTTCTTGCACAATGTGATGCCATTAATTGCTGAAGCCGAACACGGTACTTTCTATGGCGTCATGGGACAACGTGGCCCTACTCCAGAGGAATTACAAGATTTACAGGATAGCTGTTCTGGTGATATGAACATGATGCGTCATTGCCGTCAATGCCGCGCAGATGCAGTGGGCTTACTCGGTGAAGATCGCGGTGATGAGTTTACCTTGGACAAGATTGAAGAAATGGATATCGATTATCAGGCCGCCATGGAAAAACGTAAAGTCATCCATCAAGCCATTCAAGAAGAAATGGACAGTAAACGTCTCGAAAAAGCTGTCAAAGCACAGCAACATCAACAGGAACCTAAACTTACCACCCGTCCGGTATTAATGGCTGTGGCGACCAGTGGTCAAGGGGTTATCAACGTGCATTTTGGTCATGCTAAAGAGTTCCTGATTTATGAAGCCTCACCTGAAGGCGTTCGCTTCATCAGTCATCGTAAAGCGGATCAATATTGTGGCGGAGATACCAGCTGTGGTGATGGTGAAAGTGTCTTACAACTAACAATCAGAGCGCTCGCAGGTTGTGAAGCGGTATTGTGTTCAAAAGTGGGTTATGAACCTTGGGAAATGCTTGAAGCAGCGGGCATTGCACCAAATGGTGAACACGCTATGGAGCCGATTGAAGATGCTGTCTTGGCTGTATATAAAGAAATGGCTGCTGCCGGAAAACTGGATGAAAAGAACGAAGCCGTCCGCGCAAACGCATAACTAAACCCGGGGATTGGGTTAGTACTTAGCTAACCCAAGTCAAAACTAACAGTCTGGATTATTAGGTAATGCTTATGCTAAACCAATCAACGATTATAGGAGTCCACTATGGCAGTATCTATTATTGATTTATGCGTCAATTGTTTTGCCTGTGAACCGGTATGTCCCAGCCATGCAATTTCTGAAGCAAAACCGCATTTCTTGGTTGACCCCAAAAAATGTACTGAATGTGAAGGTGATTTTCCAGTGTTTCAATGCGCTAGTATTTGCCCTATAGAAGGCGCAATTTTAGATTCTTTTGGTGTTGCTATTAATCCGCCAGGCTCTTTAACGGGCATTCCACCCGAAAAAATGGCTGAAGCGATGGCAGAATTACAATCCCACTAATTCAGGAGTTATCTAATGGTCACTATCACATTCTATGAAAAGCCCGGTTGTGCTAACAATACTCGGCAAAAGAAACTGTTGGTGGCCGCCGCTCATCAGGTTATTCCTAAAAACATCTTAACTGAAGAGTGGACTGAGCAACGCTTACGTCCTTTCTTTGGTGATTTACCGGTTAAAGACTGGTTTAACTACAGTGCGCCGGATATTAAATACGGTGAAATTGATCCTCATGAGCAGACCGAAGCTCAAGCACTTGCATTAATGCTACAAAATCCATTATTAATTCGTCGACCTTTAATGCAAATAGATGATGTCTTTATCGCTGGATTTGATCAGGAACTGATTGATAACCGGATCGGCTTACACGCTGTAGATATTACTTCTGATTTAGAACGCTGCCCCAAAACACAGTCTCAATCAAGTTGCAGCCATGAGTAAAGTACCCGTATTAAGTATTGGTAATATACCCCAAGCCGTTGCTTTATCGGAGCGCGTCCATTGGGTGGGCGCTTTAGACCCTAACTTACGTAACTTTGACATCATTTTAAAAACAGCCAATGGGACTTCTTATAATGCCTATATCGTAAGAGGCAGCGAAGGTGTTGCCATTATTGACACCGTTAAGGAGAACTTTGCCGATGATTTCTTTACTCGATTAGAGTCAGTGACTCGTTATGATGAGATTAAAGTCATTGTCTTAAATCATTTAGAGCCTGACCATACAGGTGCTTTACCTGAACTCATGCGCCGCGCACCCCAAGCTCGGGTGTATATTTCACAAAAAGCGCAGTCTATGCTTAAAGCGCTATTAAAGCAGGATGATTTTGAATTTACTCCGGTTATAACAGGTGACAGCGTATCCCTAGGTGATAGAACCTTACAGTTCTTTCATACGCCCTATTTACATTGGCCAGACACTCAATGTACCTATCTACCGGAAGAAGCTATCTTGTTTTCTGGGGATGTGTTTGGCTGTCATTTCTGTGACTCGCGCTTATTTAACGATGTGGTTGGCGATTTTAGGTTTTCCTTTGAATACTACTACGCACACATCATGCGACCTTTTAAAGATTATGTTAATCGGGCATTGACTCTATTAGAGCCGTTAATATTAACCACTATTTTACCCGCCCACGGCCCTTTATTGCGTGATCAACCGCAGCGCTATGTGCAACGCTATAAAGAACTGTCTCACTCGGCCTTACAAAGTGAGATCAGTGTCGGTGAAAAGACCCTGTTAATCTTTTATATCAGCTCTTATGGCAATACGAGGCGTATGGCCGAAGCCATTTATGAGGGTGCTATGTCTGTTGAACATGTACGGGTTTCTTTATACGACCTAGAAGGCAGCGAGATCTCACCCTTTGTTGATTTAATCGAAGGAGCCGATGGCATTATTTTTGGAACGCCTACGATTAATGGTGACGCAGTAAAACCGGTATGGGACTTACTCTCCTCACTCACCGTCATTAATCTTAAATCAAAGTTAGGCGGCGTCTTTGGCTCTTATGGGTGGACAGGTGAAGGTGTCAAAATGGTAGAAGACCGCTTACGTGGACTTAAGTTGCGTGTACCTATTCCGGGTATCCGTATCAAGTTAATTCCGACAGAAGAAGAAACCCAACTCTGTCGTGAATTTGGGCATGAAATGGCCCTGGATCTAATGGGTTTAAGGCAAGCGAAAGTAATTGATATTGCTGATCTTGCTTAATGATTTTTAATATAACAGGAGAATAAAATGGCAAAAGCGTCGATTACCTTTGAAGATATCAACGTTACCGTTACCGCCCCAGCGGGCACAAGATTGATCGAAATCTCAGAAAAAGTAGGTTCCGGGATTACTTACGGCTGCCGTGAGGGAGATTGTGGAACGTGCATTACAAAAGTGACTGAAGGTTGGAATAATTTAACCGAACCTTCAGTACTGGAAGATAAAATTTTACGTGAGAACATGGCTGGAAAGCATAACCGCTTAGCATGTCAAGCTCAGGTTCTAGGTGGCACTATTAAGGTTAGACCGGTTTGAGAACAAGCACTTATTCCCCATACATCACATCATTAAGGAGTCAATCATGGCTTTAATTACCTTTTCAAGTCCTGAATATCGGGACAAAACCGTTTATGCTGTTGCTGGCAGTCATACTGAAACATTATTAAAAATTGCTAGAGAAAACAAAATCCCCATCAATTATGAATGTGAAGATGGCGAATGTGGCACATGCCTGATCAAAGTGACCAGTGTCGATGATAAAAAACGTCAACGTATGGGTGGTCCTTTAACAGAGAAAGAAAAAGAAGTTTTAAGAACGACTGGCAAAATCACTCAAGAAGAAATGGAGAAAATGATTGTCGATGATTTACCTTGTCCTTGGCGTCTGGCGTGTCAGATGATTGTCAGGGATGAAGATATACTGGTCGAATACTAGTCATGTCTGCCGTGCTCCAACGCCAAACCGCCTTAGAACAGGCGTATAGTCGTTTAAAAACTGCCCCCCTCATGTCACCTAATCATGAATGGTTAGCTTGTATGACAGCCAGTTGGTGTGTTGGGCAAAGTGTCTTACCTGATTATATGGGGTTGGAGCCGGATCAATTTGAAAAATTAAAAGACCATTACTTCCACGATGATGGTCTTCCTGAGCAAGCTCCTTCAGGTAGTCAAATAGATTTTGACAGGATGTTAGAAAAAGAAGATCTGGTTAATTTACTCAAGCGTTACAGCCGAGCCGATACCCTGGAAATAAGCTGGGTCATTGACATCATCGTTGCTGGCTGTTTGGGTAATGATCATTTATGGCAAGACCTTGGCCTTTGGTCACGATTACAACTTACTGCGCTACTACATTATAATTTTCCAGAGTTGGCTGCCAAGAACACTAAAGATATGAAGTGGAAAAAGTTCTTATATAAACAGCTTTGTGAAGAAGAAGGCCTGTATCTATGTCGTGCCCCTTCATGTAGTGTTTGCATTGATTATCAAAAATGTTATGGGCCTGAGAATTAACCTATAACACCCTATCGCTTGTATTTTTCGCGGACATCATTTTTCTGCATCCTGCGGATTGGATCTTTGTCGTTTTCTTTCGCCATCTTTGCTTAGTTAGATTCTTGTTTCGAAGAACTCATTCCAGCCTGCTTGGGTCTTCATGGAAATATGCATGTCTTGAACAAAATCCAGTATATTATTCAAGACAACTTCAAATTCTTCGTCACTTAAGATTGCGAAGATGGCACAGCAAAAGTTGTAAACTTAAATGCAAAGACAGGTCGCCACCTATCTCTACATGCATTAATTCACATTTAAACGTGATGATAGGATGAAGAGCGTTTAGAAATCGATCAGGGCTGAAATAAAGTTATCATGAATTTGTCTTGCAACTTGATCAACGTTCGACGTTACGGTAACAAGAGCAATCGAGGAGATTAATCTGTGAAGTACCAGAGTATGGTATTAGTTTCATGCTTTGGAGTTTCAGTAGGGATTATGGATGCGCCTTTAAATATCAATAATGGTAACGACAGAACACTACATAAATAGCACCGTCTTCTGGCAAATAAACCAAACGATGTACTTTAGTAATTCGCCTAGACCAGAATCCAGTAAGATCCCCCTTGAGAGGCTCAGGTTTACCTGTTCCCTTAAAGGGATTGCGTCGGCATTCCTCTATTAGGTTGTTAATTTCATCAACGATCTTTGGATCTTCTTTTTGCCACAAAAGGTAATCATCCCATGCGATGGGAGTCCATGAAACTGCGACGTTTTTAGCTTGTTTCTTGTTTGGGTTCTTCTTGTTTTTCATTGCGTATTAGGTCGCGTTGTTGAGCCTTACCGGCTTTAAGCTGGGCAATGGATTCCATTAAACGGCTGGCATTATTCGTAGAACCAAGGAGATATAAGGTTTCCTCAATACTATTGAAATCTTCCAGAGACAGCATCACAACGTGCTCACCATTTACACGGGTAACGACGCTAGGCGTGTGGTCTTTGCAAACATCATCCATCACTGTCTTCAAGCTGGCTCTAGCTTCGCTAAAAGTTAAAATGTTCATAATTTTTATCTCTATATGAATCCCTTAAATGGGTTAATATTTCGAATTCCCTATCGACCCCTATATTATATATGAGCAACAGTGTTGAGTGCTCTTCTCTACCGTTCTGTATGGAATATGACTACATATCAATTCCCCTTTATTTACCAATAGCGTTATTGTACCATATATTGTACACAAATCTATCGGCTTTTCAGTTTGTATGTACCAAAAATCAAAAGTTAAATTAATTTTACATACGTACTTAACACCGTAACACACTATAGCTTGTATTTTTCGCGGACATCATTTTTCTGCATCCTGCGGATTGGATCGGGTGCAGGCTTCCTTCACCCAGAGCAGACGACTCGCATAGAAAACAAACTGCCCGCGTATACCGTCGGTAGCCTGCAAAAGGCACCGACTTTAAACGTGCAATATGGAAATATCCCCCACCTGAGCATCCTTACATCCCCGGTCTAAAGAGACGAGGTTTTTCGGACAAAATGGGTAAAAAACTAATAATTTCCGCTTTGGCTATAGCGAATGACGAGATATTATTTTGTAATATGGTAGAATTGCCCTCCATCGGAGCTCAGAATCAAAATTGTTAGATAGGACTCTCAGCCGTCAAGTAGTGTCAACCTTGACTGATTCATGGATGTTTTGAGTTTTGGAGCAGCACGATACAGTAAAGGATACAGTGAAGTTTCCTGTATCCCATTTCTTACCTTTTTAAATTCATACTTTACAAATCTTATGAACAAACCCAAAAAAGTTGCAATATTAACAGCAGGCGGTTTAGCCCCCTGCTTAAACTCAGCTATCGGTAGCCTTATCGAACGTTATACTGAGATAGATCCTTCTATTGAAATTATTTGTTACCGTAGTGGTTATAAAGGTTTGCTGTTGGGTGATTATTATACCGTTACGCCTAAAATCCGTGAGAAAGCGGGTCTTTTACATCGTTTCGGTGGCTCATTGATTGGTAATAGCCGCGTAAAACTGACTAACGTTAAGGATTGCGTAAAACGTGGTTTGGTTCAGGAAGGCCAAGACCCTCAAAAAGTGGCTGCCGACCAATTAGTTAAAGATGGTGTTGATATTCTGCATACCATCGGTGGCGATGACACTAATACCGCTGCTGCCGACTTAGCTGCTTTCCTAGCGAACAATGATTACGGCTTAACAGTGATTGGCCTACCAAAAACAGTAGATAACGACGTATTCCCTATTAAGCAATCGTTAGGTGCCTGGACTGCTGCAGAGCAAGGCGCACGTTATTTCTGGAATGTGGTTGCAGAAAATAATGCGAATCCTCGTATGTTAATCGTTCATGAAGTCATGGGACGTAGTTGTGGTTGGTTAACTGCGGCGACCGCGAAGGAATATCGTAAATTACTTGACGGTGCAGAATGGTTGCCAGAATTAGGTCTTGATCGTAATGCCTTTGAAGTTCATGGTGTATTTATTCCAGAAATGACTATTGATATCGCAGCAGAAGCTAAACGTCTACGTGCAGTGATGGATAAATATGATGCAGTTAACATCTTCGTTTCTGAAGGTGCAGGCGTTGAGTCAATCGTTGCCGAAATGCAAGCAAAAGGCCAGGAAGTGCCACGTGATGCATTTGGTCACGTTAAACTGGATGCCGTTAACCCTGGTAAATGGTTTGGTGAACAATTCGCAGACATGTTAGGCGCAGAAAAAACCCTGGTTCAAAAATCAGGTTACTTCGCCAGAGCAGCAGCATCAAACGTTGAAGATATCCGTTTGATCAAGTCTTGTGCTGACCTTGCTGTTGAATGTGCATTCCGTCGTGAATCAGGTGTTATCGGTCATGATGAAGATCGTGGCAATGTTCTGCGTGCTATCGAATTCCCACGTATTAAAGGTGGAAAACCCTTTGATCTTGAGTCTCCCTGGTTTAATGACACACTAGCGGCAATTGGTCAAACTAAAGGCGATAAGGTTGAAATCGGTCATTAAGCAATAAGCTCAAAAGGCTACTTACTTAAAGCGGGGCACGGTTAAGTCTTTATTAACAACGACTTAACTTTTAGCTGTCCCGTCTTAAGACCTCTGATAGACGATTTAAAAATATTTAATAACTCTGGAACATCTATGGCTACCTGGTTAGAAACTTGTCAAGAACAACTTGCGCGTTTAGAAATAACGTCTGTACTGGCTGATAAGCTTGTTAATTTGTGCAGTAAAACGACTGAAGATATTGCGCCTGAATGGCTACAAAAACTGACTGTCGAACATGCCCGTTTAAATCGTCAACTAGAACGGTTACATGCTAATCGTTTTGAGGTAGCGGTTATCGGCTTGGAAAAAGCCGGTAAGAGTGCATTATTAAACGCCTGGCTAGGACAAGAGATTCTACCTTCCGCACGAGAAAGATGTACGTTTACCAGTACCGAAATCTGGTCAGCGCAGACAGAGCAAGATCAGCTACTGTCTATTCAATACTATAGCAAGGAAGAAATTAGTACGCTACAACAGCAAAGAAAGGAGGCGCTTGAGAAAACGCTAAATGATAAAGAGCGTAAAGAAATACAAGAAGACTATGATGATACCGAAAAACATTTGAGTGCGATTCATGAGTTTACTAAACAAAAAAATGGCTATTCACAAAGCTTTATTGATATTAGTGAAGTGAGTGACCAACTCCAATCGGCGATTTTTAAGAATCGTGCACAGGCTTTAGCGATAAAGCGTATTCAACTTAAAACCATTCGCTTAAGAAGTGATCGGGATATTGTATTTCATGATGTACCGGGTTTTAACTCAGGCATTCAAATGCATTCAGATCAAGCGATTGACCGCTTAAAAGGCTGTGATGCGATCATTTATGCTAAGGAAATGAAGCAGCCCTCAATTACCGGTCCTGAAAAAGATATTCTGGTCATTGCCGATTCTGAAGATCCTAGTATCAAAGTGTCCGATAAGATTTTTGTGGTATTAACGCAAGCGGATGCCCTGGATGATCAGATAGATTTTAAAGAAACCTTAGATAAGCATAGAAAATACTGGCCGGCTGTGCCAGAACGCCGCATGATTCCCGTTTGCGCCAGAGCTCATTTGGTTGAGTTTGGTATTCCTTCGGAAGATACCTTAAGACGGACTAAAAACGCTGACGATCGCTTAAAGTTAAAAAAGCTAGGTATCCCTGATGGTATTGCGCTATTAAAAGACATGGTTAATCATTATATTGATCATGAAAGAGCCGAAGTCTTAAAAAAGCGCTGCGATGCCTTAGTGGCTAACATAAGACTCTACGCGGGTGATGTATTGGTTAGGCTTGAACCCATTTATGGCGAAGTCGATACCTCAGATATAGAAGAAGATGATTTACTGGGCAGTGAATTTAATCAGTGGTGGGGACGTGAATGGCAGCGTATCAAAAAAGATTTTGATGTCTGGTATGCTGAAAGTATTCAAGGCCGTAAAGAAGCGGATGCTATCGGTGCAGAGCACCAGGAATTATTAACCTTACATACGGCTTATGAAGCCAAGATAGATGATTTACTATCTAATCTGACCACTGGACAAATAGAAGAGTTAAAACGAATTTATACATCTGGCAGAACGATTTCCATGCCTGACCCACGAGAGGGTAACTATAAGATTCGTGAAGAATTATTTAGAGAGATTCAAAAAAAGTTTGAAACAGAATTAACGGATGAGTTGGCTCAATCATTACAAGTATTGATTGACCAAATTGTTGCAAAGACACAGTCGTTACTCTGGGAAATCGACGATGTCCGTAAGTCTTTACTGAATACCGATGAAAGCGTTGAGCAAGCGCGTATCCGACATGGTTTTCAAGTGCTGTTCTTACGATTTGGACGAGTTGCAGTCGAAGCCTTTATCGCTAAACCGTTACAGGCACGGGAACGGTTGTTGAATGAACGCTCGGCTGAGATCAGAACATTAGAAGCCTTTTATCAGGGCGTGGATGTAAATAAACAGGATGTGACGCATTATTTACGCTATGGCTTATGGGCGAATCATGTTAAACAGGCACCGATTGCTGCGATTGGCAGAAATGTTAAAGCAGCTGTTAAAGCCTCAATCGGTCAGGACGTTGTTCAAGCACAAGCACCGATCACAACTCAAAGTAAAAAAGTAGTAGAAGAGCCAGAAAGATTGCCAGAACCGATTAACTTTGAGCAGGTTGTTGAGGAAATTAATAGCGACTTGATCGCTTTAAAAGATTATCTTAAAAACAGTGTCTTTTATGCCGCTGGCTTTGTAACGTATTGTAATCAGGAATTAGAGCGTATTCGTAATCGTTTTAAAGAAATGGAAGATAATGACCGGCAGTGGATTGGACTGGTGCGTACCGCCGTTAAGTACGAGAAGAATTCAAAAATCCCTTATAGTATCGCGCACTCTCGACGTGATTTTAGAATGCGTAGAGAAATAGCCATAGAGCTTAAAGAAGTCAGAGAAACCTATTCACAAGTGTATTGAGCTGTTACAAAGGCTAGTGGATGTCAGTAGTGTCCATACACGCTGGCACCGCCTCTATAAAATACTACTTATTGATATCGCGTATCCAAATTAGGCGTTTTGATATTAAATCTTAAGAATTTCTAAATTAATACACTGTCCGCATATTACTTATGCAGGAGTTTAGTCGTTGCTCTCGCAGCCGCACCACCACGATAATCCGTTCCCCTTTTTTTATGTTAATTCTGCATTTTCTAAGGAGCAGTGTACTGCGCTTGAGGGTTTATTTTTTCTAGACGGTGAATGGCAGCATCGGGATGGTGCTTTTTATCGATGTTCTCTTCGGGACGTTACCGAAAATATTCCAGTATCGTTTCAGATGGAAGTACTCGGTAGAATGCGCGAGATAACCGGATTGCCACTCACGAATCGTGTGTTAGTCACGGCTCAACGAATGCTACCAGGACAAGTCATTGGTATACACAGCGACCGGCCACTATTGGGCTATGAACTTGTTCGTCTGGTCGTGCAACTTAATAAGGAATGGCAAACTGATCATGGCGGTGTTTTGGAATTATTCTCATCGCCGGCGAGTGAAGTCATTTTCAGTGTTAATCCTGAATATAACAAAGCCTTTGGCTTTATACTTCACGTCGATTCATATCATGGCGTCACTGAGGTTACTCAACCGAGACAATCACTGGTCTTTAATTTCTGGCATGCGGCAAATACACCAGAACTTGCTGCACACGTTCAGGACTTGTTTACCAACGTTAAATTCTCCGAGTTGCCGACAGCACTCGATGCTGTTGCTTCGGCTACAGAATTGAGTCTACCCGAAGATACTACATTACTTGCTGGCACAGCAGCAGTTGCATTGCATCGCTGGGGTTATGATGAGACAACCATTGAAGCTGGGTATTTGCACAGTGCCGGTCTTTCTATCTGTGATTCTAATGATGCTGAGACTTATGCCGCAGTGCTCCTGGCGAATTGGGTTGCATTTTTGTATCGAGATTCGTTTGATCTGTCACGGTGGAAAATCTTGCGTCGCGAACTTGAAGGAATAGACGTTTTTACACGCCTGAAGTCCACCTGGCAGCTTTGTCTGCCAGATTAGTTTTCACTGCAAATGCGAGTATATTGTTAATTTTGCTTATAAGTACTATTAACAGCTTGATCCTGTAAAACCTATTCTTGCAACCGCATAACAGCAAAAACGGTCAAGGTTAACACGATTAAACTAGGCATGAAGGCCATCAGTGGTGGACTTAAGTTATAAATCAAACCCAGATGACCAATAATTTTATCGATGATATTAAAGCTCATACCGATCACAATCCCTACCATCATCCGTTCGCCAACACTGACACCCCGTTTAACACCTATAACAAAAGGTGTTGATAACAGCAGCATAATAAATGTAACCAAAGGATTAACAATACGTCCCCATAATGCTAATTCAAACGTATGAGACTCTTGATGGTTTTGCTTTAAGAAACTAACGTAATCCGCCAAATCGTATAACGATAGATTATTCGGTGTTACGGCGATAATTTTTAGCAAATTAGGTGCAATCGTTGAAGTCCATAATTGGCTGTCCAGTGAACTTGCCTTAGTTTGTCGAGTTGAAATATCAGACTGCTCAATATGATCCATACGCCATTGATGATCGCCTATAAAGACAGCTTGATCGGCATGTTGTACCCGACGCAAATGTGACCCATCAACTTCATAAATCCTCAAATCGGCCAAATGACCATCATCAATCACTTGGCGAACATTAATAAATAAATTACCTTCACGTAACCACAACCCATATTTCGCATTTATATGAATTTGTTCATTTTGAGCTGAAAGCCTGAGTGTTTGAGCCATTTTTTGGGTAACAGGTGCAACAAATTCACCAACAAGTAACGATATAATCACCAAAACACTGCCTGCGATCATCACCGCTCGAATAATACCAAATACCGACAAGCCCGCCGCACGCATGGCAATCAGTTCACGATTGTTACCCATAGCACCCAGTATAAAAAGACTGCCTAATAAAGCTGATGCAGGGACTAATTCATAGAACACACTTGGAGAAGTCAGCGCAACATAAGAGATTATTTGCTTTAAGCCATACCCTGCGCTGATATCTTTTAACTCATCACTAAAAGTAAACAGGTCAAACAGCGTCAATAAAAATAGCAATGCGACAAAAGAACCTTTTAAAACTTCTTTAGCAATATAAAGGGTTAATACTCGCACTTAAAACGCCTCCTTCCCTGCCGCCCTCAATAACAACCATTTCCAGCCATACAAACGCCCTAATAATATCACCCCAACGATTAACAACAACACATTAACACCTATACCACCTAACCAAGGTGGAATGGTTTGATTGATAACCCAGCCCTCACTCGCACGCAGCAGATTTCCATAGGTAAAATAGATTAAAAACCCTAAAAATACATTGCCATACACGCCCCCCCTCGGTGAGATTTGTGCCAAGGGCACAGCAATAAAACTTAATAACAGTAGACCTAAGGGAGTTGAAAGTCGGTGCTGTAATTCAGCAATGTAAACATTATCTTCAGATCCCCACAGCAATCCAACGTCAACTGATTGTCTGTGAATGATGTTAGCAGTTGCCTTAGCATCTACCCTGACTGCATACTCATCAAATTGTTCAATCACGTAATTTAATGACCCCGGCAGTCCTTTAACTTGTTCCCCTTGTTTAAAAATCAGATAGCGCCCATCAGACAAATCCCTAAACTGAGCAGATTCAGCATTAATAACTGCCATATCACCGTGCTGACTGTTTTGTACAAATACATTGTACATATTTCCCTCTGCATCAATTTTTTCCACATAAAAAATGAGATCGCCTTGACTAAATTCAGTAAATTTTCCTTCAGCAATGCCTCTTTGATCAGCCGATGCTTCACCTTGCTGCATTAAGTGATCCACTTGTGATTCTGCCCAAGGCGCGACATAAAGAGATAAACCAGCGGCCAATAGGCTCAAAGGTAAAACCAATACACATAAAGCCCGATAAAGTGTTCCAGCCCCCCCACCCGCTGAAGAAATTCCAGTCATTTCATGGTCTCTGTACATTCGCCCCATCACCATTAACACGGCCATGAATAAAGCAACGGGTAAAAATTCTACTGCGGCAACAATTGTCTTTAAGCCTAAAATACTGAGCAACGTATCGTTGGACACTTGACCTGAAATCGCATCATCAAGAATTCTAATAAATTTTCGACTTACAATAATAACAACGATCACTACCAATACTGACAACACAGTCATGAATAAATCTTTTACGATCATTTTATCCAGGACTGTTATCAATTTACGTGGTCTTATTTTATAACCTTTTGGCCAATCAGCGTCCAAGCGCCCCCCTTACTGATGTATTAAGTCAATTGATTTTATATGTCGTTATCGAACCTTATATCTACTTAAAGATTTTATCACAACCCTAAAAAGCAAAACTGGCTCGTTCAGATACTTTCATTGACTGTTTTTGGAAACTAATGCCTACGTCACGGTGCAAATAAACCGGCTACAGGTTCTTTTACACCAGTCACTACCCTTAAAAACTCAGCTTAAATATCAATAACTTTAATCTATGATAATGAAATCAGTATATTATAAACAATACTTTTATTGGCATAATAATTGCTTTTTAAATATATTATTTATAAATACTACTGTCATAACCGAGGATTTTTATGAGTACAGCTTCATTGTCTACGTTGCCAAAAACTGGCTTAGCAGGATTAAAAGAAAATTGGCAAAGTGACTTATTGTCAGGATTTTTAGTCTTTTTAATCGCTTTACCTCTATGTCTCGGCATATCAATGGCATCAGGTTTTCCGCCATCTGCAGGCATTATCACTGCCATTATTGGAGGCGTTTTAGTTTCTCGTCTTAACGGTTCATTTGTCACCATCAATGGCCCCGCAGCAGGTTTAATTGTAGTCGTCCTAGGCGCGGTTCAGGAGCTTGGAGAAGGTGATGCCATGGCGGGATACCGTTATGCCTTAGCTGCTATTGTCGTTGCGAGTGCGATACAAGTCTTGATGGGTGTATTTAAAGCTGGTCGCTTGAGTTCTTATTTTCCTGCCTCTGTTGTCCATGGTATGTTAGCAGCCATTGGCATCATCATCATGGCCAAGCAAATTCATGTCATGCTAGGAACAATACCAGAAAAAGGTAGCAGTTTATTTTCCACAATCGCTCAGATTCCACACAGCTTACTAAACCCTAATTATGAAATTGCAATTATTGGCTTCACTGGTCTGGCGATTTTAATTGTTTGGTCTTGCATAAAAAATCCACTATTGAAGATGATTCCAGCTCCATTAGTTGTAGTTTTAGTAGGTATAGGTCTCGCTAAATATTTCGACTTAGACCATGAACACATGTACTTATTTCTACCCGATGCTGCAATTCTGCCCCATCATGAACAAACAGTTGGTCCCAAGTTTTTAGTGGCTATTTCTGATAACTTTATGTCCAGCTTTTATTTTCCTGATTTTTCAAAACTGCCAACTATTGAATTCTGGGAAGCCGTCATCAGCATCAGTCTTGTAGGTAGCTTAGAAAGCTTACTGAGTGCCATGGCTGTCGATAAACTGGATACTTACAAACGTCACTCCAATTTAGACCGTGATTTAACAGCTGTGGGTGTTGGTAACTTAGTATCTGGATTAATCGGTGGCTTACCTATGATCGCTGAAATTGTCCGTAGTTCAGCAAACGTCAATAACGGCGCAAAGACCCAATGGGCTAATTTCTTCCACGGTACTTTTTTGCTGTTGTTTGTTGTATTATTTCCTCGCCTTATCCACAGTATTCCTTTAGCTGCTCTTGCCGCTCTATTAGTTTTTACTGGTTTTCGTTTAGCATCGCCCTCGTCATTTGCTCATGTGATGGGCATTGGTAAAGAACAATTATTTATGTTTATTCTAACCATTGTCGGGGTATTGGCAACAGATCTGTTAGTAGGTGTTGCTATTGGTATCATAGCCAAATTAATCATCCATATTATTCGTGGTGTTAAATTAAGCAATCTGTTTAAAATTAGTTTTGTAATAGAAAATAAAGACCCAAATACTATTGTCGTCAGCATCGATGGTGCGGCTGTTTTTTCAAATTTTCTGGCGCTCAAAACTGGTTTAGCCGGTGTAGAACAAGGTAAGGCAATCATATTTCAAATGAATAATGCTTATCTGATTGATCACACTGTTATGGAGTATTTCCATGACTTTCAGCATAATTATGAAGATAATGGTGGCTCAGTCACTTTTGTTGGATTAGATCAACTCGAAGCATTTTCAGAGCATCCTTTGGCTGTTCGTAGAATAAAAGCCTAACACGTATTATTTATCCACCTAAACAGGTATGTCCTTAATTTTCTTAGATTTAATAACGTAATGAGGCAATCATGATTTTATTTTCAGCTTATCTTGCAGTACTATTAAGCTTTGCCTCAGGTTTGTTAGCTCTAACAGTTAATCAAAGGCACCTGTTGCAGACCTTATGTAATTATAGCTTTAGCACATTATTTAAAAACCAGTCTCAACATAAAGCCTGGATTGATAAAAACCTTGAACTACAGCGTTTTCCTGCCTTTCTTAGACAAGGGGTCTTTATTCTGCTGGGCTTATCAGGGTTATTTGCCGTTATTGCAGGACTGACTGTCTTAATCAGTAAACAAGTAATTACGGATCAACTGCCCTTAGGTTTACCTTGGCTGCCCTGGCATATCCGTTTTGACTGTTTGTCTGGCTTCTTCTTTCTGATTATTGGCATTGGGGTTTTTGCAGTCAGTCTTTATGGTCCAGGTTATGTACGCACCTATAAAGAACACCAACATCCCTTTGCCAGTCTGGGCTTATTTACCGGTCTGTTTGTCGCTGGTATGTTATTAGTTCTGTTATCAGATGATGCTTTCATGTTCATGATTGCGTGG
Organism: uncultured Methylococcaceae bacterium; assembly: GCA_903839855.1. Taxonomy (GTDB): domain Bacteria; phylum Pseudomonadota; class Gammaproteobacteria; order Methylococcales; family Methylomonadaceae; genus Methylobacter_C. The sequence goes on from CAIMEB010000291.1 coordinate 25,494, forward strand.
GAACTTATGTCAGTAGCCAGTTATTTTCTGGTTGCTTTTCAACATGAGAACTCCGCTAATCGCCGCGCCGCCTTCCTGTATTTATTAATGGCTGAAGTTGGTGCCTTAGCGATTATTCTGGCTTTTGGCGTATTAGCCAGTTTTTCTGATGGCTTCACTTTTAATGCCTTACGAGAATCCAAGTTATCTGTAACCTGGTCTAGCATTGCGTTCGTACTTGCTCTTCTAGGATTTGGCATGAAGGCCGGTATAGCTCCTATTCATGTCTGGTTACCTGAAGCACATCCCGTCGCACCGTCTCATATTTCAGCGTTAATGAGCGGTGTTATGCTCAAAGTAGCTGTCTACGGTTTAATTCGTTTTTGCTTTGATTTACTCAGTGAAGTACAGTGGCAATGGGGGGTTGTGTTATTGATACTGGGCAGTCTCTCAGCACTGGCAGGTATTCTGTATGCCATGATGCAACCCAATCTTAAACGGCTATTAGCTTACAGTTCAGTAGAAAATATTGGCATTATTTTTATGGTACTAGGCTTAACCATGATTTTTATGGCAACCGGCCATCCTCAATTAGGAGTCTTAGGTTTACTGGCTGCTTTATTTCATGCGTTTAATCATGCTCTATTTAAGAACTTACTGTTTTTAGGCGCTGGCATTCTGCAACACCAAACCCATGAACTCAATATTGACATGATGGGTGGCTTAATTAAAAAAATGCCACAAACCAGCCTATTGTTTTTAGTCGGCTGTATGAGTATTTCATCATTACCGCTATTTAACGGCTTTGTCTCCGAATGGTTAGCTTTTCAGACAGCGCTCCAGGTTGATGTCCTGGATAACGGGGTATTACGCAGTTTAATTCCAGTAGCTGCAGCTGCTTTGGCCTTAACAGCGGCCTTGGCTGCCGCCTGCTTTGTCAAAGTCTTTGGACTTATTTTTCTGGGTCAACCACGTTCTCACCATAGTGAAAAAGCCCATGAGGTGCAAAATAAATTCATGTTAGCAGGTCCTGCCTTACTCGCAGGCTTATGTTTCTTTATCGGCATATTTCCCAGTACCATCATTCATCTCATCAATAATACGTCGGAGCAATTACTTGGACAAACCTTACCGAATGTCAACGCACTCAGTTGGCTATGGCTTGCACCCGTTTCAGCTCAACAAGCCTCTTATTCCCCACCCTTAGTGCTTATCGCTGCACTTATCGCTGCGGGTATTTGCTATAGCTATTTCCGCCGCAACCCTTTAACGACTGTCCGTACAGCACCCACCTGGGACTGTGGCTTTGGCGGACTCACACCCCGTATGCAATATACATCGAGTTCTTTTACGATGCCATTTCGTCGAATTTTCGCAAAGGTATGGATAGTTGACGAACAAATCAGCAAAGAAACAAAAGGCGCCATGAATCAGGAAGTAGCCTCCGTACATTATCAACTTCAGGTTCATGACCACAGTTGGCCGCACATATACACCCCCATTGCTCAGGGAGTCAATGATCTGGCAAGACAAGTAGGCAGAATTCAGACTGGGAATATCCGAACTTACCTGGGTTATTCATTTGTTACACTCATTCTTTTGTTATGGTTGATTAGCTGATGAATAACAAAACACAAATAACCGTACCTGCTTCAAAAATATCGAGCCGTTATTATCTGGTTTACCCAAAGCTTATCAAAATCACCCTAACGGCGGAAGACACAGAATGAACTGGTTAATAGCCATTTTACAAAGCGCATTATTTATTATCCTCGCGCCATTACTGGCAGGTTGGCTCAAATACTGTAAATGTCGTTTACAAAACCGTAAAGCACCCTCATTGCTGCAACCTTATCAAGATTTGCTTAAGTTATCAAACAAGCAACCTGTGGTTTCAGAACAGGCATCCTGGCTGTTTATAACAGCACCTTATCTCATCTTCTCTGCCACCGCGTTGGCAGCCTCAGTTGTTCCGTTGATCGTTGTTGATCTACCCACCTCAGCCAGTGCGGATGTGATTGTGATGGTGGGTTTCTTTGCCTTCGCCCGTTTTTTTCTGACCTTAGCCGGATTAGATATCGGTACTGCATTTGGTGGTATGGGTTCTTCTAGAGAAATGACTATCTCTTCATTGGCAGAACCTGCTATGTTAATGGCTATTTTTACGCTGACCATGACTGCGTCTACCACTAATCTGTCGGGAGCTATTGCTCATGTACTAGATGAAGGCCTGGTGTTGCGACCCTCGTTCGTATTTGCTTTATTTGCTCTTGTCTTAGTCGCAATCGCTGAAACCGGACGTATTCCTGTCGATAATCCAACTACGCATCTAGAATTAACCATGATCCATGAGGCGATGATTTTAGAGTACAGCGGTCGGTATTTAGCGCTTATTGAATGGGCAAGCCAACTAAAGCTCATGCTATATGGTGTATTAATCGCTAATATCTTTTTTCCTTGGGGCATTGCAGAAACCTTTGCACTTAAAGATCTTGGCTATGGCTTACTCGCAATTTTAGGAAAACTGGCCTTACTCGCTATCTTTCTCGCTATTGCAGAAACCCTGGTTGCAAAAATGCGTTTATTTCGAGTACAGGAGTATCTAAGCTTTGCCTACTTATTAGGATTAATAGGTATGTTAAGTCACATCATTTTAGAGGCATCTCGTTAATGAATATTGGACAAACCGACTTTTATACGCAAGCGATTTTATCTTTGGCTGCCTTAGTGGGACTGACATCATTTCTGATGCTAGGTCAAAGCAGGTTGTTACGATTAATCTTTGTGTTTGCTTTACAAGGTTTTTTATTAACCTTAACCACTTCATTAGCTGCTTATAGCTTGGGAAATCCTCATCTGTATATTTCAGCCGCACTCACTTTATTACTAAAAGTCATTTTTATACCGTGGATGTTAAGACGAGAAGTGTTACAGATGAACATACATCGAGATATTCAAACCTTAAAAAATAAAACCATGATAATGCTCGGTGGTGCCAGTTTGATGGTCTTTAGCTATTATGTATTACACCCGATAGTACAGAACACAGCGCCAGTCATGTTAAATGCATTGGCCGTTAGTCTATCCGTAGTCTTACTCGGTATGTTATTAATGATCTCACATCGGCAGGCAGTAGCCCATGTCGTTGGTTTTATGTCTATTGAGAATGGCTTATTTTTTGCGGCAATCGTTGCCACTAAAGGTATGCCAATGGTTGTTGAGTTAGGCATTGCCTTTGATGTTTTAGTTGCCGCCGTACTGTTTGGTATCTTTTTCTTGCATATAAGAAGCAGCATCGACTCGTTAGATGTCGACTTACTAAACCGATTAAACGAGATTGAAAAATGATTGCCGCCTATTTTGTGCTATTAATCCCCTTCGCTGGGATTATTTTTTTTGCTATAGCAGATTCCAGATCCGATATGGGCAGAATCAATGTCTATTTCAACGCTGTCTGTTTATTGGCAACACTGTGGCTAGCTGTTAATGTAGTTAATCACGGCACTATTTTATCGGCTAATAAAGCTTATATAGTTGATCCTTTTAATGTCTACTTAATTGTACTTACCGCTTTTGTCGGACTCACCACCTCAATATTCTCTGCACCCTATATGGCGCATGAAAACGAAATCGGTAAGTTAACAGCAGGACGTTTAAAGCTTTATTACACCATGTATCAAGGCTTTATGTTAGCAATGTACCTCGTATTAACCACCAATAACCTAGGAATCATGTGGGTTGCTATGGAAGGTGCGACCCTAGCGACTGTATTATTAGTCAGTTTATATCGCACCCCGGAATCGATTGAAGCCGCCTGGAAATATTTTATTCTTTGTGGAGTCGGTATCGCACAAGCCTTGTTCGGTACTATCCTGCTATATTACGCAGCTATGCAAATCGGGGATGGTAGCAATGCTTTACTGTGGTCGGTTCTTTATGAAAACGCCACAAAATTAAACCCTGAAATACTTGAAATTGCGTTTGTGTTTATGCTGATTGGCTATGGCACAAAAATCGGTCTGGTGCCACTACATAACTGGTTACCTGACGCCCATTCAGAAGGTCCAACACCCATGTCGGCTGTTCTCTCAGGTCTGTTATTAAATGACGCTTTATATGCAGTAGTAAGAAATAAAATGCTGGTTGATGGTACTACTCACAGCAACATTGCAGGCTATTTAATGATGGGCTTTGGCTTACTGTCATTTCTGGTCGGTGCTTTATTTCTACATCGACAAAAGGATATTAAACGCCTATTCAGTTATTCTTCAATTGAACACATGGGTATGATGACATTTGCTTTTGGCATCGGTGGTTCGCTTGCAACCTACGCAGCATTACTGCACATGACAGTGCATTCTTTAACAAAATCGGCTATTTTTGTAACTGTTGGTCATGCGGCACAAATTGCAGGCACCCAACGGATTGAAAAAATCCGTGGACTTATAAGAACTCAACCCCAAGTTGGCTGGGGCTTATTAATAGGTACGCTTGCCATTGCAGGCTTCCCACCCTTTGGCGTATTTACCAGTGAATTCCTGGTACTGCTTGCAACTATGCATAGTTATCCGTGGTTAGCACCTTTAGTACTATTAGGTATCGGTATTGCTTTCGCTGGACTCTTCAGACATATACAACCCATTGTTTATGGAGAAAAGCCAGAAGGACAATTACCTGTTAAAGCCAACCTGTGGCCAGTCATCATTCATTTAGGTCTGGTATTATGGTTAGGTCTTTCAATACCTGGATTTCTAGCTCACTGGTTTTCTCAGGCGACCGTGTTAATTTCAGGGAGTACGCCTTTATGAGTTCTTCAAATTGGACACTGGCCTTTTTAAGTCAGTTAAATAACACTAGTCTATCTATTGTTACCTCGCCTATAAATCAAAAAAGTAGCAGTGAAAAATGGCAAATCAACAGCTCACATTGGCACGAATTTAGTCGACTAGCTATCGAACAGCAGTTACGTTGGGTTTCTGGTTGGGCAGAACACAAAGATGCGCAGTTTATAGTAAATGCCTGTTTTGAAAAAGCCGGTATTTATATCCTCTTACGTACTCAAATTAGTGTTGATAACCCCGAATTACCTTCACAAGCCAGTGTCTATCCAGCCGCTAATCGTAGCGAACGCCACACTCAAGACATGTTCGGCATTCGCTTTATTGGACACACTGATAACCGTCGCTGGACGCGACATCAGGCTTGGGACAAATACAGTTATCCTTTACGTAAAGACTTTTCCGTAGACGGTGAGCCAGAAGCAATTACGCCAGCCGACAAAGACTACCCTTTCATTAAAGCTCAAGGAGCCGGTGTTTATGAAATTCCTGTCGGTCCCGTTCATGCGGGCATTATCGAGCCTGGACACTTTCGCTTTTTAGCCGTCGGCGAACTGATCTTAAATTTAGAAGAGCGGCTAGGCTATGTCCATAAAGGCATTGAAAAAATTGCTGAAGGTCGCTCACCTGAATCTTTAGCGCGTTTAGCAGGTCGAATTTCAGGTGATACAACCGTTGGACATACCTGGGCGGCCTGTATGGCAATGGAACAGGCCGCCACTATTGAAATCCCCCTACGTGCGGCATTAATCCGTGGCGTTTTAGCAGAACGTGAACGCATAGCCAATCATTTAGGTGATATGGGCGCCATCTGTAATGACGTTGCCTTTGTATTTGCACAAATGCAATTTACCCGCTTACGTGAAGACTGGTTGCGCTCGAATGTGCTGGTCTTTGGTCATCGTCTATTAATGGACATTATTGTACCGGGCGGTGTCAAAATTGACCTGTCCGCAGATTCGGTCACGGTCATTAAAAAAGATATTACCCGATTGAAAAAAGAGCTTTCTGAAATTATGCCCATCATAGACCTTAACTCATCTCTTGAAGATCGACTGTATACGGCAGGTTATTTATCCCCTGAGATTGCCGCTGCTTTTGGCACCTTAGGCTATGTCGGCAGGGCTAGCGACCAGGATTATGATGTACGTCGTGATGCTGCTTATTTCCCTTATGACCAAGTAGAATTTAAAGTTGCCCTAGAAAATCAAGGTGATATTGCCTCACGCTTCTGGGTGCGTTATAAAGAAATCCAATCTTCTTTAAAGCTGATAGATCAATTTATAAATCAGCTAAGCGATGGCGATATCTTGACTGAATGGCAAGTGCCCCAACAGGATTCAGAAGGCTTGGGTATTGTTGAAGGCTGGCGGGGTGAAATTACCAGCTTTGTTCGATTTGACACTGATAATAAAATTGCCCGATTTTATCCAAGAGACCCCAGTATTATCAACTGGCCTGCTTTGGAAAAACTTACGCTTAATAATATTGTCCCAGATTTCCCTGTCTGTAATAAATCTGTAAATGGCTCTTACTCAGGCAACGATTTATAGGATTCTGACATGCTAAAACTTTTACTTAAAACCCTAAAAACAGGCATTGCTACAGAACGTTGTAAAACACCTAAAGATAATGAACTGGAAACATTGGGCATAGAAATTAAACGCTATATCGATAAAAAGTTTTCTGGCAGCATTGCTATCAGACAAGTTGATGCGGGGTCATGCAATGGCTGTGAACTTGAAATACATGCTCTCAATAACCCTTATTATGATATTGAGCGCTTTGGTATTCATTTTGTAGCCTCACCTCGGCATGCTGATGTTTTATTGGTCACTGGCCCCGTGTCTCGGCACATGCAAACGGCTCTATTACGTACTTATGAATCAACACCTGATCCTAAATGGGTTATTGCTGTGGGTGATTGTGCGACCTGCGGTGGAGAATTTGGTGTTTCTTACGCTAGTTGCGGTGCTGTTTCCAATGTCATTCCGGTTGATATGACCATTGCCGGTTGTCCGCCAACTCCAATAGCATTAATGAAAGGATTACTTGGATTGATTAACTTGCCAAAAGGAAACGTTTAAAGTAAAACTATCAGCCTAAATTTTTTGTTTCAGGCGGGCATCAATTAATGGCTTATCATCACCACTCACATTGTGAACATCACCACCCTACTCCTCATCAGCAAGGACGAACCTTTGTCATCGCCATTTTTCTAAATCTTAGCTATGTCGTCGTTGAATTTAGCTATGGTTTTATAATTAATTCGACTGCGCTCATAGCCGATGCAGGCCATAATATCTCTGATGTTTTAGGTTTACTACTATCTTGGGGAGCAATTGTTTTAGCACGTAAGAAGCCTAGCCAACGCTATACCTATGGCTTACGCAGTACGTCTATTCTGGCAGCGCTCGCCAATGCCATGTTATTACTGGTTGCCTGCGGTGCTATTGCCTGGGAAGCGGCACACCGTTTCGCAGCGCCTCCTGAAATAGCCGGATTAAGCGTATCAATCATTGCTGGTATAGGTATTTTTATCAATGGACTGTCTGCTCTACTATTAATGAAAGGCAGCAAAAGTGATTTAAACCTGCGCAGTGCTTATTTGCACATGGCGACCGATACCGCAGTATCCGCCTCTGTTGTAATCGCGGGGTTCGCCATGTTATACGGCAACTGGTATTGGTTAGATCCGGTGATGAGCTTGATCATTGTGACTGTTATTGTCATAGGTACTTGGAGCTTATTACGTGAAGCCTTAAAGCTCGCCTTAAGTGCAGTCCCCACACACATTAATTTTTCTGAAATTAATGCGTATTTAAGTCAATTAACAGGGGTCACCGAGGTTCATGACTTACATATCTGGGGGTTAAGCACCACAGAAAATGCGCTCACTGCCCACCTGGTTATCCCCAGTGGCCACCCAGGTGATCAATTTCTTGATGAAATTGTCTCAACCTTAAAAGACCATTACGCCGTTCATCACAGCACCTTACAAATTGAACTGGAGTCAACAAACCACGCTTGTGCACTGACTCAGAGCCACCCTAGAGCACATCACCACCACCATTAGTATTTAAACTCATGTCACGATATGGCAATACCTTAAGCCAAATTCCAAAGAGTATTTGGGTATTAGGCTTTGTTAGCTTATTAATGGATATCTCTTCCGAGATGATTCATAGTTTACTACCCTTATTTAGGGTAACCACTTTGGGCACCTTACGGGGCACCGCTTATGGCTTGGATAATTGCCGCGCTGGACATCTTGTATAGAATGAGTTCTATTATGCGAATGGAGGGCTTTGGCGTATTGAACTGTTATTGTCGTTAACTACGTCTTCCCACACTGAATACTTCCTGACTACTTTTTAATCAAATCAAAACTGTCCGAAGGATTGTTAACAGACAGACGTAATTTAACCACACTTATGATATCGAATTTTTTTGGTAATTTGGCTCTCGCCATTACTCTTTTTGCAGGTGGTTGGTTAGGCATGGAAATGGCTGTACCACCGGGTTATGCGAGTCCGTTGTGGCCTCCAGCCGGCATTGCACTAACAGCCTTATTGATCTGGGGTCGTCGATTGTGGCCAGGGGTGTTGAGTGGAGCCATTGCTAATCAAGTATTGGCAATTAACGAATATACCGAGCATATAACCACTGTTATGCTCTGCTCCTCTTTCCTGATTGCCTGTGCTAGTACTTTACAGGCTATGACTGCAACCTGGCTACTCTCAAAATGGTTACAGCCCGGTTTGCCAAAATTAGACACCCCCCCCTCAATATTGATCTTTTTTATGACTGCTGGTCCATTGTCTTGCTTGATAGCATCGACTATCGGCATCAGCTGCTTGCTATTGTTTGATTTGATACCGTTAACCTCGGTACTTTCATCCTGGAGAAACTGGTGGATCGGCGACAGTCTGGGCGTTTTAATTATTACCCCCCTTTCTTTTTGTCTGTTTGGCAAGCCCAGCGAATTGTGGCGACCACGACGCATTACCGTTGCTTTGCCACTTTTTGGCACTTTATTAACATTGGTTGGTATTTTTACAACCGTGTTTCAGATCGAACAGTCACGGGTGCAAATGGTATTCGATAACGAAGCTGACAACCTTAGAATGCACCTCGTCGATTATGCGGACAAAATAATCGATAATGCCTTCGTTCTTCAGGACTTTTACAAAGTGTCTAGTGCGGTAAAAAGAGATAAATTCGGGCATCCTTCATAGCAGCCTAAAAGTAGTTGACACTTTTGATGTCAATAAAAAATTAACAACAAGCTACCGTAGCCATTAAAAAACGGCCAGTGACTTTAAAGATAAACGGCTTAGCTGTTTCTTAAATTTAAGAAAT
>CAIMEB010000292.1 GCA_903839855.1 uncultured Methylococcaceae bacterium
CATTACATTAGCATTAATAAATCAAAGTAATTCAAATAACGATAACTAAGGATGGTCTGGAATCCTGGTGGGAGCAGCGAAAATCGGCGTTTCCCAATATTCGCACCTTGGTGATCAATTCGGACAATGGCCCGGAGTGTAGTGGTCACCGAACGCAGTTTTTGCAAAGGCTGATTGAGTTTGCAGACAAAACGGGGTTGATCATTCAACGGGTGTATTACCCGCCTTATCACAGCAAATACAACGCGATCGAGCGTTTGTGGGCGGGACTGGAGCGTTCAACAGCTTTGAAAGGGTGGGATATTACCATCTCGCCCAAACAAGTATTTTGAAAACTGCATCATCCCTTAATTCTCCAATGTGACAAATGCCAACTTAGTAATTCCCGCATGTTGCACGGTAGCCATCACTTCAGCCAGTTTTTCATAGACAACGGCTTTATCAGCATACAAATGCACGCCGATTTCTGGGTTCTTTTCTATTTCGGATTTTAAGGCGTATTCAAGTGCAGCCAGATCCGCCATAGGGATTTTATTAACAGTGATAACACCTAGGGCATCAACCCCGAGTTGTAATGGCTGATCTTTTACATCTGCAGTCGTTTGAGTGGTTTTAGGCAAGGTAACATGCACCGATTGCGTTAATAAAGGCGCTGTGACCAATAAAATAATAACCAGCACCAACATCACGTCCACTAGAGGTGTGACGTTAATTTCGCTTAGAGCACTTTCTTCTTCTGATTGGGGTTTAAATGCCATGATTTAAGCCTGCTCATTTTTGGTGTTTAAGGCAACCGATAAGAAGCTGGCGACAAAGTTATCTAAATGACTACGCTGGATTTTGACGCGGCGCAAAGCAAAGTTATAAGCCAATACTGCAGGTACAGCCACCGCAATACCAATAGCGGTGGCAATCAAAGCATCACCAATCGGGCCAGCAACGATATCTAAACTGGTCGAACCACTTGCGGTAATCTCATGCATCGCATGCATAATGCCCAGCACAGTTCCAAATAAGCCAACAAAAGGCGCCGTACTGCCGATACTAGCCAGGATGGTTAGACCACCTTCCATCCGATGCTGTTCTTGCTGTAATTGCTCACGCATCGCTTGTTCCAGTAATTCTGCTGAATCACCACTGTGTTTTAGTTGATTTCCTTTAGCGCTTTGATGTTCTTCAATCCAGGTTGTGCCCACATAAGCCAGTCGAGCTTCCGAGCCTTTAGCTAGCTTAGGTGATAGTGTTTTAAGCTGCTTTAAACTGGATAAGCTCCAGAAGGCAGCTTCAAAGTTTTTATTGCTACGACTGTTATTAGAAAACTGCCAAATTTTAAAGAAAATGAGCGTCCAGGTTATCACTGAAAAAACCAGTAACGTATACAGTGTGGCATCAATAATAAGTTGGGGGGAAATATGTTCAGGCATTCGGTAAATATCCTAGTTATAAATAGTTAAAAATTAGTGTTCAAGATTAAACTTTACAATTTGCACTGCTCGTTGAGTCACCGCAACGCCATTGACGATTTTTTCCTTAAAGCGCCATTTACTGATAGCGGTCAGTGCGGCTTCATCAAAAATCTCTTCAGGTTCAGCGCTGATCACCACTGGATTATCCACTGAGCCATCTGTTTGCACGGTAAATTCAATTTTTACCCAGCCTTCAATATGACGATTAGCAGCACGCGCTGGATATTCAGGGGGAACCCTAAATAATGCAACTACCCCGGAGCTTACCTTGGGTTCGTCATTGCTAGGCCCTATGGCTTTAGGTGCGTTAGTTGTGCTGCTTGACGTCGAAGTTACCGCAGGTGCGGGTGGTGCCGGTGGTGCGGGCGAAAAGACGGGCATAGGCACCACTTCTTTTATGACTGGCTCAGGCTTTTTGGCAATAACCGGTTTTACAATAGGCTTGGGCTTGATTACCGGCTTAGGTTTTTCAGGTTCTTTTTTGACCACTGGCTTGGGTGGCGCTGGGGCGGGCGTTGCGGGTTTAATTGCGGGCGCCGATTTCTGCATCACTACTTCCATTATCACGGTCTCTGGTTTGGGCGTTTCGGCCGGCGCGTTTAATAGATACCACGCTAAACCAAGATGCAGACAAATGACACAAGTCAGTAGTCCCGTAGCAACAAAAGATGATTTTTTCTGGTTTGCCAAAGGGTTGAACATGACTCTATTAGTATCGGAGTAAAAAGGATGAGTTGATGACATGAAAATATGTAAATAAAAGTCTGAGCTGGCTTCGTATTGATTTAATAAGGCATTATTATAAACTTATTAAGCGACATCCCAATGGTTGAAAAAGAAAAAGCTGGGTTACATTGCATAACCCAGTCGGCTGAAGTTGCCTTTTTAAGGATTAGAAACTGAGTTTAAAACCTCCCAGATAGGTACGTGGCATACCCAGAACCGACGCGCCAGAGCTGCTAGTGCTCACTTGGGAGTTATAGTAGGCATCGGCAACGTTTTGTACATTCATATAGAGCTCAAGCATTTTGATGGGCCGGTAACTCATGTGCAAATCAGCCGTCGTTGCCGCACCGTTGTTTTTGCCATTGCCATTCACCGTGGCAACATTCAAGGTACTCGCAGGGTAAGTAGGCCAGGTTTTTATGGCCCAGCTAAACGTTAAGTCGGATCTGATGTTCCAACTGCCGCCTTGGGTAAACATCATAATAGGTATATTGGGTAACTGCCTGCCGGTATACAGTAGAGGCTGATTTCCGGCCGTTTTTAATATCGCGGTATTCATCGCCGCCGTGGTACTGTTAAAGTTATCCAAAACAGCATGGGTATAAATGGCACTGGCATTAACCTGTAAAGTATCCAGCGCATTCCATTGCCCAAATAGCTCAGCCCCTTCGGTGGTCACTGAACCAATGTTAAGATTTTTGGTAACGCCAGTATAAGGTGTATTGGCAAGCCCCATGCTACTTAAAACGCCTGCGTTACAGGTTTGAGCGCCCCCCGATGCGGCACAGATGGAGGTTGCATTAATGTAGTTGTCAATCTGTGAGTGGTAAGCGGTAAAAGTGGTTTTTACATTTTTACCTTTAAAGTCAATGCCCACCTCTTGTCCAAAAGAGGTTTCTGGAATCAGGCTGGCATTGCCAATGGCTGCACTGGACGCACTCGCATAAGTCCGGTACAGTTGGTTCATACCGGGTGCGGCAAAGTTTCTATACACCGCACTGCGTAGCTCGATGCCAGAATCAAAGCTATACTTTAAACCAAAGCGTGGATCAATTTGGTTAAAGGTTTGATTACCAGGCGACTGATAGGAATTTGAGGTAGGCGTCAGAACTGCAATTGCAGGGTTTGTCTGGTATATTTCAGATTGCTTGGCAGCAATCGCTTGCCATAAATCTTCTCTTAAACCCAACGTGGCTTCCAGTGGAATACCTTTGGGTTTATAGGTGCCTTGAGCAAAGACGCCCTCAAATAACGTTTGACCTTGCATATTATAAGTGGCAAATTGTGACGCAGAATTTAAAAGCGCAGTGTCAGTACTAAATTTTCCAGAACTGCTGGCTTTTGTGCCATTTTGCGCATACAGGTTATTCGCATCGGTAGTCGTCACGCCTCTGGCATCAATCCCTATCTTAATGTCATCGATGGAACCCCAGTTATTTAAAGATAAGCGATCTTCAATATAACCGCTGGCGCCATAAGAACTGTAGTTCATGGATTCTATTTGTCCTGACATAACCCCGGAAGTGGCAACATTAGCCCCCGTAAGCAGGTTGACGCCGCCGCCTGTTTGACTGGTGTAAGATGGCCCTTTGCCAGGCGATATATTCAATAAAGCGCCATTCGCTTTATTCATCTGTGAATAATCATAAAAGCCGGAGAAGTTGAAACTGCCGGTTTTAGAATAATCAGTTTTACCGCCACTCCGAACATCCAGTTTGTACCATTGGTTATTCGCAGTCGAATAGGTGATTTGGTCTTGAAGTAATTCGCTGCCCGCGAGTTTAAAGAAATATTTGGAATGTTCGTTAGGGGTAAAATAAGTTGACCATAAGCCGTTGTGCGTGCGCGTGGCTGAACTCACTAAGTTTGGTGTCACCCGATCAAATTTAGGCGAGGTGTTATAACCATCGCTTTCGATGACATTAAAGTTGAAGCCGGATTGTATCTTATCATTACTAAAGACCGTCATCGCGGCATCACCCACTTTAGTGTTGAGATTGCCGTAGGCAAAACCGACCCGTTTTTCTCCTGCAACGGGTGCTTTAGTGATGATGTTGATTACCCCACCCATGGCTAAGTTACCCCACAACGCAGCCCCTCCACCACCACGTATTATTTCAACCTTATCAATGGTGTCCTTGGGTATTTGACTCCAGTCAATGGTTCTAAAATAACCATCATTCATAGGAACCCCATCAACCATCACCAATACTTTCTCACCACCCGCACTACCACGCATAGACACTGTTGCACCGGTTGGATCAGTTTGATTTTGTGGGACATTAGGAATTATCACGCCCATTTGCTGGCTGAGTATGGCATCCAGGGTTAACTCAGGGCTATGCTGAATTTGTTCTCTGGATAACACTGTCGTACTCACATCCATATTTTCCACTTTACTGCCGCGACCGACACTGGCAGAGGTTACTTCCATGGGTTCTAAGTTTATGGGTTCTTCATCTTGGCTTACAGTCTTTTTTGATGCCATATTAGCATTTTGAGGGGCTGCTAGAGTGGTAGTCGAAGCTACCAAAAGAAAGCAAATTAAAGCCTGTCGTGAATTAAGCGGAAATGGAGGAGTTGTCATGGTCTCTTTTCTTATTTATCTAGGGAAAATAAGCTACTCTTTTTTATTATTAGTTGAGTAACAGCTTTCCTGATAAAAGCAAATAATAGGCCAAATCTCTGTAGAGCTTGTTATAATTGATCTTTATGAGATATTAGGGAACTCTTACAATACTAAAGTGTGGCATATCACACACTTTTTAAGAAAAAATACGTGATATGACCTAAATTTTATCTAAGGGGTAGAGGTTCTTTGCCAGTCAAGAGTACCAATAAAAGAAAGCAGATGAATAACAGGAGAAAGACAAACGACGAAGGTGGTTTCATAATGGTGTTTAAAAAGGGTAGTGTATCGGGCTTACCCAGCCTAAAAGAATTTGATTGTGGATACACTACCAAGGGAAGCAGATGATGTCTATAAGTTTAACGACCTATACCCAGAAAAGAGCGTGTTGCTGAAAGCCGGCTTAAAATTGTAAACTCAATCAGCAAAATAATGATTAAAGAGATGCCCAATAAAGGCAGTAATGTTCCTAAAACAACAATAACCAGACCCAGATAAGCCGGTAGTGGTGGACGGTTAATGGCTTTTGGAGCGCCTAGTGTACCTGGGTTGCGTCGTCCCCACCATAAGATCACCGAACTAACACCCAGCAAGAAAACCCCCAGCGC
>CAIMEB010000293.1 GCA_903839855.1 uncultured Methylococcaceae bacterium
ATTTCACAAAATACTTCCCATGGCGTTTTGTAGTTTAATTTTTTTCTGGGTCTGTGGTTAAGCCCTGCCAATGCTTTGTTAGCATCGTCTTGGGTTACCTGATCCAAGGGCTGATTCTTAGGGAAATATTGTCTCAGTAAGTCGTTATGATTTTCATTTAAGCCACGCTCCCAGGAATGATAAGGCTTAGCAAAATAGGTGTCACAAGCCAATGCCTTAGCGATGTCTACATGCCGGCAAAACTCACGACCATTATCAAAAGTGATGGTGTGAACCCAGCTAGCAAATGGTTTTAGGGCTTGAATGATAGCCTCTTTGGTCAACTCGGCTTCCTTACGAATAATAGGGATGAGGAGATTCAATTTAGATACCCGTTCCGTTAAGGTCACCAAAACGCCTTTTGGGTTAGATGGGTGTAGGTACTCATTTTTTGTGCCTCGTTAGCTTTTGTTTTTGTCGATGGAAACTATACTATTTAACTCGCTTTCGAAGTGTTGCACTTATTATATGAATTCGCCGGAATTTATTTATCTGAAAGTCTATAGTTAATTTTTGTTTCTGGATATGTTAAATTGGTCGGCTATTATTGTTGATTAATTCCTTTTTGGATTTAATTAGCGATTCTAAATAGTCGGCCTTATATAACGAATATCTTATACTGCAATATCACCCCGTATGTCTAACACAACCGTTTCACGAATCACCTGTGCCCGTATTCCAACTGAATATGGCGATTTTCAACTTTGCTACTACACTAATACCCTCGATAAAAAAGAACATTTAGCTTTTTATATGGGTGCCGTTCACGAGGCTGAGGATGTTTTAATACACATACATTCCGAATGCTTTACCGGTGACGTTTTGGGTTCCAAGCGTTGTGACTGTGGTGAACAACTCGATCTTTCCTTAAAGTTGATTGCAGAGCGTGGACAAGGGGGAGTAATCTATTTGCGTCAAGAAGGGCGAGGCATTGGCTTATTACAAAAACTTTACTAAAGCTCAACGGATGGATCATTTCTTACCGTTCGATGCTGCATTTCCCTCTACCGAATCACCGCGAACTTAATGACTATCAACCAGAAGATTGAACACTGGTTGACTTCCCACAAACGTAATTTAAGTCAGGCAAAACGTCCGTTCGTTACCTTAAGTTATGCGCAAAGTTGGGATGGCAGTATTACCACGCGGAGTGGGGAGTCATTGGCCTTAAGTGGGCTTGAAGCGACTCGCTTAACTCATCAACTTCGTAGTCTCCACGACGGTATATTGGTGGGGATTGGTACCGTGTTAACCGATGATCCTCAGCTTACTGTGCGTGAGTGGTCAGGGCCTAATCCACAACCAATTGTTTTAGACAGTCAATTACGAATGCCTGTTAATGCACGTCTTTGTCATCATACTGACAAAAACTGCTGGGTGTTAACGCGCCTAAAAGATGAGCACGACTATAATAATCAGGTTGAAGTTATCACACTCAGCAGTGATATTGATGGTAGGGTTAATTTACTGGATGCACTGGCTTTGCTTTGGGAGAAAGGTATTAGGATGTTGATGGTAGAAGGAGGGAGTGATGTGATTACCGCTTTTTTAAAAGCGCAATTAGCTGATGCCTTAGTTTTAACAGTCGCGCCGACTTTGGTCGGCGGTTACAAAGGGGTAGGGCATTTAGGCATTACTGATAAACAGTTATTACCGCAAATTCGGCCAATGTCGGTTGAAATGTTGGGGTATGATTTGATTATGTGGGGTGATTTACACTACCAATCTTTAGACTTACCACAGGAAAGCGCATGACTGTTCGACAGTTATGGTTTATCAAACCTTATCAACTTGACATTAGAGAACAGCCCTTAGCCGATCTGGATGCGACACAAATCTGGGTAAAGACAGTGTGCTCTGCGATTAGTGCGGGCACTGAAATGTTAGTTTATCGTGGTCAACTCCCTAGTGATATCAGTTTAGATGCCACTTTAGCTTCATTACAACAAGATCAGACCTATCCGTTGCAATACGGCTATGCGTGTGTGGGACACGTAGCACAAATCGGTGCTACAGTCGACTCATCTTGGCTTGGCAAGCGAGTCTTTTCTTTTCAGCCACATGCCAGTCATTTTATAACCACCCCTGAACAAGTCATCATATTACCTGAGGATATTGAGTCAGAAGCCGCCGTGTTTTTACCGAATATGGAAACCGCAGTTAACTTGGTTTTAGATGGCAGCCCGGCTCTTGGAGAAAGGGTACTGGTTTTAGGACAAGGGGTAGTGGGTTTACTGGTCTCCAGTGTGTTAGCACAATTTCCCTTGGCTCAGTTAGTGGCTTTAGAAAGTTTATCCTTAAGAAAAGCTCAAGCGCTAAAAGTCGGAGTTCAACAGGTTTATGATCCTCAGTCCAAAGAAGAGTTAGCCCGTTTAGAACACCTTTTACACTTACCGATACAGTTAACGGATACCGCTCAAGCAGGAGCCGATTTGATTTATGAAGTCAGTGGGTCACCCAGCGCTTTAAATCTCGCGATTAATTTAAGCAGTTACACGGGCCGCATTGTGATTGGCAGTTGGTATGGTAATAAAGAGGTCAAGCTACAGTTAGGCGGGGTTGCGCATCGTCATCGACTGAAATTTATTAGCAGTCAAGTGAGTACTATTGCACCTGAATTAACCGGACGCTGGGATAAAGCACGCCGCTTTGAACTGGCTTGGGAGATGATACGTCGTACCCAACCTCAACAAATGATTACCCATCGAGTACCTTTAGAACAGGCCTCAGCGTTATACGCATTATTAGATCAAGCGCCAGAAACCATTTTACAAGCGGTATTAACGTATTAAGCCGCTTATCTTTAATCTCTCTTATTAGGAAATAGTATGTACACTGTAGCTGTTACTCGTGATTTTATTGCAAACCACTATTTGATAGGAGGGGATTGGGGCAATGAAAATAAACCACATGCACATCATTATGTAGCTGAAGTGGGCATTGAAGGCAAGCAATTGGATCAACATGGGTATTTAGTAGACATTGTGGCGATAGAAGCCGGTTTGGATGAGATTGTCGGTCGTTTTCGTGATGCTTTATTAAATGATCAACCTGAGTTTGCTGGGCTTAATCCAAGTATTGAACACTTTAGTCGTATTATTACTGAGCAGTTACTGGCGGTCATTAAGCCACCAGGAACCGGTGCCCTTCGCGTTAAGTTATGGGAAAATGACACCTGTTGGGCGGCGTTTCGTCAAGAATTTTAAGCTATATTGAGTTACTTGTGCATATTGGCTTATTAATTTATGGGGATATAGAGACCATCAGTGGCGGGTATTTATATAACCGCCACTTGGTTTCTTATCTGCGTAACCAAGGTGAACAGGTCACCCTTATATCGTTTCCGTATCGAAGTTATGGGCGGCATTTTAAAGTGGACCCCATTGTCCAGACAAATAATGCCTTAGTTTAAGATAGAGCTCTGTTTATCTTCCAGCTGAATGGCGCTGTCCCCTATTCGTTACGCATGAACCGATGTTTCTGTCGATCCATATTTATCTATAATTTTTG
>CAIMEB010000294.1 GCA_903839855.1 uncultured Methylococcaceae bacterium
AAAAGAGAATTATTTGATGTGCTTGCTAATATTGGACTATCTTTCACCGTAGACTTTTCTTAAAAGTTAAGTTAAATTAATTTTACATAGGTACTTAATATATCGTAACTTAATGCAATATTGCACTCATATACCCTACCATTGTGAAGGAGTTCCGTCGCTTCGCTCTGATAGTGTGTCAGATTTCACTGGAATACGCATTTTATTAAGCCTAAGCTGTGAACTTGAAGTACCTCTTGTCAATGAGTGTGTTATGGTGGTTGAGCCATATCACTCTTAATTGATTTTTTAATCATGAAAACGGACACCCTGTTTTATCGGTTATTTCTGCGCAAGCCGAAATTAGCCTTAGAGTTATTAGGTTTAGACTATGCAGGTGATAGTTATTGCTTTAGCTCAGAAGAGATCAAACAGACGGCTTTTAGAATTGATGGTTTGTTCAAACCCGTTACTGATGATCCAGACCAACCCATTATCTTTGTTGAAGTGCAATATCAAGTGGATAACGATTTTTATGGTCGTTTATTTAGTGAACTCACGCTTTACTTGTACTTAAAAAAGCCTAATCGAAACTGGTTAATCTTGTTGATTTATCCCAATCGAACAATTGAAAAGAAAGCCAGCATTGAGTTTTTACCATTCTTAAACTTACCCCAGATTCATCGTATTTACTTAGAAGATTATCAAGACCGAACTGACTTATCACCCTCACTTGAATTTATTCGCTTGATTGTGAGTGATAAACAACAGACAATAAGCCGTGCCAAAGATTTAGCTGAGCGACTTGATAAAATTGACGTAGATGGATTGGATCTTATTGAAACTATTTTGGTTTATAAGTTACCGCACTTAAGCCGCGAGGAGATTAAACAAATGTTATCTGTATATGAAGTTAAATTACAAGATACCCGCTTTTTTCAAGAAATATCAGCAGAAGAACGTAAAGTAGGCGAGATAATTGGCAAACAAGAAGAATGTATTAAATTAGTGAGTCGTTTATTAAAACGCAAATTCGGCGTACAACCTGAGCTTGAAACCATCTTACAAAACTTCCCGACCTACCCTTTAGAAAAACTAGAAGACCTAGCCGATGCCTTGTTAGACTTTAAGGCTATTGCTGATTTAGAAGTGTGGTTAGTAAATCATGGTTAACAATTACTTTACAAGGAATCGGATCAGCAAATATTGGCAATAGGTTTTTATCATTAAAAGTGCACTGACAATTGCTCATAAAGTCTATTAATTGCACCTTGGTTTTGTTGAATAAACTGCTTACCGCGTTCAACTAAAGCTAATCTTAAATCTTTTTAATTATCGGGGTCAATTATCGGGGTCAGAGTTAGTTATTTACAAAATAAATCGTTTTTATTACTTAAGTCAATCAATCAGCGGTTAGCACATTTCAACCGATCAGCAAACAAGTATTAGAAAGTTTTACAGGGTGGTATTTGTGTTGAGGCGTCGTGTCGGTAACGACTAGCTGTTGTGTGCGCCCAAAGCCTTGTGAACCCAACTGACGACCAGGTTTGCGGGGTTTTGGCGGCTCTGGTGTTTCATCATTTGATGTTGGACTGACGGCTTCATCTGTATCAGTAATGTCCGAGGGATTTTACTTGTTGATGCCTGTTTTTGACTGAAGCGCTTCTTTTTCATCAAAAGCCGATTCATCATCTTCCTCTTTCTCGTCGGCAATGCCTTTATCCCAAGGCGCAAGGCTACCCGATGGTCTTGAGCTATTTGTCGGATTTTGATTGAGACGCTCCAGTACTTCCTTCAGGTCGCTAACCAATTTAATGCTCAGTCCTGCCAATGCATCAGGATCTTGCTCCCGAAGACGGGAGATGAAATCCGCATCAATTTGAAGTAGCTCATGCTCTTTGAGAATCATTGGCGTGCCGTATGACCTATGTGATTAGTTGCGCATAATAAAGCATCTATAGCTTTTCAGAAATTAAATTTTCATTTTTCAACACTACAAACCAAAAAAGTCAGTGCTGTTCTGCACAGTACTTGGAAATTATTTATCTGAAAGTCTGTATATGATTTTTAAGTCAATAGTTTTTTAATTTTGGGTTAGGGGGGTGAACGGTTGCCCCATACCTGACCGAATCGAGTTCGGCCTTTTCCTATCTCGCTCACCACCACGCTTCTTAAACGTAGCATCAGTAGGTGGTTTGAAGCCTCCGCCTGTACGGCGACTCCGAGGGACCTACCCTCATCTCTTGTGCAGCATAGCTGCACGGGGGAGTTCCACCCCCTATGTGCCTTCGTGGCACACTTTTGTCGGCATGTAGACATCGCTAAGGCATTGGCTTGTGACACCTATTTTGCTAAGCCTTATCA
This sequence comes from uncultured Methylococcaceae bacterium, assembly GCA_903839855.1. Classification (GTDB taxonomy): domain Bacteria; phylum Pseudomonadota; class Gammaproteobacteria; order Methylococcales; family Methylomonadaceae; genus Methylobacter_C. The sequence goes on from CAIMEB010000294.1 coordinate 2,344, forward strand.
TTCCTGGGAGTGTGGCTTAAATGAAAATCATAACGGCTTACTGAGACAATATTTCCCTAAGAATCAGCCCTTGGATCAGGTAACCCAAGACGATGCTAACAAAGCATTGGCAGGGCTTAACCACAGACCCAGAAAAAAATTAAACTACAAAACGCCATGGGAAGTATTTTGTGAAAT